>JAIDLK010000006.1 GCA_029051085.1 Alphaproteobacteria bacterium | reverse complement strand
TAATACAGCCACCTGAATCAGGCCCGACAAAACGACCGTTCCCGCCATAATGTACAGAACTGTCCCGGGGGCATAAAACGCGCTTAACAGTAATGCGCAAATCAGCATGATGTTAAGCAGCACCGGCATAAATGCGGCCAGCAAAAACCGTGAAAAGGCGTTCAGTACCGCCGACAGGAATGCCGATACGCAAACAAATATTACATATACGAACATAATCCGCGAGATGGTAACGGTAAGCTCCATTTTTCCCGGGTCCGCATCAAACCCCGGTGCCAGAATCCATATGACCAGTGGCATAAAGATTTCAAACAACAGGGCAATCCCAAGCAGGCTAAGCGCCAGCCACGAGAAAACATTCTTTGCAAACCCTTCATCTTTTTTGGAGTCTGCATACATTGGTATAAATATGGATGACAGTGCGCCTTCGCCCAACAGGTCGCGAAACAGATTCGGCAGCTTGAACGCCGCCAGAAATATATCAGACAGTCGTCCCGCCCCCAGCACGCGTGCAATCAGCATGTCGCGAATAAAGCCGAATATACGGCTGATGCCGGTCATGGCACCAACCCCGAAAATATGTTTGCCTAGTTTCATGGAATGGATTATACTGCCGTTTGTAAAATAAAATCAAGACAGGAATGAACCCATGAAAAAAATATTATGTCTGTTTTGTGTTGCAGCCACTTTGGCGGCATGCGGTGGTAAAAAGACCGAGATAATGGTTGAAGAGCCTCTGGAACAGATATACGAACGCGCATATGCGGAATTTAATAAAAAACATTACGAGCAGGCGGCGGCTGAGTTTTTAAAGGCGGAAACGCAGTATCCATCAAGTCCCTGGGCGGCCGATGCGCTGGTAATGGCGGCATATTCCCAGTATCTGGACAAAGATTTCGCCGGTGCAATTTTGGCGGCGGACCGCTTTATGCGCTTTCATCCCGGTCATCCGGATGTTCCGTATGTCTTGTATCTGCGCGGAATGTGTTATTATCGCCAGGTAAGTGATGTACGACGCGAGCCGGGAATGTCAACATATGCCCTGCAACAGTTCCAGCAGCTGGTTCAGCGTTTCCCGCGCAGCCCGTACGCAAAAAACGCTGAAAATAAAATAGTAATCTTAAAGAACTATATCGCGGGCAAGGTTATGTATGCCGCGCGCGAGGATATGCAGCGCCAGAATTGGCCGTCCGCGATTTCCCGCCTTCAGTCTGTAGTATCCGACGCCCAGGAAACTGTTATGACGCCCGAGGCGCTGTTCCGTCTGTCCGAATGCTATCTGGCAATCGGTGTGCCCGGTCAGGCTGCAGGGTATACGGAGATGCTAAAAATGAATTTCCCGGATAACGAGTGGACTAAAAAATTAGAAGAAAAATCGGACGAAATATAATAAAAAAATCCGGCCGTTGCGCTGGATTTTTTATTTTTATGTGCTATTGTTGAGGCATGACACAGACATATTCAGGATTTATTGCAATCGTGGGCCCGACAAATGCCGGGAAAAGCACGCTTATTAACCAAATAATGGGACGGAAAGTCTCAATTGTCTCGCATAAAGTACAGACGACGCGCACTCGTCTGCGGGCAATAAAGATGGTTGGCGACCGCCAGCTGATATTCGTGGACACCCCGGGTGTATTCAAGCCCGGTCGTCGTCTGGACCGTGCAATGGTCGGGGCGGCGATGGACGCGGTGGCGGACGCGGATGCGATATTGCTTATTATGGATGCGCAAAAGGGTATTACAAATACAATTCGCGAACTGGTTGTGAAAATCAAAGACCGTCCAAACCTGTTTGTTGCCTTGAACAAGGTTGACGCCATTCGCAAACAGGACCTGCTGCCGATTGTTGCAGAATTGTCAGAGCTGGCGGATTTCAAAGAAATATTTATGATTTCCGCGCTGAAAAATGACGGGGTGGTCGGAATGTTGGACTCTTTGGCGGCCGTTATGCCCGCATCGCCATATTTGTTTGATGCGCGCGATGCGTCCGATGTCCCGGATGAACTATATCTGGCGGAATTAACGCGTGAAAAAGTCTACAAATATATCCATCAGGAATTGCCGTATCACATAAATGTTGTGACCGAACGCGTAGATGTCGACCCGGAGGGTGTTTTAGACATATACCAGAAAATCGTTGTTCGTGGCGATGCCCATAAAAAGATTGTAATCGGTCGTGGCGGGGCCCAGTTAAAGCAGATTGGGACCGCCGCCCGTCACGATATTCAGAACCAGTGGGGGGTAAACGCGCGCCTGCATCTGTTTGTTCGGGTGGAACCTGATTGGGAAAACAAGGCGGAAAACTATACCGACCAAGGGTTAGAGTTCAAGAAATGATGGAAAAAGAAAATTTTAATGCAGGCATGGTTATCACCGTGGTGCCATTTGCAATGTTCATCGTGGCGGCAATGGTATTTGCAAAGTGCTCGACGGACAATACGGATGATTATATAATCACTGACAAGGGGGCAAATAAAATCGTATATCATTCCATTGCGAACCCGGGCGTCAATCATGTCATGACGTTTGATGGCGATACCGTTTTCAAAGAGGGCGGATTTTATCCGTATCTGAATGTTGGGGATACAATTACAGGAAATTCACGTTTCATGAACGAGCCTGTAAATTATTCGTTGTATTATCAAGGCTTGCGGCCGCCGGTCCAGATGACCACAATACGCACGGCGCGCGGCCATACATTGCGTGAATTGCGCGAAATTGCCCGCCGTGACAGCCTGATGCGGGAAATAAAAACGAAACAAAGATAAAAATGTTGCACACATCTGATTTTGATTTTGAACTGCCGCCGGAACTTATCGCCGGCTGCCCATTGGAACAGCGTGACGCATCGCGCATGCTGGTGGTGGACGGTCCGCGTATATCTGACCGGCATATTCGTGATTTTTTGGATTTTATTCAACCGGGTGATGTGGTTGTATTTAATAACTCTAAGGTTATTCCGGCTCGCTTTATGGCGGGGCATCATGAAATAACATTACATACCGCCGAAAATAAAAAGGTTTGGTGGGGGCTGTGTAAAAAGTTCAGCCGAATATCTGTTGGCTCAAAGCTGGAATTGGAAAACGGCACGATGATAAAGGTGCTGGATAAAAATTCAGACAGCGGCCTGAAAATACGCTTTTTGTGTGATGATGTTTTTGAAACGTTGAACCAGGTCGGCAAAATGCCTTTGCCGCCATACATGCGCCGCGAAGAGCAGGCATCTGACCGCGAACGGTATCAGACCGTATACGCCGACCCTGTTGGGTCCATGGCGGCGCCAACGGCCGGGTTGCATTTTACGCCCGAGCTTATGGCCGAGCTCGAGGCGCGCGGTGCAAAAATTGTAAAGGTGACTTTGCATGTCGGGGCCGGAACGTGGATGCCGGTTAAAACCGAAGATTTAACCGAACACAAAATGCACAGTGAATGGTGCTGTATCACAGAAGAACAGGCTGCAATAATAAACAATGCCGCGCGCGTAATTGCGGTTGGAACAACGTCGATGCGAACGCTGGAAAGTGCGGCAATGGATGCCGGTAGTACTGGTGTGAGTGGGCGTATTGTGCCGATTTGCCGAAATACAAATATATTTATAACGCCGGGATATAAATTCCGTGCCGTTGATGTTCTGCTTACCAATTTTCATTTGCCAAAATCAACTTTGTTTATGCTGGTATCTGCTTTTGCCGGTCTGGAAAATATGCGTGCGGCATATCATCATGCGATTGCGGAAAAATATCGCTTTTTTTCGTACGGGGATTGTTGTCTATTGTTTAAACAGGAACAGGAGGGTTAAAAATGCCGGTTTTATTACGCTTGTTGGCAAACCCAAAATTGTTGGCACGCTTTATGCGCACTAAGGCCGGTCGCAAGGCTGCGCTGAAATACGGCACAATGCTGGTAAATTCAAAAACGGCCCGGGATTCCGTTAAAAAATTTTTAAATAAAAACGGCCGTGACAGGCAGTTTGCCGCGTCCGAGAAAAAATATAACGAACTACAGGCAAAGATTGACGCCCTGCAGACACAGGTGGATACCCGCAATGCAACAGATGCGCAGTTGCAGACGGCTACATTTACGCTTGGCCGCCAGGTGGTACAGATGCGGCGTCTTTACGCCCAGCTGCAACAGCAGTTGCAACAGATGCAACTGGCCATGGCCGCCGGTCGTGTTCGATAATACGGAGAATGGAAATGCAGTATAATCCGACATTGCATAAATTATCAAACGGTGTGACGGTTATCCTGGACCCGATGGATTTGGAGACTGTAAACGTAAAAGTTTTGTTTCGTACCGGCGTTCGCGACGAGAATCCTTCTGAATACGGATTGACGCATTTTTGTGAACATATGTTGTGCAAGGGGACACGCCGTTTCCCCTCGCAGCGCCTGATGGACGATTTCTTGGATTATAATGGCGGTGTCACCAATGCGTCAACAGGCCAGGCTTCTATGGCTTTATATGGTCGAATAATTGCCAACAATATAAATGTTTTGATAGAACAGATAGGGGAGCGCCTGCAAAGCTCTCTGTTCGCGCCGGAAAAGATAGATACCGAGCGCACCGTTATTATAGATGAATGGCGGCGCGCGCTGGATAACCCGCAATATAAGCTACGTGATTTTATTTCCGACAAACTGTTTAGCGGCGCATTGTTTTCAACGCGTGCATTTGGGACAGAGGAAAATATTATGTCCTTTACGCGTGAACAAATGATGGAGTTTTTGCACCGACGTCTGTCGGCGCTGAACTGTATCATTTGCGTGTCTGGTAAAATCAATGACGCTGACCGGGTTTTGGCGGTCTTGGAAAAGACATTTTCCTTTTTGCCTCGTACAGACGTTTCGGAAAATATGGAACTTGATTATACGCCTGCCATTGCGCACAAGCTAAACAAGAACAATCAAAACGTAAAATTGCGTATATTTTTTCCAGATATTTGCGGAAATAATTACGAAGACCGTTTCCAATCAATGTGCCTTGGCAAATTTGATAAATATATGTTGGAGCAACTTAAAGAGGTTGTTCGCCGTGAAAATGGGCTTGTTTATGGATTTGGTCAAAGTTCTGTCGGTAATGAAAAATTCAATCTTACAGGCTTTGCCACGGAAACATCTGCGGAAAATATTTCACGTGTTGTGGCATTGACCGCAAAAACAGTACATCACGTTTATAATAATTGCCCGTTTTCAGATTCCGATTTGGAACGATTTGCACGTCGTAATAAGTTAAGCCAGGCGGATTGGCTGGAATCTGCCAGCAGTCGCTGTGATCGGCTAATCAGCACTTATCGCGACCATGGCAAGATTTATGATTTTTATGGCGATATTAAAATGTCAGAATCCATACGGCGTGATGACGTTGTGCGGTATTCGCGCGGATATTTTGACGGCCCCATGTCAATTATTACATATGGGGCGAACTTTGATGCCAATCTTAATGAAATTTGGCACGATAATTTTAAATAGGGGAAAGTATCAATGTCATTAAAGTTTGATTTGTTGAAAACAGACGGTGGTGCGCGGCGTGGGCGCGTGCATACCGCACACGGGGATTTTGAAACACCGGCGTTTATGGCGGTGGGAACCGCCGCAACGGTTAAGGCCTTAACCATGGACCAGGTTGCCGCCACCGGCACCCAGGTTATCCTTGGTAATACATATCATCTGATGATGCGTCCCGGTGGCGATTTGGTTGAAAAAATGGGTGGTCTGCATCGCTTTGGCGGCTGGACGGGCCCCATTTTGACTGACAGTGGCGGCTTTCAGGTTATGTCACTGTCAAATTTGGTAAAAATGAAGGAAGAGGGTGTTGAATTTACCTCTCATATTGACGGCGGGATAAAGCATTTTCTGCGGCCCGAAGATTCTGTTCATATTCAGCATCAACTGGATTCAAATATCACAATGGTACTGGATGAATGCCTGCATCTGCCGACTACGCGAGAGCGCGCAGAAAAAAATGTGGATATGGTCGCCCGCTGGGCCCGGCGCAGCAAAGACGCTTTTATTGACCGACCCGGATACGGAATATTCGGCATTGTTCAGGGCGCGGATTTTCCGGATTTGCGTGAAAAGTCCGCAAAACAGTTAACGGAAATCGGTTTTGATGGATATGCGGTTGGCGGCCTGGCCGTGGGTGAACCCCAAGACGTCATGTTCCGCATGATTGCGACCACCACGCCGCATCTGCCGGCGGACCGTCCGCGCTATTTAATGGGTGTTGGTACGCCGCTGGATATTCTGGGGGCGGTGGAACGCGGAATTGATATGTTTGACTGCGTAATGCCGACGCGGGCCGGACGCACGGCCCAGGCATTTACACGTGATGGCACAATGAATATGCGCAATGCCCGCTTTCGCGACGATGCGGCGCCGATTGATTCGGAATGCGGCTGTCCGGCATGCAAGCTGTCGCGTGCCTACATTCATCATTTGATTAAGTGCAACGAGATATTGGGTGCGACACTGCTGACCCAGCATAACTTATGGTTCTATCAGGACTTAATGAAAGGAATTCGCGCATCTATAGAGCAGGGGCGCTTCTCTGAGTTCAAGCAAGAATTTATTGACCGATATACAAAAAATAATCAATAATATTTTTATCAAGGAAAGGAGAAAATATGGCACGTAAAAAGAAAGAAGTCGAGGTAATCGACCACGGTGGCGCCAAGACGGTTGCAAAAAAAACGTCGTACGTCACGCGTGTAAAGCAAATATTTGCGGTTATAACCGTTATCTGGTTGGCGTTGGTTATATGGGCGCCGCTGCATGTAAAAAATACATATTCTCAGCCGATAAAGAAATCGATTGTTGTGTCAATGTTCTTTGACCTTCAGCGTAATATCGTTGAACAATATGAAAAGTTACTTGACGGTATCAAAGATGCGATAAATCTGGAAAAGCCGGTCGCCTATGCTATTGATAAGGTCAAGATGGCAGAGGCTGCCGTTGATAAAGTAACGGACACTACGGCCAAGGCAAAAGAAGCGGCCTCCGCCGCACATGAAAAGAATGCCAAGGCCAAGGAAACAACGGCCGGCGTTAAAAAATTAACGGGAATTGCCGGCAAGTTCGGTATAAAAACCGATGGCATAGACAATGCCTTGGACAAAGTAGACGCGGGTGTTGATAAAGTTGATGCCACCGTTGGCAAGGCAGACCAGGCAATCGCCAAAGTTGATGATATTGCGGCCAAGGTCAATGCCCAGCTGGACAAGGTTGAAAATGATTTGGCCTCCTTGCTGCAGGTTGAATTTGATAAAATGATAGACGAGGCCATAAAGAATCAGCTGGATAAAAGCACCGGCGGTCTGGGTACGACTCTGTTGACCAATTACGGGATTCAGCATGTATATCCATGGCGCCCGTCCAGCTGGCCGGTTGCGACCAAGATTTACAATGATTTGGCAAAGTCAGATGTAACCGTTATAACCGTTATAACAGACACTGTTGATAAGTATTTCGGTTATGTTGCGTGGGGGCTGGTTGCCGCGGCATGGATTGCAGGCCTGTATGTATGGTTAATGGTAAAGAAAAAGGTCAAGATGATGATTGCGCCGTTCCAGGTATGTCCGCGTTGTGGTCATACGTTTGTTGACCGTCGTGGTGCAATGAACTTCATAAAGATGTTGCAACCCTGGAAATGGTTCTAATGAAATGGTGTTGATAAAGGCCGCCTATGCGGCTTTTATCTTGAAGTTTTTCGCATAATAGATTATTGGTATATTCAAAGAGGTATTTTATGATTGAGACAAAAGATGTAAGAATTACAAACCCTTCTGTTAATGTTAATGCAAAAGTAAAGATGGAAACAGGGCCCTTTGACGATTCCATCCGTGTCAAATCTGTATGGGGCGGCCGGCAATGGATTATTCTTGGGTGTGCAATTGCGATTTTGTTTGAATTATCAAACATCAATGCAAAGATTGGCGAATCTAATACATTAAAAGAAGAGGAAATAAAGGTAAAGAAAGAGCAGGTTCAGCTTGCACGCCGCCAGTTGGCGTTGGATTCCATAGCCTTGGAACAAAATCGCAAAATTCGATAAAAAATACTTGCATTAGTAAAAAAGATATGTAAAAATACACTCCGCAGTGCGAGCGTAGCTCAGTTGGCTAGAGCGCAACCTTGCCAAGGTTGAGGTCGAGGGTTCGAGCCCCTTTGCTCGCACCAAAGTTTAAAGGTCAAAGTACAATGAAATTAAATTTGAAAAAAATTTTGAATTGATACGTGCGACCATCAAAAAAATAATGACGGACGCACTTTTCGGCGTCCGTTTTTTTTAGTCCGCATCAAAAGGGAAAAAGATATGTCTGAAAATAAAACAATGTCTACCAATGAATTGGAAGCGCGCCTGCAAAAGGCTGAAAATATTCGTGCACGCGACGGCGTTGTTTGGAAAGACAAATTTGACCGTTCGGCGACTATTGCCGCCGCGCGCGAAATGGCTGACGGTTCGGCGGTAAAGTTGGCCGGTCGCGTAACAGCGTTGCGTTGGCTGGGCAAATTGATGTTTGGGCGCATCTATGACATTGATGGGGAAATTCAGTTTTCCATGTCGCGTGAGGAACTGGGCGAAGAAACATATAAGTTTATGAAGGCCAATGTTGATTTGGGTGATTTTATCGGCATTACGGGTGAATTGTATCATACCACGGCGGGCGAGCTGACGGTAAAAGTTTCGGCATATGAAATCCTGTCCAAGGCGCTGCGACCGCTGCCGGAAAAGTTTCATGGCCTGACGGATATGGAAACCCGCTATCGCCAGCGTTATCTGGATATTATCGCCAATGAAGATACGCGCCGCACGATGAAAATGCGTTTCAAGATGTTGCGCTTGATACGTGATTATTTAAACGATAACGGATTTGTTGAGGTTGAAACCCCCATAATGCAGGTTGTGGCCAGCGGTGCCGCCGCGCGCCCCTTTGTAACGCATCACAATGCGTTGGATGCTGATTTTTATCTGCGTATTGCGCCGGAGTTGTTCTTAAAGCAGACGATTGCCGCCGGCTTTGACCGTGTGTTTGAATTGGGCAAGAATTTCCGAAACGAAGGCATGGATGCCATGCATCTTCAGGAATTCACCATGTTGGAATGGTATGCCGCATACTGGGATTTTCGCAAGAATATAGATTTCTCGTGGAAGATGATTCAGAAAATCATTATGGAACTGCGGGGCAGTCTGCAGATTGAATACCAAGGCACAAAATTGGACTTTGGCAAATACGAAGAAATTGATTATACCGCGCGCATGAATGAATTGCTCGGTGTTGATATATTGGAATTCAAAGATGCCGATGTGCTGAAATCCAATCTGGTTGCTGCGGGTATGTTCCCGGCGGCGGAACTGGAACCGTTAAAGTCCGTGCCGGCCATCGTTGACTATGTGTTTAAACGCAAAGTACGCGACCAGATTATAAATCCTGCAATCGTATATAATTATCCGGCATATATGATTCCGCTTGCGCGTCGTAATGATGCCGATGGTCGTCGCATAGACATATTCCAACTGATTGTATGCGGCGCAGAATTGATAAAGGCATACTCGGAATTGGTTGACCCGATTATTCAACGCGCCGCCTTTGAAGAGCAGGCAAAAAACAAAGCCGCCGGTGATGACGAGGCATTTGATTTGGATGAAGATTTCCTGCGTGCGATGGAGCATGGCATGCCGCCGATTTCCGGGTTGGGATTGGGGATTGACCGGTTCTTTTCAATCATTGCGGATGCCCCGACTTTGCGTGATGTAATTTTGTTCCCGATTATGAAATAAGGAAGAAAAGGTACACTCTATGATTCAAAATAGTGTGGAAAGCAATGCGTATATTCAGTCTTTGGTCGCGGACCATGATAGTCGTAATCTGGCCGCGATAGAGCGTGCTCGTGATGCCGGCCGAATCAATGACGAGGCGGCCCGCTATCTGTCTTTATTATACTCCGATGGCATGAAATGGTGCCGCGAGGTATTTTATTTCCTTGGCAAATGTTTTGGTGCGCCAAAGGCGCCGGTTATGCGTTATGACTATGAAACCGACAGCGCCATCGAAGAGCCGATAAAAATTGCTGATATAAACCCTCTGACGCCGTATCTGGTTCAGCATCGCCTGGATGCGGACCCGATGCGCAACCAGTTTTTTAACAGCGGTCGCGGGCATAAGATTGATTTGGCCGTATCATCAATCGTTACGGTTATTGTTGGCGCCCAGAAAAGCATTGACCGCAGTCTGGACAAGGTTACCGGTAAATATTATGCCGTATATGTGGATGAAGTTTGTGACACGGTACACCGTGTCATAGCCTCGCACGAGCGCGAGGCTTCCGCAAAAGCTGTTGCCGAGAAAGTTCGTGAAAAATTATCCGAAAAGTATATTTCCGCCGCATCGGAAACCGTGCTGTCTATAATCGGGCGCGGCCATGAAAATATAGCCGTGGAGCTGGTTCGTGAACTGGACAAGATTCCGCGCCCGCGTATGCGTCTACAGGATGTCTGGCGTGTAAAATGCCTGTTTGATTTAATCCCCCAGGCACGTACATTTATTGAGCGTGTGCATCAAATGATGCCTGACCGCGTTCTGTCGGTCCGCGACAGCTTTTACGATATGGACAATCCACGCAATTATCGTGACGCAAAGCTGATTATAAATATCGGTACCGGTGATGAAATTGTTCCAATGGAAATTATCTGCCAGGTGCGTGCATTTTTTGACTTCGAAGTGCGTACGCACAAACAGTATGAGATAACACGGCGTTCGGGGGGCAAGTCTGGCAACGGCCTGGAACGTATCGCGGCCAATATACATGAGGGCGGAATTAAAGAGTATAACCTTATGGTCTGTAACTGTCTTGAAGATTTGTTCGAGCGGGTAGGGTGGAATATTTTATATATGCAGGATAATGGTGCGTCTATGTTTGAGGGCTTTCCCGGTGCATGTACGCTGCATTATCCGCAAAAGATATACGATATTATTATGGACAAGCTGGACAACGCGCTGGAGAACGAGGTCTTTCATGTAACAACTGCGCCGGCAAAGCTGACCCAGGCCCAGGAATCGAAAATCTTTCACTATATGGCTAACTTTGTCCTTGTTACGGCAATGCCATATATGCAGCGTGGCTGGGTTGTTCCGTCGGATACAATGGCGGGCAAGCTGTTTAATTTCGTCATGAACGAGGTTCAGCGTTATTACAAGAAGCCATCTGCGAATGCGTAGGAAATCAAACAAACGGGCGTTGCCCGTTATTTTCTTGCTTTAATATTCCAAATAGCGAACAATGCATACAGGCCCTGCGAGAAAACGTGCGGCCATAACAAGCATAACATAAGGACAAGATTATGCGTCAAGGTAAAGTAAAATGGTATAACGGCAAAAAGTGTTTTGGATTCATCACGCCAGATGCGCCGAATGCCGATGGTAATGTTGATGATGTTTTCGTTCATTCCAGTGCTTTGAAAGAGGCGGGAATAAGATTTTTAAATGAAAATGATATCGTAGAGTTTGAAGAGGAGGTTCGTGGCGATAAACTGTCTGTCACGACAATCAAAGTTATTCAGCGTGACGAGGAATCGGCACGTCGTTTCCATGAACGTCGTGCGGAACATCGTCGTTCCACCGAAGACCGCAAAGCACGCGCGGAGCGCAGCGAGCGTCGCGGTTTCGCTTTCTGGAAAAAATAAGTTGTCAGATTGCAATAAAAAATCCCCCATCGGGGGATTTTTTAATTAAACCATACATACACGCGACCGTCCGGTGGTGTTCCCGCCGGTTCTGCCACAGGCAGTGTATCAAATCTGTTGTCGGCGCCCGATGCCACGGTTTCCACCGATGAACCCACGGGCAGTTGTGCTATGTTCATTACACCGTCCGTTATATTTTCGGCATTTGTCGTATCAATGTTTTTTACATTCCCCAGACCGACTTGTTCTGCGGTAACACCGTGCGGATTTTCCATGTTCGCGATGTGGCCCGTCAGCTCTTTATTTATTTCCGGCACCCCAAGGGCGTTTACAATACTTATCACATATTCTGTGCTAGCAACACTGGGCACTGCCAGTGCAGATGTGCTACAAAATGCCAATGCCGGCAAGAAAACAATTATATGTTTACGCATATCTCTCTCCCTCACCATATAAATATGGCCTTATTATGACACAGGCATGTCAAAAATTCCAGACCAAAATGATAAGAAAATCCCCCAAAACGGGGGATTTTCTTACTTTTGGATAAAATGCACACTGTATTGTGGCTTTTTGTCCGCCCCAAGGGCTGCGCGTATAACCTTGTTTGTTGCGATTTGAACCGAACGAATCAGATTGTCGCGATCTTTGCGCTCCGCCTTTGACAGATCGTTGACTGCCTTGGTGATTTCAATCTGAATCTGGCGCTTCATAAAGCCTGTGTCATCAGATTCAAATATACCGGCGCTGGAAACCTCTGGCACGCCTTTCAGGAATCCGCGTTTGTCGACCGGCAGTGTTACAAACACTGCACCATTGGCGGCAATTTTCTTGCGGTTTTTATATACCTGGTCGTTTTTGCTGCGTTCGGTTTCGCCTTCCATAACAACAAAGCCGGTCTCGATTGTTTCGCAAACATACGGTTCTTTCCCATCTGCAAGCGCAATCATCTCGCCGTTGTGTACAACCATCATATATTTTGCACCGCCGCGTTCCATTGCCATTTTGCCGTTCAGCATTTCGTTGATGTAATCGCCATGCATCGGAATGGAAACCTGGGGGTGAACCATATCGTAAAAACGCTCCAGCTCCGGGCGGCCGGCATGGCCGCTGGCATGCAGGTGATCTGTATCAAATATTGTGTGTGTTTTGATACCCATGCGGGCCAGCTTGTTATACAGGTACGAAACATCCTGTTCGCGTCCCGGAATAATAATTGCACTGAACAGAATGGTGTCTGTCGGCTGCAGCTTCATTTCCTTTACCTGGCCACGGCAAAGTCGGGTCAGCATCGCGAATTGTTCACCCTGAGAGCCGGTCAAAAATATCGCTTGCTTTTCCGCCGGCAGGTCTTTTATTTCGCTATGCAGATATACCTCGTCTTTACCCAGATAGCCGAATTTTATACCCATTTCACGGAACTCCGGCAGTCCAACATATGGAACCGGGTTCGGGTTACTGCGTTCTTTGATTGCGGCAACACGGCCCGCGGCACGTGCCGCCTCTGCAAACATTTTCAGACGTGCGATACTGCGTGAGTACCCGGTAACAATTACACGGCCCGGCGCTTCTTTCATCAGGCGTATAAATGTATCGCGAACTTCGGTCTCGGTCGTCTGTTTGGCCTGGCGTGATGCGGATGTGGAATCGCATGCACATGCCAACAATTTTGGGTCGGAGCCGATTTCGCGCAAACGTGCAAAGTCTGTCGGGTTTTCCACCGGGTTGTCGTCATTGAATGTCCAGTCGCCGGTATGCAGAATTTTCCCTGCCGGCGTTTTTACAATCAGCATCTGTGCCTCTGGTACCGAATGGGATACATGGAATGTTTCCACTTCAAACGGGGCCAGGTCCAATGTTGCGCCATTGTGGTCAAATACAACGATGTCTTTTTTCGGATTAAAGTCCATTTCCACGCCTTCGAAAGTACGGCGAATAATTTCGCCCGGAAAGCGTGTGCAGTAAATAGGCTTTCTAAACTTTGGCCATATGAATTTCAGTGCGCCTATATGATCTTCGTGACCGTGCGTGATAACGAAACCAACCACGTCTTTTTTACGCTTTTCCAACCAGCGTGTGTCGCAATATTGTACATCCCCGGCGCCGATTTCTTCTTCCAGGAATCCCATACCGCAATCAACGACCAGATATTTGCCCTTATACTTGTATACGTACATATTCTGGCCGATGTGTTCCAGGCCGCCCAGTGCCATAAAGTACATTTTCTCATCGTTTTTATCGTTTTCGTGGGCCGGCATTCCGGAAATTTTTGCAGGCTTGTTATTCTGCTGACCTTTTTTAGGCGCGCGGACCTGTTGTTTGTTTTGTTGTTTTGCGGGCGCCGTTGCTTCCGGCGCAGCTTTTTTTTCACGAACTTTTACCATATTTTATCCTTTTTTATATGTTCATGTTTTTGCACGGCCACAAAATTCATTGCGAATAAAGCGTACTTTATTTGTAGTGAATCTGTGGCGCGTGCGGCGATGTTGCCCCGTGTGGTAATATCGTTTCTTTAAAATCACATTGGGGTAACCGGCTGGGTATATTTTACCCATTCTCTCTTTCCATAGAGACTATGATAGTATTTTTGCGGCAAAAATCAAGAAAATAATAAAAATCCCGCCTTTCGGCGGGCAGTTTATTCGGCCAGTAATCCCACAGACATTGTTATTCTGCGAATACCGCTGCTGATGGATTTTTCCTTGTTAACCTTGGCTTTGATTATTTCCCCGGTATGGGTTATATGTGTCCCGCCACATAATTCACAGGAAACATCACCTGCGGTGATAACCCGAACTGTATCGCCGTACTTTTCGCCAAACAGCGCCATTGCTCCGCGCGCACGGGCCGCATCCAGTGACATTTCTTCGTGCAAAACCGGCATGTCGGCGGCAATCCATTTGTTTACCAAATCTTCGACCGCCTGTTTTTCTTCTGCCGTCATTGCTCGACCAAAAGAAAAGTCAAAACGTACGGAATCCGGCGAAACCTTGGAGCCTTTCTGTTCAACATCTTCGTTCAATAC
>JAIDLK010000059.1 GCA_029051085.1 Alphaproteobacteria bacterium | reverse complement strand
CCATACCACACCGGCACCCGCCGCATCTGCCAAGGGCGGCACCAAATACAGTCCGACCATTATTATTATTCCGAATGTCAGCGCAAACAAAAACAACGGATATGCCACGGCCGAGGCCATTGCACGTGAAATACGCCCCGTACCTTCGACCACACGGCCGACATTTTCCAATGCCACCGCCAGATTTGATATATTCCCCGATGTCAGCAGCAATGTTTCATCCGCCGGACCCCATCCGCGTGTGGCTTCTGAAAAACTCATACCGCGTTCCAGATGTTTCTGCCATTCGCGCATAACGATTGCAAACGGTTCGCCCGGTTTTCTGCCACCACGCGATTCTATCATTTCAATCCGCCCCAGCGCATTCATCAATGTAAAATCATTACGCAACAACGATGCCAATTTTCGACATGTCGCCATACGCTTGGACGTATTGGTTCTAAATACAATTTTTGCATACAGTTTTTCCAGGCGTTCCATCAATATACCCCCGGCCGGTCAAGCAACCCAACCCAGCGTTCCAATTCATCAACACCGATAATCCCCTGCAGCATCAGTGAAACCGCCGCCTCTTTTAATGTCCGCCCGTCCATATTTTCCAGCCAGTATCGCACCGCACCATCAGTATCACCGGACAGTGCAAGATTCAAAAACTCGCTGTTTGTAATAATAATTTCGCCCGCCTTGATACGCCCAAGCGTCCCGCTGCGTCCACATTTTTCACAGCCCGCACCACGCACATACACCTGGCGCAGCCCCAGTTCCCCGAACGCTTCCATCACGCGACGATATGCCGGATGCTCGGGATGTTCGGCCAAGGGTTCACGACAATCCGGACACAACTTTTTAAACAGACGCATGGATATCAACCCGCGCATCATTGTTTCTTCTTTCAGCTTAAACGCCTCAACCCCCATATCCAGCAATCGGGTCAAAGCCGCCATTGCGGAATTAGCATGCAGTGTCGTCCAAACATTATGACCCGACAACGCCCCCTTTACAGTCAGCTGGGCCGCCGCCAAAGTACGAATTTCACCAACCATCAGCGTATCCGGGTCACTGCGCAACGCCGCAGCCAACGCTTCGGTGAATTTTTCCTCGCGCTGCTCCTCGTTCATGGCATTTACAACCGGCATCTGATGTGCGCCGAAAATCTTTTGTTCCGCCGGATCTTCAACCGTAATAAGATTGATTTCATATCGCCGCTCTTTCAGCATCAGCGACATATTTCTAACCAGCGTGGTGGATTTTCCCGAACTGGTGGGCCCCGCCACAACAACCAAACCCGTCGGGAACGAACGCAACTGCATTAACAGTTTCTGTTCATATTCTCCAAATTCCTGGCCGGATTTTATCCCTTCGGACGGATTGTCATACAACAGTCGCATAACAACATAGCGACTGCCGAATGCAATCGGATTAAACTGCATACGTATCGCTAGAACACCCGCCGGCAGATACAAATCCTTGGTCCCGCGCAGGGGTGTCCGTCCGTCTTTTTGTGCAGACTGATACTCGTTCTGGGCATAGTTTGAATTTGATATATCCGCCGAAGCAAACGCCGCACGTACAAACGATTCCCCCCATCCGGAATTATACTCCAGCACAGGCTGCATACTGCCATCAATACGGAAATAAATCGTGGTCTGATCGGCAACCTCTATATGAATATCGGACACTTTCTGGGCGGCGGCACGGGCAACAATATCAACAAAATCCTTTTGCATCTGGTTGTCGTAATCCGTCCGACCGCGTGCATCTGCACCGCGCCCTTCATAGGTCTTATAAATTGTCGACAGCAAACCCAAATCGGAATAAAACGGTGCATGTGCCTTGCGACCGCGCCGCGCCAGCAAATCTATAAAAGCCAATACGCGCCCGTCATATCTGTGCGTTCGCGATATAATCAATTCACCACCGGAAAAATACGCTATTAGGCTCTGAGTATCCTTGGATAACTCAAATTCGCCCCCCGCCGCGGTTAACAGGCGGTTTCCATTGGCAAAAAGATAATCGACCACATCCTTGTTGGTGGCATTTTCCAATCCGGCCGGTACAGACGGCGTGGACGAAAAAGGATTCAAAATCGTTTTATCCGATGTGGCCATGTTTTCCTGTCCGTATTATTTGTTTCCGCCAATATTCAACGTCTGACTATTTCCATCTTTGACAAAGACAACCCCGTCATCCAAAGATATGGATTTTACGGAAAATCCGTCAAGTACCGACCCGACCCGAATTCTCTTTGTCTGACCGGTATCAAGAGACTCGACCGTTGCCTGCAGCTGAGAACCGGCCCCGATAACATTTATCAAACGGAAATTATCCGAAATAACAATATCGTCATTTGACGTATCCGCACGCGACGAAGCGGCAACTGTCTTTACCGGTGCGGCCGCCGCGGCTGTCAAAGCCTCCTTTTCCTTTTGCAGGCGTGCAGCCTCGGCTTCCAGTTTCGCCTTTTCCGTCTCCAGCTCCTGCTGCTGTGCCTCGGCCCGACCGGACAACGTATCTATTTCCATATGCAGCTTTATTTTTTCCGCCGCCAGTCTGTCCAACTCCAAGTCCAGCTGGGCACGCTCTTTTTCCAACTGCATCAGAACTTTTTCCTGTTCCAAATCCGTAATCTGCTGAAACAGCGAACCCTCTACTTTATAATCGGCAACAGCCTCTGCACTGACCGCATCCATTTCTTCATCAACATCCGCCACGGCCGCCCACGCATTGCCACACATGCACATAATTGCCAAAACCGCAATTAACCGGAATTTCTTATTTTGCATAGATTATCACCTCATAGTTCCAAATGCGACGCGACACGTCCCATGCGCACCGGGTCATATAAACACCGCCGAAATCAGCGAATATTTCCATAAACTGGGCCGGTGTCAATTTTGATGATGCCGCCACTTCAACCACATCAACCGATGCCGTTTCAATTCCGTTTGTTATTGCATCCGCAACAACCCCTATTTCAACATCTTCAGCGGTTGCCTGAAACAGACTGTATACATCACGGACAATCGTATCGGCATCACGTTCATCTTGCGAAGAATGCACCTCCAACTCCGGCAGACGTGCACGCACGTTCAAAGCATTCTCGGACTCTTCACGAACAAATGCCCCCGGCATTAACCGGCCGGCAATTTCATAAAACTGTACAAGCGTCCCAAATCCGCGACGCAGTGATGCATTGGCATACTCCTCGCCGCATTCAGCCGACACCTGGTTCCAACCCTGAACAGGCTGCATCAAAAATCCGATTGCCTGATAGCATAAATTGGCACGCTCCATCGGGTCCGGCAAATAATCATACGGCATACGCAGCGGTTCCGGCGGCGGTGTTTTTTCTATTTCAAACACCTTGTCCAGTTCCTTGTTTTTTTCTTCTATTATCCGTTTGTATTCCGCCGCCAATTCCGGATCAATTTTTGCAATCTGGGGACGCGGTGCCAGCATTTGTGTAATAGGCGCGCGAAACAGATAACCAATCCCCAATACAAACAATCCTATCAGTCCGACCGAAACCAATAACATTTTTATACGCCCGATATGACGCAACGCCGCCGGTGCACGACCGGTTATAATATCGGACAAATTACGCTCAACGGCACGCGGCATTGACCATGCGCTGGGCGCAAATAATGCGGACCAATCCGGAATCTGGGCCAGGCGCAGATACTCTGCGCGTGCGGCCGCCTCGGAATCAAACAGCCTGTCGTTTAAAATAATACCGTTTCTAACCGCAACCAGATAAAACAGACGCCCCGCCTGAAACACGCCCAAAAAGGATGAATATTCCGTCATGGAATCCATGATTTCAGCGGCGGCACTGTGCATACCGCGGCGATGTCCCAAACGTCGCGCACCAAGCCCAACCATCGCACGATAATCAACATAAAGATTCAGTTTTCCATCAATACTGCGTGCCAAACTGCGTGCATAATTGCGCGCAACAAAGCCGCTAGCGATGGGCTGCCAAAACAGACCGGCGGCGTATTTCTTTCTGTCAACGGTTATTACTTGATTTATCAAACTCTCTCCCGGATATCCTCGTATGAATAATTATAACATAAAATTACCAATCATGGCAAACACAGAATAAAAAATAACCCGCCAAAAAATAGCGGGCTTAATTTTTTACACTCAATAATATTATTGGCATTGACCGTATGCATTCACACCGCTGCATGTTGTTGTTACAACATCAACCGGATATGCAACCGTTGCCGAACCGCCGTTTTTTGCCGTCCGAACACTGCGCGGATGCGGACAATCATAAACATTCGCAACCAATATAAAGCTGCGCTCTGGGCCAAAAATCACCCATTCATTCGGACGTGTACGTGAGCTTGTTATCCAATATGCATTGCCCGGACGCGCCTGATCCGCAATACGGTTTTCAAGATATCTGCGTGCATCATCCGCATCATATACTGAAACCTCCGACTCAAGCTTGTACAGGAAAGTACAACCAATAGGTTCCGCATCCAGTTGCGTTAAAAACTCGCTGCCATTTTCATTTTTTATCATACCGCCGCACGCACATAAACCCGCCAGCGCAAAAACAGCAAAAAATTTCTTCATATCAAGTTCCTCTTTATTTCTTAATCAATTATATCATAATTGCGCGGGTCGCTGAACAATTTTTTCAATACTATATTGTTCATCGCATGACTGCCCTTATAAGACTCCAGTCGCCCCACAATCATACCACCGGCGGTCGCCATGTCACCCACGGCATCTATGATTTTGTGACGAACAAACTCGTCCGGCCATATCAATTTATTCAGCGTACCGTCACCCGCATCATTCAAGGCGATAACATTCGTTTCATCCGCGCCGCGTCCCATGCCACGCGCCTTCAGATACTCCCACTCGGAATACTTTCCAAATGTACGCGCACGTGCTATATCCAAAACAAACACATCAACCGATTTTTTCGTTTCGTCAAACGTATATTCATAAGTTTGGCGGCCTATGATTTTCTCAGGATAAACCAATGTCGCGGTTATATTCAGCGCATCACCATCATTCGGTTCAAGTTTCACATACCCGTCGGCACGTCGCCCGGATATTAAATCCATAACCCACAGACGCAACCGCAACCCAAGCGGCAAAGTCCGACGTACATCGCGCACAGTGGCAACCACCGGTCTCCGCACAACCACTTTTTTTATCACGCCATCTGTAACACCCGCTTTTTTAAAAGCATCAATAAACAAAGCGGCACTGCCGTCAAGTATCGGCGTCTCGGGCCCGTCTATTTCAACCACGGCGCTATCAACCCCGACCATGAACAAAGCGGCCATTAAATGTTCAACTGTTTGCACATGCGCCCCACATGGGCACCCTATTGTGGTATTGCGCATTTTTGTGTCACCGACATTGTCAAAACGCGCCGCAATGGGTTCACTGCCATTTATATCTGTGCGAATAAAAAATATGCCGCACTTATCCGCAGGTTTTACAACAATCTCAACCGGACATCCCGAATGAATTCCGCGCCCGGACAGGCGAACCTCTTTTTTTAATGTCGGCATCTAAGTTTCTCCTTTAGCCAGTCGTAAAATCTATCCTCAATAACTGTTTCCAATCTTGCATACTTTATTTCATTTTGCACATCTTCCGGCAAACGAACCCAGTCTTTTTCTGTCGTAACCAGCTTTGCTTTACGTTTTTCCGCCGCTTTTTTCAGTTTTTCTATATCCTCAGGCGTATATTGATAATGATCCGCAAAACTTTTTTTATAAACAACATTGCTCAGGGCTGAAAAAAACTTCTTTGGATACCCTATACCAGCAAACGCCGCCAACCGAGTTGTTCCACCATAAGGCGATATGGTCTGATTTTTTGCATAAAACACAGGAATCTCCGCCGGCAGATTTATCTTGCGCACCCGACCACCATTGGCTTTTATAATAATTATCGCATCCGCCCTTCGCACGGCACCCACAGGCTCACGCAATGGCCCCGCCGGTAAAACAAAGCCGTTCCCCAGCCCCAGGCGTTCATCAAAAACCAAAATGGAAATATCTTTTTTTATACGCGGATTTTGAAAGCCGTCATCCATAACTATGGGACTGTCGTCATCTTGCGAATCCAACAGACGAACATTGCTTTTACGATTTCCCGTATGCACCTGCAGTCCCGCACGACCAAGCATTGTTGCCTCGTCTCCGATATTGCCGGTTGCCGCACATTTTTTATATCCGCGCATAACAACCGGTGCACCCAACTCTTGTGCAATTGCACGCACAATCGGCGTCTTGCCTACACCACCGGCAAAAATATTGCCCACACAAACAACAGGCCGGCGCGATTTATAGGCGCCAATCTTGCGAACCCCGAAAACCAGACGCGACAACATATAATATATAACCGACAGCGGCCATAATATAAGTGCCAGCGGAGTTTTTCTTAAAAACCACCATGGTGTTTTCATATTTGTTCCATTATCATTATTTTTTTATACGACGCGCTTTCTTTGCATTTTTCTTTGCCGCTTTCTCAGCGCGCATCTCATCTTTAAATCGACGCGCCGTCTGGTCCTGTTCCGCCGGTGTCAATCCAAACTCCAAATCCATTTCACGCATCTGGCGCACCATGAAATCTTCCAACGACTTTCGGGCCGTTTCAAATTCTTTGGCACTGGCTTTTCTGTCTATAAACACCGGATTACCAACGTTACACGTAATCGTACCAAAAGGCAACGCGACCAAATACCTGTCCCATCGTTTTTGTAAACGCGCCCGTGACGCAGAAAAACATACGGGAATGATTGGCGCCCCACTCATCTTCGCAAAATACAATGCACCATCTTGAACACGCAAAGACGGCCCACCCGGCCCATCCGGCGAAATGCATACGGAATATCCACCCTGACGCAAGACTCTAACCCCTTGCCGCAATACGGAAATTCCGCCATCAGACGTACTGCCTGATATTGAACGCAACCCAAACAGTCTTTGCAGTTTTGCCATCATCCGACCATCTTTGTGGCGCGATGCAACCGCATAAGAACGCATGCCACGCATTGCAACAATCGGCGACAACATCATGCTGCGCCCATGCCAGAACACAAAAATAGCGGGTTTTCTGCGATATTTACGAAACACTTCTATGTTTTTTATGCGCAACCGCGATGTAAAGTAAATAAACCATATTGATACCGCCATCAGTATGGCAATAATCCATTGAAATATTGATAACCGTAATATCGGTTCCCAAAATCCCTTCCAAACCTTTCTAAAAGTAATACTCATTATCATATACCCTATATGTTTATATATCCGTAAGATTTTAGCAGTAAAAAAAGTATAATTCAAGAAAGGATAAGAATTTAGTCTCAACCAGAAAAACATTAGAAAAAACACAAAAATTCTAGTAATAATTGTTAAAGACATAATAATTCAAGGCAAATTCTGAAAATATTCATTTTTTAATTGACAGTAGACTATATATGACTATAATACAGCTTACATTGACGCGGAGTAGAGCAGCCCGGTAGCTCGTCAGGCTCATAACCTGAAGGTCTGTGGTTCAAATCCACACTCCGCAACCAGTTTAGCCCCTTATCGGGGCATTTTTCATTACCAATTGCAAATATTGTCTCTTTAATAAATAATTGTAAATAATATGTATGCACGAAATTTATCTTTGTCATTTGGTACACAAATCGTTTACGATGCGGCACAATTTAATATTGGCCAACGGGACCATGTCGGTATAGTCGGTGTAAACGGGGCCGGCAAATCAACACTTTTTAATATAATTACAGGCCGCATAATACCAGATTCCGGCCATATTGATACCGGGGGTGTTCGTATCGGATATCTGCCCCAGGTAATAGATATAAATAACCAAGATATAAGCGTTTTTGACTTTTTAATATCCGGTCGCCCAATTGAAAAATTAAATGCTCAATTGGAAAGTCTGTATCTGGCACTGGCGGAAAATCCGGATGATGAACAAACGGCAGAAGAGATAAGCAAAACACAGCACGAGTTGGAATATTACGATGCTTATGGAGCCGAAGATGCATTACTTGCCATGATTGAAAACATGCGGATAGACGCCTCATTGCTGGATAAAAAAATATCGGAATTATCAGGTGGTCAGAAATCAAAGGTGGCCTTTGCAAGGATGCTGTATTCCATGCCTGAAATAATGCTGTTGGACGAGCCCACCAATCACCTGGATGCGACAACACGTGATTTTGTAACCAAATTCCTGCAGAAATATCGCGGATGCATCATGGTAATCAGCCATGACAACGATTTCTTGAACGCGGTTGCAAACAAAATCATGCATGTTGACAAGCAGACACATAAAATATTTGTTTTTGACGGAAACCATGATGCATATAAAAGAAAAGCCGCAGCCTTAAAACATGCCCGTGCGGTAAAAATCGCCGAAGAAGAACGTCACATAGAACACCTGTCTGATTTTATTGCACGCGCGAACGCGGCCAGTCCCACGCGCCACGCAATGAAACGTGCCGGCCATGTTCGCGCGGCCCAGTTACAAAAAATATTAGCCAACCGGACACAACGCGAACAAATTTATAAAAAAGTAAAGATGGATTTGTCGCCACTGCACACCGGTGCGCGTCACCCGATACACATAGACGATTTGTGGTTCCGGTATCCCGGTGCCCGTCTGCTTTACAGAAAACTGTCTTTTATTATAGAAGGCGGCGAGAGATTTTTAATAGTCGGTGAAAATGGAGCCGGCAAATCCACTTTATTAAAATTGATTATGGGCCAACTTACCCCAGAACGCGGAACAATAGATATCAACCCTAAAACCGAAATCGCATATTATGCCCAGGAATTGGAACAATTAAATCCGGACGACCGTGTTATTGATGCGGTGGCATCCGACGATTACACCGATACCCAATTACGTGCGGCATTGGGTAACTTTTTGTTTTCAGGTACCGACATATTCAAAAAAATATCTGTACTGTCACCCGGCGAACGCGCCCGCGTTGCGATGTGCAAAATAATACTACGTCGTGCAAATATGTTAATTCTGGACGAACCGACAAACCATCTGGACCCCGATACCCAGGCAATTATCGGCGACAATTTCCGTGACTTTACCGGCACAATAATAGTTGTCAGCCATAATCCGGACTTTGTTGAGCAAATTGGTATTACGCGCATGCTGGTCCTGCCCACGGGCCGGATAGAAGACTACGACCATGAAAAATTGGAATATTATTATTCGGTAAATAATAAAGAATAAAAAGACAGGGTATAAAAACTCCCCCTGTCTTTTTACTTTTCACCGGTTGTATCAATAGTCCAAATACGCACTATCAGAGTTAAATACATCTATTCCACCTTTTTCATTCCACCCCCAATTTAACCCTTTAAGCACAAAATAGTTATTTGACCCTTGTACACATAAAGTGTAAAGATTATCATCAAGTTTAGAATATGTTAAAAGCCCAATTGCTTTATTAGACTGTGTTATAAATACAACTGCCGCCGCCCACCCTTCTTCAGCATCACAAACATTTTTATACTTTTGACGCATAGATGAATCTGATATGATTACAGAATAATATTTTTTATCTTTGGTCCATATTTTAACAATTCCATTTGACTGTTTTTTCTCCAGACTACCTGTGCTTTTAGCTGCATTCTTCAACGAATTATTAACACTGGTTAATGAATCCGTAAATCCCTTACACAATTCCGGGCATTTTTTACCACTGGACCCACGGCCGTTTTTTAAGAAATCGGACATATTACATTTGTTTAAGCATACCTGGGTTGCATCTTTTAGCGAGAAAGATTTGCGATTTAACAATTCGGTCAATATTCGGTCGTGTGTGACACGCACGTCCCAATTTGCGCCACTGCCCCCGATAAATCCTGCCTTGTTTAATGCCTGTTCAACAACCTTTGAATTCCATTCAACAGGTGTATCAAAATTAATTGTTTTTGCCACCGCCATGGATATCGGTGCTGCAATCATGCCTGCAATCAATAATGTCTTTTTCATTTTTATCTCAGCGCCCCCTCGCATTCGTCGGCGGCCGCGGCCGCGCGCTTTATCGCACCAATTTGTGTTGCATTAAATATAACCGCGGCGCCACTGGCCACGGTTGTGCCACCCGCCAGCACGTTTGCAGCATTGTTCAGATTTTTTTCTTTATCCCGGTCGCCATTGCGCACAGAATCAGAATTCGCGGACGCCGATGTTATCGTTCCGGCCACGCCCAGTGCCGCGCCAACACCACTTGATATCGTGGCACCAGTGGATTTTTTATTTATACTGCTTATATCCACCATATCCCATGCGCCACATGCATGCACAATTTGCCCGGCGTGCGCCAATTCGTCGGCGGTTGCGGTATCGGCCGCACGGGCCTGCATCTGGGCCGCGGATAATTCATTAACAGACATTTTGCATGCATTTATTTTTGTTTGTAAATCTGAATCAACACGGTTGTTCGCCGCAATAACAGTGCCGGCAATATTTGTTGCGGTGGACGCGGCCAGCATACCCGTTCGCACATTGCCAAGAGTCTTGGATTTCTTTTCCGCCGCCGATAATTCTTGCTCTTTCGCCTGATAAGACGCAATAAACTCGGCCACCTGGCGTTTGAACAAAGCCTCGTCTTCTATTTCCAAATGTTCAATCGGCACATCACCGCGGGATTGCTTTAATTCTTCCAATTCTTTTTCCAATTTTTCAATTTCGCTGTCCACGCCGGACTTTGCGATACCTGTTGCCAGGCCAACACCACTTGTGACCGTACCCACCGCGGTGACGGCGGTATTTATCCCGGCCATTGATTTCAAATGATTTAATTCATTCGACAAATTGCCACAATTTCGGCGAACATTATCAATCGCACTATCAAGAGGTGTAGCTGCATAGGCACTATTTCCCCCTAATAATAACAATACAAAAAGTACTTTGCGTATTTTCACCACGCCCCCCCGTTTTTTCATAAATAAAAACCGCCAGCAGAGAGCATAAGCGGTCGGGGTGGTTCGAAAATCATATCATCAGTGATTCCGTCGGCCTTTCAGAAAAGTCTGTATTTTATAACCGACGGCCCCCCGACCAATACAGGTCAGGGATAAATAACGACGCAAAACCACGGAAAGCATATCGGATTACGATGTCTTGCCATGCTGCACCGGATGATAAAGGCTTTCGACAGCCCCGAACCAGTGTCCCCACAGGTTCATGGTGAATTATATCATAAAACGGGCTAAATAAAAAGGAATATTTATTTTACCATTGTCATTGCGAGTGAAACGAAACAATCCAGTTAATCAATGAACATAGACATTTTACATGATAGATTGCCACACTGCGCTGATGCTTGCACGCAATGACAATATGCCTTATGCATTATTACCTATGCCTAAAAAAACACCCGGCCTGGAATTCCCGACCGGACGAGATAAAGCCGCCTGTGCAGTTCGACTTATTTCTTTTTAAAGCCCTGCTTAGCCTTGAATTTCGGATTATCAGGGTCAATCAAGATGACTTGCTTACCACGACGAATTTGTTTAATATTGCCGCGTTTTTTCCAAGCCTTTAAAGAGCTTAAAAATTTCATATCTAATCCTTTTTGTGACCCGATTATAAACGCTTTTTGTAAAAAATCAAATGATTATTATATTTTTTGTTGTTTTTGTTGGTGCTGTTAGTTTTGTTAAAAACGTTTGTTAATTTTTTATAAACAGGTTTTCAACAAAAAAATGCCGGTTTTTGCCGGTGTTTTTGATTTTTGTTGAAAAATGTCGCTGTTTAATTAACTGTTGAAAACTTTTATGTTATTAACGCTTTTAACAAAAAATCCCGGGATGTTTTTATACTTGTTGAAAATTGTGGAAATTGTTATAATTCTCTCAAAAGAGAATGTAGGCTATGAAACAGCAGGTATTAAAGGCTTTGGCAAATCCGGCACGCATATTTTATGTGCCTTATTCGCTGGCTATAATGAACTTTTCAATACAGTTTTTGATATTTGTTGTGATATTTGTTGTCGTTATGGCCGCCACACGCGGCAAAGTTGCGATAAACCCTATGTTTTTTCTGTTATCTTTGATAGGTGTTCATATGATTTTGGCCGCTTTTTCCAAGCGTGAACCGCAATTGGCCCAAATTATATCGGCAAAAATTAGATTGTTAAAAGAAAAAATTCCGCGGAGGCTGGTATCATAAATGAATAATTTTTTTCAATATTTTGCCGGCGGTCAATTTCCGATGACCATGATTATTCTGATTATGGCGGTGATTTTTGTATTCATCGTGTTGATGATGTATGTACCTGCGCTGGCAAAGCGTGTATTTCCTCAGTTTGGATATACGCATTATGCCCAGTATCTGCCATTTAAAACAGTGTTTAGTGACGACTCTTTGGAATTAACGGATGGGGCGCTTACGCGGGTTTGGCGTGTTGCCGGTGTTCAGACCGGAATTCAGGATGATGCAACCCGTGAAAAATTTTTGGATTTGCGTGCATCTTTGTTTAATCAGATACGTGACCCCGGTGTCGTGTTACGCTTTTTCACAGTCCGTGATGCGAATCCCGAACGCACAAATTACGAATTTTCACAGCCCGTACTTCAGAAAATTTATAACAAATGGCGGGGCCAGGGGCTGCGCATATATGAAAACAACTATTATATTGTAATGACTGTCCGCGGGGCCGGTGCACGTGACAAGTTAAACCAGTATGGTAATCTGTTGGAATCAATACTGGCGGCGTATCGTCCGGTTGTCATGCGTAATGAAAGTCGCGAAAACATGGCAAAGTTTTTTGGGCGTATTCTGTCACCGATTACCAAGCCTGAGCCTTTGACATGCGGTGCCGATATTGCATCTGTGGCCACGGTTGATGATGTTGAGTTTTTACCCGGCGGTTTGGTTAAATATACCAGTGGTGATTCACAGATGTTTGGGGCCCTGCTTTCATTCAAGGCATCACCGGATTATTTGGACGAAGAATTTTATGACACCGTATCCACGATACAGACCGAAATGGTGTGTATGAATGCGGTGACTATAATGGGTGCTGCCGATGTTGAGGTTGTTATGCGCCAGCGTCGCAACACCGCAGACGGTGATGACAGTTCCGCCCATCAACAGATTGCCGAAGCGGTTGGTGCCATGGATGAAAACATATCCGGTAACCAGAGCTTGGTTAATTACTATCCGCTGTTTATTCTGTTTGGTGCGACGGAATCGGATGTTATGGCGCATGTTGACGAGTTCAAGAAAATAAGCGCCGGTTTCGGTATCTCACCGGTTGTGGAAGATTTTGCGGCCAAGGTTTCATGGTTTGCCCAGATTCCGGGATTTGATATTTTCCCGCGCAGTTTTAAAATGCTGTCTAAAACGGCGGCAATCAGTGTACCAATGTCATCTACGCCGCGTGGTGTTGCCAATTCCGACTGGGGCCCGGGGCCTTTGGTTGTATTTCCGACCGCCCAGGGAACGCCTTATATGTTTCAATTTCATGTATCCGATAAACCGGCGGCGGTTGCGCATACTTTAACAATCGGGCCGACCGGTGGTGGTAAAACTACGTTGTTTTCATTTTTAATAGCCCAGTCTTTGCGTTATCCGAAATTAAAAGCGTTCTTTTTCGACCGTAACAAGGGGGCCGAGATATTCACACTGGCGGTGGGCGGCAAATACATTACCATGCAGGGCAAAGAACGTACCACAGACCCGATGGAACAGACATTTCAAACGCATCTGAATCCGTTAAAGATGCCGGATACGGCCGCAAATCGTGCGTTTTTGCGGCGCTGGTTTTCCATTATATCCAATCAGAATGATGTTGCCGCGGCCGATGAAATCGCACGCGCCGTATCGGTAAATTTTGATTATCTTGCACCCCGTGACAGATTGCTTAAAAATCTTTGGGAAAGCTGTTTTTCTTCATCGGGCAATATGCGCCCCGCCCTGAAAAAATGGGTGGACCCGCTACAATACGGACATATGTTTAACGAGGAAGCGGATACCCTTGACCTGCAGGCCAGATTAACGACATTTGACTTTACGGAAATATTACAGGACGAAGTTTTGGCCCCGGCCGTAATATCGTATATTCTGCACAGAATAAATACGACAACGGTTGCAGGTGGAAATCCGTCGTTAATTATGATTGACGAGACCGCACCGATGCTTGAAAACAAAATGTTCCGTGATAATTTTATTGCAGGCCTCCAAGAAGGTCGTAAAAATCGTCAGGCATACATGGCCGCGTTTCAACGTGCGAATGTTTTGGACAAGCTGGGGATTGGTGACGTTGTCCGCGGCCAGGCCCAGACAGTTCTGTTTTTCCGTAATCCGGCGGCCGACAGCAATGATTATGCACATTGGAATTTGAACCCGCTGGAAATGGCATTTATTCAGGGCAAGGCGTATCCCAATTTAAAGCGTGCGGTATTGCTGTCGCGTCCGGTAACAGGTGAATCTGTTATTTTGAATACGGAGCTTGGTGGTCTTGGCAATCTGTTGCGTTTGTTTGAATCAGGGCGTTCTTCGGTGCTGTTGGCCGAAGAGCTTTACAAAATGTACGGAACAAATTTCGTATCCGAATATCTTAAACGTCAAGGCGGCGATGTATAAGGCTTTGCTTTTTTGCTTTCTGTGCACTGTTTTGCCGCATGTTGCGCGCGGTGATGATGACTGTCTGGCATATAAAATTCGTCCGCGTATAACGGTATCTACACCGGAATGGACAAAACAGGTCGTTCAACCACTGAAAGAAATGGACCTGCTTCATGGTGATGTAATTGCGACACTGGTGGATAATTATGATATTATCGGCGATGTTACGGGAATCGAAGACGGTTTTTGTGTTTCTTTAAAGTCGGTTGCCGCAACCGTCGGATACAGTGATTTTCTGGTTCAGATAGACATTCGTCATTTGCCACAGACATGCGCATACAATGCTGTTTTATCGCACGAGGACGAACATATTCGTGCATACCTGTCAATTATAAGTGATTTTCAAACAGAACTGCATGACGCAATTTATTCCGCGGCTGATTCCGTTATGCCGGTATTTGTCCGCGACGAATCCGATATTGACGGCGCATTGGATACGTTAAACAAAAATCTGCAGTCTCATCCCGATGTAATACTTGTAAAACAAAAAATACGCGCGGCCGAAGAAATAAGAAACAAGCGTGTTGATGAAAATGACGATGGCACGCGCTTAAAACAGTGCATGTAATTTTCCATGAAAGATATATTAAAGAAAGTTTTATTGTGGTTTTTTTCAGTTATTATATGCGGCATTTTGGTTGGTATACTTGGCAACCGTGCATATTATGAATATTTTGAAAAGACAAATATGGCATATGCCAGTGAAACTTTCCGCATGGCGTACAAAGACAGCCAGATGCGTAAAAATTTAAAAATCACCATAAACGGGAAAAATGTAAACGAGTTGTATATTACAACCATCACACTTGTCAATAACGGAAACGCGACATTATCACGTCCTGATTTCAAGGCGGAAACAGACCCCTTGCGTATCGAAGGGAAACATATCGAAAGCGTTTTCGTAGACAAGATAAATACCAGTGCAAATTCAAGAATTACACTTGTAAAACGTCGCGGCGGCATGGGGGTAAATTTCAAATGGATAAACCCCGGCGACAAGATAGTTTTAAAGGTTGTTCATCACAGTCCCGGGGATAATATTCGTGTGCGCGGTTCTTTCCACGGCATTTCGCGTATAACCAGAATGGATGATGATTATAATAAATTGGCATACACGCGCCGCCATATGATATGCACCGGTGTTGTAACCGCAATAGGTACCGTATTGTTAATTGCAGCGGGTATTGGAATAATATTGCTGCTGTGCCGTGCACGTATTCTTAAAACAAAGTAAATTTATTTTGAAACGCCTCGCGCAGGGCATCGGCTGTTTCTTTGCGGCTCATCCCGCTTTCTTGCAGATATTGAATTTGTGGCGCGGTCGGCGAATACAGCGATGCGCTGTGCCCCGCCGATTCCGGTACGGCCGAAATATATTGCGCCGGCATAAATTCAACCCGCGCGCCCGCATCACACATTGCACAAAATGCAATATCCGATACACATTCCACTGCATCTCGTTCAATAACGGCAGCGCCCGATAATTTTGATATACTGTTGCGACCGGCGATTATGTTTGTTTGAACTAAAATACCGGTATTTGCCGACCCATGAATACCATGACAGTCAAAATTCATCGTATCATTGTTTTCCAGCAAAACATGGCCGCGTATTTCAGAATTTTTCCCGGTGTTTTTGATAAAAATGTTCAAAAAGGCCGGCTTATTGTTTTTTATATTAACATCTAAAAACACTGGTTGATTATCGGCATTGATTTCAATATTCAAATCGTTTTTACCGGTAATTTCCCCGATATATATAATATGAACCGGCAGACTGTGTCGGGTTCCAATCGGCGCACAGGGCAATGTCGATAAATCCGGACAATAAATACCATCACGGTAAACGATTGTTTCCGCGGCAAAGGTTTTTATATTGAATTCGTCCCACATGTATGACATATTGTCACCATTATAAAGGATTTGTAAATGGGATTCAATTGTGGAATTGTAGGCCTGCCAAATGTAGGCAAATCAACATTGTTTAATGCGCTGACGCAATCGGCGGCGGCTGATGCACAGAATTATCCGTTCTGTACGATTGAGCCGAATACCGGCCGCGTGGTAGTGCCCGATGCCACGCTGCATAATCTGGCCGGTGTTTCCGGTGCCGCGCGCATCATCCCGACCCAGCTGGAAATTGTCGATATTGCAGGACTGGTAAAAGGGGCCTCCGCGGGCGAGGGACTTGGGAATAAATTTCTTGGCAATATATTGTCTACCGATGCGATAATTCATGTGGTTCGCTGTTTTGAAAATGATGATATCGTGCATGTAAACGGCCGTATTGACCCATTGGGCGACATTGATACTATAGAGACGGAATTGATGCTGGCCGATATGGAAAGTCTGGATAAGCAGATAAAGAATCTGGAAAAAAAGGCGCGTGGTCTGGACAAAGATGCGGCGAAACAATTGGCTGATGCGAATGCGCTGCGTGCAGCGCTGGCCGATGGTACACCTGCGCGTGATACGGATATTGATGCGTCGCCGTTTAATTTGCTGACCGCAAAACCGGTGATTTACGTATGCAATGTTGATGAAGCATCTGCCGCAAAAGGGAATGAGTTCTCTGACCGGGTTCGTGAAAAATTCGGTGCGACAAATCCTGTACTTGTAATATCTTCAAAGATAGAGATGGAGATTTCGCAAATCGTAGACCCGGCGGAACGCAAGATGTTTCTGGAAGATTTGGGATTGTCTGAATCCGGCCTGGACCAGGTTATAAAAACCGGATATGCCACACTTGGCCTGCAGACATTTTATACAATCGGTCCAAAAGAGGCGCATGCCTGGACAATTACCAAGGGTATGACCGCACCCCAGGCGGCCGGTAAAATTCACACCGATTTTGAAAAGGGATTTATCCGTGCGGAAATTATATCGCCGGCCGATTACATCGAACTTGGTGGTGAAGTTGCCGTCAAAGAAGCGGGTAAAATGCGTCTTGTCGGACGTGATTACGTCATGGCCGAAGGCGATATCTGCCACTTTTTATTCAATAATTAAAATTGTTAAAAAACACCGGCATTTGCCGGTGTTTTTTATTTATTTAACGTTAAGAATTTTTCATAACGTTTTTTATTCCGTGACTGTTTCGGTTTCCGAAACTTCCACCGTTTGAACCGGTGCGGTTACATTATCCAAATCGCTTATTAAACCCTGCAGACGGCTTACGCTTTCCGCATCGTTCAATGCGGCCGCAATTGTAACGGATGATTCCAAATCACTGCGTGCGGCATCCATATTCCCCAGCTTCAGATTCAAAGCGGCGGACTTTTCAAAATAGCTCATTGCACGGGAAGACAAAGACTCACGTTCATCTGCGGATTTTGCCCCCTGAATCTGTTCGGATATTACGCGAACAGCGCTGCTGTAATCATTGATTGCGGCGGCATAGCTGCCCATGGCGGTCAATGCTTCGGCGCGTTCGGCATAAACATTTGGTGATACAACACCGTCCGGCAGTGCCAGCGAATTTGTATAATCTGCAATGGCGCCTTCCCAGTTTTTCAGCCACAAATTCAGCTGACCGCGACGTGCATACAAATCACGCATCTGCAGAACATTGTTCGGACGTTCGGTACGTGCCGCCATCGCGCTGTTGATATCATTCAATGCCGCAGTATAATTTTCCAGACGTGTATTTACCAGTGCACGGTCATAATATGCAATGGAGTTCAGTTTGTCTTTTTCCAGGGCGGCGTTGAAATCATCCATCGCGGCGGTATAGTTGCCGGCCTGCATATATGCCTCGCCACGCAGAACCAACGCATCAATATTATTTTCCGCGGATTCAACAGCCGTGGTTAAATCTGCCAATGCGGCATCAATATCACCCGATAGTAATTTTGTCTTGCCGCTTTCATAATAATCACCGGACTGCAACAAAGCCTCTTCGGTAATTTCAACATTGTTGTTTTCAGATGTTGTAATTCCACCATGACTGCGTCCCAGAATATAGAACGTTGCCGCGATAAAGAACAAAATAATAAACCAGTAAATATAAATCGACAGCGACCACGACGAGCCGGATTTTTTTACAACAGGCGTTGCGCGAACCTGCGCTTTTGCCGGGTTTGCCGCCTTTTTAGCGGGTGCAGTTTTTTTAGCAGGTGTTTTTTTCATCTGTAAATCTCCCTTCCTTATTATGGAATATTAGAGAGATTTTAACATTTCGTCAATCGTTTTCTGTGGAACCTGCCTTATTTGACCCGGTGCAAGGTTGCCCAGGCTTATCGGACCGAATGAAATACGGCGCAAATGACGTACGGGGGCATGGCATGCACGCAGAACAATTCGCACTTCGTTCTTTTTCCCTTCGGTTACGACAACGCGCAGATTATTGGCGTCAATTATATCAATCTGCATTGGTCTGTATTTTATGCCGTCAACCGTAATACCACGCCGTGCCATATCAAGATGGGAAAAATCGCCGCCGTTTACGGTCGCGATATAAGTTCGCGGAATATGTGACGACGGCAGTGTCAATTTCCGTGCCAGTTCACCGTCATCGGTCAGCAACAGCAGTCCCGTCGTTTTATAATCCAGCCGCCCGACATATTTAAGTCCCCTGTATTCCGGTGCCAGACAGTCATACACCGTTTTGCGTCCCGCCGGGTCGCGAACAGTTGTCATAGTGTTAAGGGGTTTATGGAACGCGTAAAGGTGCGATGAGGCTCTGGGCTTTATAACATTGCCGTCAACAGTAACGACGTCTGCTTCCGGGTTTATAAAACATACCGGTGTCTGCACAATCACGCCGTTTACCGAAACACGGCCGTCGGAAATCATCTGTTCGGCCTCGCGCCGTGATGCGGCGCCGGTGTCTGCGATAAACTTTGCGATACGCACATTCATTTCATGCTTATCCTTGAAATTGCGATTGCCGCGGCCAGTTCTGCCCGCAGAATTGTAGTACCCAATGATATACCATGTGCACCGGCGGCATCCAGGGCATTAAATTCCTCGGATGAAAATCCGCCCTCCGGTCCGATTAAGACAGACTTGGCGGATATTGTGTCTGCCGCATTGGCGCCATGTGCGGCGCGCTCATCTGCGAATACTACCCCCGATAAATCTAAATCTGAAAATTTAATTACAGGCAGAATTTCCGGTACGCTGTTTCTGTTTGATTGTTCGGCCGCCTCAACCGCAATTTTACGCATACGGTCCCAGTTTATATGAGACGCATTTGTTCGTGCGGTAATAACAGGCTGAAACCGTGCAACCCCCATCTGGGTCACCATATTGATTAAATCATCCGTTCGTTTTATCGGTGCGAACATCAGTGTAATATCACCGGTCGGGTCAGCGTGTTCGGTTGCATCACCGATAGCAATACTTTTTCCATCGGGCGCCAGTACGGCCGCATATTCCACGCCGTTATTAAAGGCCAAAAAATCATTCGTACGCATTACTCGTGTCAAATAGTGTGCTGTATCGCGGGTTGCCGGGATAACATCACCGGTTTTTATTGGTGTTTCTATAAAAATTCGTGGAATGTTTTTCATTTTGTATTTTTTCTGATATAATCATAACACAATGGCAGAGAAGTTCAAGATTTTATCGGCCGGCGGTTCATCCAAAGGCCTCAATATTTTCAAGTCCAGCGCATATAAAGAGCATGAGCGCAAACCTTTTGCGTCAATATTTTGGTCTTTGCGCTGGGCTATTGGCATATGGCTGGCGTGTGCATTGGCATTCGGATTGTCGTTTATTGCCGAGCATTTCTGGCGATATGGTTTTTCGCCCGCATCTTGGCGATGGATGTGGATATATTTGGGTAATGCGGTCTCGACGCTGGGGCTGTCGGTGGTGGCGGAAATTCCGGAATGGATAATCCGTTGTGTTTCCCGGCCCGATTTACCATGTATTGCGCCGATTTTGCCGGTAATTGCATACTTTTTCCTGGCCGATGCGACATTGGTTAAGGAATTTAATCCATATGGCAATGATAAATTTTCGGAAAAATCCTCAAACAAGGCGACAAAAGAAGACATTGAAAAAATGGGCCTGTTAAAGGGCTTTATGATGGTACTTGGCTACTTTAAGAAAAAGCCGCTGATGATGGATGAATGCCTGTCTGCGTTATGTGTTGCGCCTCCCGGGACCGGTAAGACCCAGGGTGTGGTTCTGCCAACTATTTTTGACTGTCCCCAGGTATCGATGATTATTAACGATCCGAAACCGGAATTAAAACAGCAATCCAGCGCATACCGCTCTACAATCGGTCCGGTGTTTATTATGAATTGGGCCGGGCAAGACGACCCGGAACGCGGTATATATTATCCGTCGTGGAATCCGCTTTCGCCCGAACATGTACCCTTTAACCAAGAACAGCGTGACTTGTACATTGATTCCATATGCAATGTTTTATGTCCGGATGCGACCGGTTCATCTGCTGATCCGCATTGGACATTGGCCGGTCGTGCGGCATTGTCTGGAATGGTGCATTACATTGTATCCAAGGTTGAACGTGCCAAGGCTGACGACTATTTTTATTCACGTATTGCATCCGGCACGTTTGATGCCGAAGATGCGGCGGTATTGGGTGATTATTATCTTTCAATGATACATGACCCCAATGCATATGCGGCGCATGCGATGCTGCAGAAAGGTGAATTGAACGCAATGAATTATGTGCATATCGGCACATGGGATAATATTCCGGATGCATGGCGCGGCAAAGAGGCATCGTTGTCAATGATTCTTGACTGGCTTAATGCATCCCAGATACGTATTGCCCAAGACTTGGAAAATCGTCGTCGCCAGGGTGACCAGATGGTTATGATGGCCGATCCTATGAAGGATTTATTACAGGCCGCCGTTGATGAGGCGCGTCAATATGCCTATTCCCATCGTGCGATTTTGGAATTTACACAATTGGCCAATACACCGGACAAGGAACGAGGCTCTATATTTTCAACGGCTCTGCAGGGGCTGGCGATATTCCGTAATGCGGCGGTTCGTAATCGTACCAGTCATTCTGATTTCCACTTTTCCGATATGCGTGGTCTGCTTGACCCACGTGACGGCAAGATTAAGCCTGTAACGGTGTACCTTTCCATTAACATGGTTGATGCCGAGGCGCTGAATCCGATTACCGGAATATTTATTGAACTAATGTCTTCGTATCTGTTGGCAAATGCACCGGAACAGGTTCATGATGGTCATAAACTGGGGCCGTATCCGGTACTGTTCCTGTTGGACGAAATGCCGAAAATGCAAAAGCTGCAGGCCGTTATTCAAGGACCTGATTTGGGACGTGGTCAAAAGATATCATACCTTATTATCGGCCAGGATATTCACCAGATTGCGGAAAAATACGGCAATGATGCCGCCGCGACAATTATATCAACAACCGCGGCCAAGATAGTTCTGCGCCAAAATGATCCCGATACGGCAAAACGTTTTTCCGAAATGATGGGTCATAAGATTAAAATTAAAACCGACAAGGACGGCAAGGAATCCACCAGCGAGGAATTACTGTACACGCCGATGGATATTATGAAACTTGACAAGAAAAAGCAGCTGGTAATATTCCAAGGATACTACAACCGCCCGATTGAAGCCGATCATCAACAGGCATGGCAGGACCCGCGTTTGGCCGGATATATGGCGATGGGTGAATCTTCACCTCTGCCGGAATTTTTAATTCCATCACATCATGCGATGATGGGATATGGCGGCACACCGCGTGTATATAATCCGCAAACACATGAAATAAAAGTATTGGCATAAAAAACACCGGCATTTGCCGGTGTTTTTTATGTGTTTTTTACGCCCTATTCCGGCATCGGCATACCGGCCGTTGCATCGCCCATAATCTTGTCGATTGTGGCGTCCGCCTTGGCCTTGGCATCACGAAACGCGGCCGACACGGCCTCAGAAACCGCATCGGTGCCCGCCGCGACCAAATCTTCGCTGATTTTAAAGTCTTTCAAATCATATTTACCGGTCATTGTAACAATACATGCACCGTTTTCAGAGATGCCGCGAACAGTTGTTTTATCCAGCAAATCCTGCGCAGCGGATACACGATCCTGCAGAACGCGGGCCTGTTCCATAAATGATTCCATATCCATTTTTATATCCCCCGTATTTTTTGCCGCCGGAAAAATCCGGCGGCATTGGTGTCATTTATTCGGCTTTGGCTGCCTCGGCCCCGGTTGTCTGGTCAATGCCGACCATTGTCATACGGGTTTTGCCGCGTTTATCCGCCCCCAGGTATTTTACATATACCTTGTCGCCTTCCTTGTATCCGGCATCCGCGATTTTTTCCAAGCGCTTGCCGGTAATTTCGGAAATATGAACCATTGATTCAAATCCGTTCATGATTTTTACAAACAGACCGAAATCCTTGACCCCGGACACTGTGCCGGCGTAAATCATACCGACTTCCGGTTCGGCGACGATTTCTTTGATGCGACGGATTGCCTCATCCGCATCTTCTTTTGCAACCGCCATGATTTTCACGGTGCCATCGTCTTCCAGGTCAATATTGGTGTTTGTTTCACGTGTTAATGCCTGAATCACGCTGCCGCCTTTGCCGATAACTTCGCGGACTTTATCCGGGTTGATTTTCATCATATACATCTGTGGTGCATATTCGGACACTTTTTCGCGCGGGGCGGCAATCGCCGAATTGATTTTGCCCAGGATGTGCATACGACCGGCCTTGGCCTGTTCCAGTGCCTTTTCCATGATTTCAAAGGTAATGGAAGTGATTTTGATATCCATCTGCAGCGCGGTAATACCACGGTCTGTACCGGTTACCTTAAAGTCCATATCACCCAGGTGATCTTCATCACCCAGAATGTCTGTCAGAACGGCGTAATCATCGCCTTCTTTAATCAGACCCATTGCAATACCGGCAACCGGACGTGTCAACGGCACACCGCCATCCATCATGGCCAGTGTGGCGCCGCATGTTGTCGCCATGGACGAAGAACCATTTGATTCCAAGATATCAGAAACAACACGGATTACATAGTCAAACTGTTCGCGTGTCGGCACCATCGGATGCAGTGCGCGCCATGCCAGATTACCGTGACCCAGTTCGCGGCGTGACGGGGATTTCAGACCCTTGCATTCGCCGACGGAATATCCCGGGAAATTATAGTTCAGGAAGAAATCCTTTTCTTCGGAACCATCCAGTGTTTCAATCGGCAGTGCATCTTTGCCGCCACCCAGTGTTAACGACACCAGCGCCTGTGTTTCACCACGTGTGAACAGTGCACTGCCGTGTGCACGCGGCAACACGCCCAGTTCGATTTCAATCGGGCGAACCGTCTTGGTATCACGGCCGTCAATACGCGGTTTACCCGCCAGAATATTGCCGCGCATAATACGTGCGGTAATGTTTTCAATAATTTCATCCGCCCATGATTCCAGCGTGGATGCAGCGGTCGCCGTTTCCGGGAACAGTTCTGCAATCTCTGCCTTGGCCGCGGTGTGAATTTCGGCAAGCGTATCCAGACGAACCAGCTTTTCCTTAATCGCCAGTGCGCTTTCAATATCACCGGCGAATTTTTCAAACGCGGATTCCATCGCAACATATTCCGCAGACTTTTCCGGTGTCGCCCAGCGTTCTTTACCCGCTTTTTCAGCCAATTCGTTAATTGCCGCGATAACCGCCTGTTGTGCGTCAAATCCGAACTTTACCGCACCCAGGGTTGTTGCTTCATCCAGTTCGCCGATTTCGGATTCAACCATCAGCACGCCGTCCTTGGTTGCCGCAACAACCAAATCCATTTCGGAATCTTCGGTAAATTTGCGTGACGGGTTCAATACATACGCACCATCGGCATAGCCGACACGTGCAGCGCCGATTGGGCCCTGGAACGGAACACCCGACAGCGCCAGCGCCGCGCTGGACGCAATCATCGCCAGAATATCCGGCTGGTTCTTTTTATCATATGAAAATACCTGTGCGATAATCTGAACCTTGTTCTTAAATGTTTCCGGAAACAGCGGGCGAATCGGACGGTCAATCAGACGCGCGGTAAGTGTTTCAGCGGTGCTGGCCTTGCCCTCGCGGCGATCGCGTGAGCCCGGAATGCGTCCGGCCGATGCATACTTTTCCTGATAGTCAACGGTCAACGGAAAGAAATCCTGACCTTCTACTGCGGATTTTTCAGCGCATACTGTCGCCAGAACCATTGTGCCGCCCATCGTGGCCAAAACAGCGCCGTTCGCCTGTTTTGCCAAGCGGCCTGTTTCCAGACGCAGTGTTTCATCGCCATACGGAATTTCAACCACAATCGGGTTGTTTAATTTTTGGGCTTGTTGGCCCTTTTCGTCTTTGTTAAACATTCCAAACAACATATTTTTTTCTCCATGTTATTGTTGATTTTTATGCGGAGAAAAATCATTCGTTTCTGCGTTCGTATTACATCAAGCGCACAAAAGAATAATTTTCAACCCCGCACACGTTAATTATAGATTATATTTGGACCAATGCAAATAAAATAAGCGGGATTTCCCGCTTATTCGTTCGCCGCCTGATACAGACGGATATATTCAAAGACTGTTTTCATAATCAGACTGCCCGCGCCGCGCTTGTTCAAGAATTTCAATGCCGCCATTAAATCCGTATGCATATCGCAAAAGGCGGCGCTTTCCCAGTCGATAAATGTTACGATATCGCCGGTCTCGGGGTTTATGGCAAAGTTTCCCCCGATATCGTTATGGCACCAACCGTAAAACATTTCAGGCTTGGCCCCGGCCGGCTTTAAATGGCGTATTGATTCAGGGTCCGAGCGCCCTATTTCGAACAGAAATGCGGCCAGTTGGGCTGCAATTTTATCTTCGTGACGCAATATTGTATCCGTATCCAAATCGGCCAGTGTCTTTCCCGGAAAGAAATCGTATTTTAAAACGTCCATTCCATTAAAATGGCGCAGCTCCATCTTGGGAATGCGTACAGGCGATATGTCTCGAAACGCGTCTGCAAACATTTTTTCTTTGCGTGGCGTATCTGCGCGTGCGGCGACCAAAGGAAATTTGTACCCTATTTCATCGTCCAAAACGACGATAATCTTTTTCATTCCGCCATGGCCCGAATAAGTCCGAACGCGTGCGTTCGGACGCCCGGCGTCACGCCGCGCGTAATCGATATATTGATTGATATTGTAATTCAGGCGCGTGCGTACGCGGTGGCGTGTTTTTTTGTCGGGTATAAATCCACAGACAATATTTGCCGCGGTCTGTTTAAGCCCCATCACTTGTTCCTGTTTTTTCTAAATTCATCCAGTGATACCACCCGGCCCGGGTCTGCAACGGTTCCCGGTTTTTCCTCAAGCGGTAATTCCATGTCGTTATCGGCCGAAGGTTGTGCCTTTGGGTGGAAAGACAACATGAAATCAACGGATGGGTCCTTGAATTCCACCAGTGCGGAAAACGGCACGCGTATAAAAAACGGCCGTCCGTCAAATGTTAGCTGAACCCCGAACTCCTTGTCCGATACATGCAGATTGTTATAGGAATACTGTAATACAATTGTCATTATATCGGGATATCGTATACGCAGGAAATCAGGCAACACCACACCCGCGTCACGTGTTTTAAACGTTATAAAAAAATGCGTCCCATCCCCCAGACCGTTAATCTGGGCGTGGGTCAGCGCGTCTTTGACGACAGTCTTTAACGCATTGTCCAATAAAGTTTGATAGTCTATCTTGCTCATGTTTCACACAATCCTATTGAACCAGTATATTATTTATTTCACCATTGGCGCAAGCAACAAATGCCGCATCGCCGATATCTGAGAACACTGCGGCGTCCAGTCCGGTTGCCCACACCTGGGCATCGGCCGCCGTCAGTGCGGCGAACAGTTTTGCCCGCGCCGCCGCATCCAGGTGTGCCGCGGCCTCGTCCAGTAATATTATCGGCTGCATGGATGTTTTTGCATGCATCAGACGTGCATGCGCCAAAATCAAATCCAATAAAACGGATTTTTGCTGGCCCGTGCTGGTCAAATGCGCAGGCAGTCCCAGCGCATTGTTAAACACACCGAAATCAGATTTATGCGGTCCGTCCAGAATCATCTTGTCGCCCTGCAAACTTCTATTTTCGCGCAGGTATGCCAGATATTTGTTCTCGGCCCCCGGGGCATTGTCCAAAACCATGCCCTCAACCATGCCGGATACGGATACCGCCGCGGTTTCCAGGAAATAATTAACCTCGCCCGCGTATTGAATGCGTGCGGCGGCGATTGCAACCGCCGCGGCGGCAATCTGAGTGTCCAGTGCATCCATCCAGTGCGGGTTACCGCCGCTTTTTAATGCCGCCGCACGTTCGGACATCAATTTTGAAAAACGCGCCACGCGTCCGGAATGGTGTCCGTCAAAAGCCCCGGCCAAACGGTCAAAAAACGCGCGCCGTTCGGCGGCCGCATCAACAAACAGGCGGTCTTCGCGCGGGGTAATCCAAACCACACGCAGTCGTGTCGCCAAATCCGGCAGGCGCGCCACATCCCCGTCAATTCGTGCGCGTCGGTTTGCATCGCCCATCGAATATGTGATTGCAATCTCTGTATCATCACGCAATACGGCGTGTGTGGAAAATCCGGCAGAGCCGAACCGTGCTATATCGGACATTGCCGCGCCACGCATGCCGCGGTCCCCGGCCAGCATTGATACAGCCTCTAAAACGGCGGTTTTTCCAGCGCCGTTCGGACCCGTTATGATAATGTTGCGCCGCCCGCGCGTATTGATACGCGCGCCGGCATGATTTCTAAAATCGGTCAGGGTCAGCCTTTCTATCATCGGCCCGATATTACAAATATTTTTTGAAAAAAACAAGAGGCCGGTAATTCCGGCCCCGTGTCTTTAATACATTGTTTGCAAGATATGCTTGCTTTTGTCCAGACTGCTAAGCATTTTGCCGGACCCGCATGCAACACATGCCAGCGGATTGTCGACCAAGAATGTCGGCAGGCCTGTTGACGCGCGTATCGCCGCATCCAAGCCGCGCAGCATGGAACCACCGCCTGTCATTGCGATACCCAAATCCGCAATGTCGGCCGATAGTTCCGGCGGTGTTAATTCCAGTGCCTGGCGCACGGTGTCCACGATTTTTGTCACCGTCTGGGCCAGTGCAGACGCAATTTGGGATTCTGTGATAACGGTTTCGCGCGGAGTACCGGACAGCAAATCGCGCCCTTTTATTTTCATGGTCAGTTCATTTGCCTTGTCCTTTGGGGATATGGCGTTTCCGATTTTCTTTTTGATTTCTTCGGCGGTATTTTCACCGATTAACAGGTTTTTATTCTTGCGAACGAAATCGATGATGTCGGTATCCATCTGGTCGCCGGCCGTGCGGACCGCATTTGAATAAACGATGCCGCCCAGTGACATAACCGCAACCTCGGTCGTGCCGCCGCCGATATCCAGAACCATGGAACCCACCGGTTTATCCACCGGCAGACCTGCGCCAATTGCGGCGGCGGTTGATTCTTCGACAATATATACCTTGCGTGCACCGGCGGCGTCGGCCGCTTCTTGAATGGCGCGGCGTTCCACCTGTGTTGCGCATGATGGCACGCATATGATAATCAATGGTGCGGCCAAGGGACTTCTGTGATGAACCTTGCGGATGAAATATTTAATCATTTCTTCGGCAACCTCAAAGTCGGCGATAACACCATCGCGCAACGGGCGCACCGCGGTAATAGAGCCCGGTGTACGTCCGAACATCTGCTTTGCCTCGGTCCCGACGGCCAATATTTCCTTGCGCCCCAGCAGGCGGTTTTCAGCCACCGCCACAACAGACGGTTCGTTTAAAACAATACCGCGCCCTTTTACATATATAAGAGTATTTGCCGTGCCCAAATCTATCGCCATGTCGGCGGAAAAGAACTTCATCAGCCAATTGTACATATTTGCCCCCAAAATAATGATTTTTTTTGCACTATAAAGCGTAGCGGATAAAAAATCAAGCGGGGCCAAAGGAAATTTTGTGCTTTTTTATTTGACTATTTGTATATTGTGGTAATATTGGCGCCATGAGAAACACAATAAAGCAGCATCAGCATTTTTTAATGGCACCAACCGATGAAACGGCGCGCAGTTCGTATTTTCTTATCCGCATGCGTGCGGCGCGTTTGCCCGATGACCCCCAGTATGGTCTGGTTGTGACCAAGCGCATGTTTAAGCATGCCGTTGACCGTAATCGTGCCAAGCGTTTATTGCGTGATTGGATTGCATATAATGAAAAGTGGATGCGTCCCGACCGCGATTACATATTTATTGTTCGTCGCGATATTTTAAAGGCCTCTCGTACGGATGGTCGCGTGGCGATGAAAAAAGCACTGCGTTATTTAAGCAAGCTTGATGTCTAGGATAGCGATTGGACTTATTTGCATTTATCAAAAATACATTTCGCCGGTTATCGGTGGGCGTGCGGCATGCCGCTTTACCCCGTCGTGCAGTGAATACACCCGCATCGCGATAGAACGCTATGGCTTTTTTCGTGGGGCCATCATGGGAATGCGTCGTATTTGCCGGTGCAGACCGGGTGGTGGCTGCGGGTATGACCCGGTGCCTTGACAAGTTTATTGTTTGTGGTAAAATTCCACCAAGATAAAAACAAAACCATAAGGATTTTAAAATGTCTTTTCGTGCAAACGTAGAAAACATGTCTAAGATAATGGATGACATGGGTATTACGGAGCTGGACCTGGAACGTCAGTTCTTGTTCGGCGTTTATCGCAAGCACATTCATTTATCAAAACAACAGGCGGCAACCACGGTTGCCATGCCGAACTTCCCGGTCGCCCAGGAATCAAAACAGACAAACAGCGAACCGCGTGAAAACACAGTTTCGGGATATGCACTGAAATCGCCGATGGTGGGTGTTGCATACCTTGCACCGGAGCCGGGTGCCAAACCGTTTACATCAGTCGGCGCCCAGATAAAGGCTGGCGATACCGTTGCATTGGTTGAGGCGATGAAGACCTTTAACCCGATAAAATCCGACAAAGACGGTGTGGTTAAGGAAATTCTGGTTACCGACGGCGCGGCCGTTGAATTTGACCAGCCGCTGATTGTAATCGAATAATAAAAGCCATGTCACAGATAAAGAAAGTTTTAATCGCGAATCGCGGGGAAATTGCCCTGCGTATAATTCGCGCATGCCGCGACATGGGCATACGAACCGTCGCGGTATATTCAACTGTTGATAAAAACGCAATGCATGTGCAGCTGGCCGATGAATCCGTATGCATTGGCCCCGGGCCGTCGCGTGATTCTTATTTGAACGAGTCTGCGATATTAACGGCGGCATTGTTAACGAATGCAGATGCAATTCATCCCGGATACGGATTTTTATCTGAACGTGCGGATTTTGCACGCAAAGTGGCCCAGCATGGTCTGATTTGGATTGGCCCCGACGCCGATATGATTGAAAAAATGGGCGACAAGGTCAATGCCAAGCGTACGGCGATTGAATGCGGCCTGCCGGTGGTTCCCGGTTCCGAAGGGTCGGTAGATTCTTTGGAGTCTGCACTGGAATGGGGTGAAAAAATCGGATATCCGGTAATGTTAAAAGCGTCGGCCGGTGGTGGTGGTCGCGGCATGCGCCCGGTACACAGCGCGGCCGAAATGGCAGAGGCGTTCCAGATTACCAAGCAAGAGGCAAAGTCCGGCTTTGGTGACGATACGCTGTATATGGAAAAACTGTTGCTGCATCCGCGTCATATAGAATTTCAGGTGCTGGGTGACAAGCATGGCAATGTCGTGATTTTTGGTGAACGCGACTGCAGTCTGCAGCGTAAAAACCAAAAGGTTATGGAAGAGTGCCCGGCCGCGGCATTAACCCAGAAACAGCGCGACGACATGATTGAAATTTGTAAAACGGCGGCGAAAAAGATGGGTTATACCAACGCCGGAACGTTTGAATTCATGTTCGAAGACGGTAAATTCTATTTCCTTGAAATGAACACGCGTCTTCAGGTGGAACACCCTGTGACCGAAATGGTGTACGGTGTTGACTTGGTTCGCGAACAGATTCGCGTTGCGGCCGGTGAAAAACTTGGATATAGCCAGTCGAATGTTGTTCCGCATGGTCATGCGATTGAATTCCGTATCAATGCCGAAGACCCGGAAAACTTTACACCGAATCCGGGCAAGATAACGCTGTATGCGCCGTCGGGTGGTCTGGGGGTTCGCGTGGACAGTGCGGTTTATACCGGTTATACGATTCCACCTACATACGATTCGATGATTGCGAAACTGATTGTTCACGCACAATCACGCGCCGCATGCATCATGCGTGCCCAGCGTGCGCTGGATGAATTCGTTATCGAAGGGGTAAAGACAACCATCCCGTTACAGCGTAAACTGCTAAACAACGGCGATGTGCGGAAATTGAAATTCGACAATCACTGGTTGGAAGAATACTTAAAATCCGACGCATCGAAAAAAGATGCCGAAATAAAATCGGATGAAGAATAAAAAACACCGGGTTTTCCCGGTGTTTTTTTATTTTTGGAGGCCTGGGTCGGAATCGAACCGGCATACAAGGATTTGCAGTCCTCTGCATAACCACTCTGCCACCAGGCCACGTGCCACCATACTAGGCAAAAAAAAATTCTAATTCAACATAAAATTTCGTGATTTTATCATTTTGTGATATAATGCCATCCAGGAAGAGAGTCAATTACATGAAAAAGATATTTTTATTGGCATGCGTAATGCCTTTTTCGGCGTGGGCTGCAAACGATTGTTTGAACCGCCAAACGGTGCCGGACGGCCCGATGTCCCTGCAAGAGGTTATAGAATTGGGGCTGTGTCGTAATCCACAGACCACATCCGCATATCTGGCGGCCGAATCGGCGCGCTTTGCAAAAAATGCGGGCTATGCAAACTATCTGCCAAGTGTAAACGGCGGGGTCAGTGCAGGCATCGATTACAGAAACAAAGACTGGGGGGATTGGAATTACGGGGCGTCGTTGTCCGCTTCGTATCTGATATTCGATTTTGGCAAACGTTTGGCCGATTTGAATACATTGGCGGCCACATGGCGTGCAACCGGCTTTGATTATGACGAAAGCGTCCAGAACTATGTATATGGTGTCATCGGTGCATATTATGCATTGTTAAACGCGGATGCAGACGTTATATCAGCGGAAAAACTGCGTGAGGTTGCACAAAGCGCCCGCGACATGGCGCAAAAGAAATACAAGGCGGGCTCGGTCGCCAAGGCCGATGTGCTAAAGGCTGATACAACGCTGGCCAGTCGTGATGTTGCGCTGGAACGTGCAAAAAACAACCGTGAAATTGCCAAGGGGAATCTGTTGTCACGCCTGTCTTTTCCGGCGGACCAGAACATAGAAATTATGGACATGCCGTCTGAATTTGGTCGTGATACGGAAAACAAGACGGTTGATGAACTGATAGAGGCTGCGCGTAAATCACGACCCGACCTGTTGCGTGCAACCGCGAACAAGGATGCCGCATGGCATCGCCGCAACAGCGCGTTCTTAAAAAATCTGCCGAGTATTTCGGCCACCGGAACGCTTAGCTGGAATGACACGGAATGGAATTCGTTCGCCAACGACAGCTATAAGGTCACGGGCAGTGTCGGTATACGCGCATCAATGCCGATATTTGCAGGATTTGCAAACTATTACGGTGTACGCAGTGCCGAAGCCAACTATGACCGTGCAAAAGAAGCCGAGCGCGCCGCCGCAGATAATGCGATTTTGGATATATTTACCGCATATCAGAATTATAAAACGGCGCAAAAAGTGCTGACCCAGACAAAAACACTGCTGGAATCGGCGACAGAAAGCGAAAAGGTTACCGCCGGAATGTACAAGGTTGGTCGTGCCACCATGCTTGACTGGCAAACCGCTCAGTCAGAACTGGTTGATGCACAGAAACAGCATAATGCCGCGAAATATGACCTGTTTACATCACGCGCTGCGGTTGCATTGGCAATCGGTGATATAAAGGCCGAACTGGATAAAGAGAGGGAGAAAAACAATGAAAAACAAAATTAAATCTGTTTTTAAGTGGATTTGGCGCAAAAAATGGTGGTTTTTGATTCTGGCCGCCGTAGTTGTCGTACTGATGCTGATATTTGGTCGCGGCGGGTCTAAAAAGTCTGAGTTTGTAACATTGCAAATCGGGCGTGGTAACCTGCGCCAGGTTGTATCCGCCACCGGCGAGATTCAGCCCGTAAACACCGTCAGTGTCGGCTCCCAGGTATCGGGGACGATTGATGCGCTGTATGTCGATTATAACTCCAAGGTTAAAAAGGGTGATTTACTGCTGACAATCGAACCGTCTGTTCTGCAGGCATCCGTAGATGAGGCCAAGGCCGCCCTTATATCCGCGGAATCACAGCGTAACTATGCAAAAAGCGAATATACACGTAACAAAACACTTTATAACGACGGATATATCGCACGTGCTGAAATGGAACAGTCCCAGACCGCATACGAACAGGCCGAACAGTCTGTTGCACGTATGCAGTCCCAGTATGAGCGTGCGGTAACAAATCTGGGCTATGCAACGATTACATCGCCCGTTGACGGAACTGTTATTTCCCGCAAAGTTGACAAGGGGCAGACTGTTGCCGCCTCTTTCCAGACCCCGGATTTGTTCGAAATTGCCGAAGACCTGACACGTATGCAGATTGAAACATCCGTATCCGAGGCCGATATCGGCGTTATCAAAGAAGGCCAGGCGGTAACATTTACCGTTGATGCGTATCCGACCCAGACATTCGAGGGTGTTGTTCGCCAGATTCGTCTGTCGCCTACAACAACATCAAACGTTGTTGTTTATACCGTTGTAATTGATGTTGATAACACTGATTTGCGCTTAATGCCTGGTATGACCGCATTTGTAACAATCATCGTTTCCGAAAAGAATGATATATGGAAGGTACAGAATGCGGCTCTTTTACTGCGTTCGTTTGAAGGCATTGTTGAAAATGCCGGTGAAGCGACCCCGAAAACACATCTGGCGATAAAGCGTGGTGATGAAATCAGCCTGGTTCCTTATGAAAAGGGGCTGGTAACCGCAACAGAGACGGAAATTATATCTGATGGAATTGTTGCCGGTGACCGTGTCGTTGTAGGCAAGACAGGTCAGACCTCAAATACAAGCGGCAATAAACAGCAGCGTCGCGGCGGTCCCGGCGGCCCGATGTAATGGGGGCTTATAAAATGAAAAAATCACACGCAGCCGGCAGCAAGCCGGAGATAATAATATCTCTCAAAGATATAACAAAAAGCTTTCCTCTGGAAATCGGTGGCGAACAGCAGGTTCTCTTTGACATAAACTTTAAAGTTCATGCCGGTGAGTTTGTTGCGATTATGGGGCCGTCGGGGTCTGGTAAATCGACGTGCATGAATATAATCGGCGCGTTGGATACGCCCTCTACGGGAACGTATGAGTTGTATGGCCGAAATATTACAAATCTGAAACCGGACGAATTGGCCGTTATTCGTAATGAATACATCGGTTTCGTTTTTCAGCAGTTTAATCTGCTGTCAAAGCGCACTGTTATCGATAATGTTATGCTGCCGTTGATGTATCGCGGTCTGCCCATGGCCGAGCGCGTGCGTCGCGCGCGCGAAATGTTGCGTCGTGTTGGGCTGGAAAAATTCGAAAGCTATCTGCCGACCCAGCTTTCGGGGGGTATGAAACAGCGTGTTGCCATTGCACGTGCATTGGCGGGTGATCCGAAGCTGATTCTGGCGGACGAGCCGACCGGTGCCCTTGACAGTAAAATGGGTAATGAAATTTTAAAGTTCTTTAAGCAATTAAACAAGGATTTGGGAATAACAATCGTAATGATTACCCATGAATTTGATATTGCAAAATATGCCGACCGTTTAATTCATATCCGGGACGGTCATATAAACTATGACGGGCCGGTCCCGAAAACGGAAGCGGAATTGATAAAATCGGAAGCCAAAGGACGCAAGAAATGACATTTAACGATATTTTAAAGGAATCGTGGCTGTCGGTGTCGGGAAATAAAATGCGCTCGTTTTTGACGGTGCTGGGTATTGTAATCGGTGTTATGGCGGTTGTTATCATGGTTGCCGTGGGTGAAACGGTTGAAAAGCAAATAACGGACCAGTTCTCCGCCCTTGGGACGAATACCATTATGATTCGTGCCGGTGCGGCCCAGACAGGTGGTGTTCGTACCGGTAATCGCCAGACATTGACGATTGACGATGCGGAATTTATCGGAAAACTGCCCGATGTTATGGCGGTGACCCCGGTTCAGCAAAGTGCGGCCCAATTGGTTTACGGTAACAAAAACTGGGCGGCATCGCTGGTCGGTGCATATCCCGATTATACAACCGTTCAAAACATTGAAATTGAAAAGGGAACTTTTTTTGACCAGGCGGCGGTTCGTAATGCCTCTACGTATGCCGTAATCGGCCCCACAACGGCCAAAGAACTGGAAATGCCTGATGACCCAATCGGTCAGGTAATTCGCGTTCAGAATACTCCTTTTGTAATTATCGGTGTAACCAAGGCCAAGGGTGATTCTGCCATGGGGTCCCAGGACGATATGCTGATTGTTCCGATTACAACGTTGAAAAAGCGCGTCCAGGGCAGCCGCTTTCCAAATGCGGTCAGTATGATTGCGCTGAAACTGTATCCCGATGCGGACAATACTATTGTTACAAACCAGATAACCGCCCTGCTCCGTGATCGTCACAAGCTTAAAGACGATGCAGCCGACGATTTCCAAATAATGGATATGAAACAGGTAATGGAAACCATGAGTACGGTTACAGGGTATATGAAAATGCTGCTAATTGCGATTGCGGCGGTGTCTCTGTTGGTGGGGTCGATTGGCATTATGAACATGATGCTGGTATCCGTGGCCGAACGTACGCGTGAAATCGGTGTTCGTAAAGCCATCGGTGCCCGCGAAGGCCAGATTATAACCCAGTTTTTGTCTGAATCCATCTTCATATCATTTATCGGTTCCATGGCCGGATTGTTGTTGGGTGTCGGCCTGTCCCAGGGCGTCGGGCGCTTTATCTTGGGCTATAACGTGCCTTTTTCGGCGTGGCCTGTATTGTTGTCCGTATCTGTTGCCGTAATCGTGGGGCTTGCATCCGGTGTTATGCCCGCGCTAAAGGCGGCGAAGCTGAACCCGATTGACAGCCTGCGCTACGAGTAAAACAAAAAATTGACATAAATAAATTTTGTGCTATCTTTTGCCAAAAAAGGTAGCACATGAATTTTATACCAATGTCAATTATGCATAAATATTTAAACTGGCGTGATCGTCATTTTCCTGTGGGGAATATACTCCGTCATACGCAGTATGTGTTGGTGTTTAAGACAACAAATTATTGTGATTTGCAATGTCCGCATTGTTGCGAAAATTCAGGCCCGCACAATCCGCGGACGTTTATACCGACCGATATAATTTTCAATTATTTGAAGCAGGCAAAGGCCGATTCCGCATTTTCAAATAATGTTGTGTTTACGGGTGGTGAAATTACGTCGGCATACCGTGTTGGGATGACCGACTATGTTCCTGCATTGCTTAATAAAAGTTTGGATTTGGGCATCGGTACCGATATAAAGACCAACGCGGCTTGGATTCGTGGTGAACTTGCTCCCCGGATTTTATCTGACTTAAATACTATTTCTGTCAATCACAAACCCTATGCACTGCACCTATCACTGTCGCTGGACCGGTATCATAAAGACGCGCTGGAAAATAACGCGCGGCTTATAGCCGGTCTGGCCGACCGACAGATTCAGGTTAATACCACCGGTTTTGAAAATCATGTTGATATGTTTCCCGCATTGATTGAGCGCATAAAATCAGAGAAAGTATCAGCAGAAGAAGTATGGATTGGCACTCCGGAAAATATGCGGCCTGCGGTTCTTGTCGGTGGTAAGTTGTTATTGACTCAATCAAAAGGCGCCCTGTTTAACAGTGGTCGTGCACAAAATATGGATTGGGCAAAGGAAACGGAATTTCCACAGTTTAAATTTATATGTGAAAGTGGGGTACTGGTTGCATTTGACAGTGCGGGCCGTGTGACTCTTGGCGAAAATTCGGGTCGTAAAATTTCCACCAAATGGAAAACGATGCTTGGACCAAAGTCTTTGATACATACTCGTGCCGATTTGATAAAGGCCGCCTGGCATGAAGAGACTCGTGCACGCCTGCTTGAGGGCTGGCGCTTCAACCAGCGATAAAAAACGCCCGTTCGGGCGTTTTTCTTATTTTGCTTTGCTCGGTGCAACAATTATTGATTTTGTGCGTTCATCCGGCTTTGATTTGCTTTCCAGTGTACCGCGTTCACCAATGATTTCCAGTATACGTGCAAATAGTTCCGGTACCGCATCCTTGCCGCGTGCCAATACTTTTTTTGAACCGCGCGTCATAACGGCTATTTTTACCTTGTTTCCACCGTCCAGGAATTCAAAAACCTTTTTCATTTTGATATTCAAATCATTTTCTTCGATAAAAGGCTTTACCCATACTTCCTTCATTTCAACCGTTTTCTGGTTTTTACGGGCCTCGTTCGCACGCTTTTTCTGGTCGTATTTAAATTTGCCATAATCCATGATTTTTACAATCGGCGGAGTATTATTGGCATTGATTTCAACCAAATCCATTCCGGCATCCGCCGCCATGGCCAATGCCTGGGCCGTTGGCATAACACCAAGGTTTTGGCCGGAATCACTGATTACCTGAACTGATTTTGCAAAAATCCGATTATTCATACGCGGGCCCATATCGCGGCGCGCATCACGGTTAAATGGTGGTCTAATGGTATGCTCCTTTTATTGATACATCTAAGATTATTATTTATTTTTAGGCACTTTTCAACATATTTTGAACGGCCTGCAGTGCGTTCCACGCGTCGCGTTTTGCCGCCGGTTTCAACAGCAGATAATTCGGATGGAATATCGGCATAACAATGCGGCCGTCAATTTCCTGGGCGATACCATGATTCTTTGCCAAATCAACATGTGCTATTTCCGTTGCCGCCAATGTACCCATAGTTATTATAACACGCGGTTTTATCAGCTCTATCATTCGATTTACAAACGGTCGTGCCAAATCAAGCTCTCCGCGTGTTGGTGCCCTGCCCCCCGGTGTTCGCCAGAACAGCACAGGCATAATGGATACATTGTCGCGTGACATTCCGATTGCGGCAATCATTTTATCCAGTAAATCCCCTGCTCCGCCGGTCAGAATCTTGCCCGCGGCGTCATCATCTGCGCCCGGAATATCCGTTATAATCAGTAATCCGTTTGAATTCGGCGCCACATGCGGCAAAACGGTGTTGTGTGCCATTGCGCGCAGCGGATGGTTAAACTCTGATATCATACGCAGCATTGCATCCGTATCTGTCGGTCGTGCGGCCGCCGCGGCAGCTGTCTCAACAGATATTGGCGCAATGCGCGGAACAACCACAGGCCCGGATGAATAAACCGGGGTTCGTGCACTGTCCGGAATCTGAATATCATCTGCGGCGGTTGTCGGGCCTGTTGGTGCATTTGCCGCCGCTTCGCGCTCTGCCGCGGCCAAGGCCGCCGCCGTGGCGGTGGGTAATTCAGTGATTTCCCATCGTACTCCTGCCAAATCCAAATCACGCAAGGCATCGTTGTACATGTGTTTTTCCTTGATTTTTCGAATGTTTTATTATAGACTAAACCACGAGCAACAGAAACTCAAGGGAGTATTTTCATGAAAATTAAAAACTTTGCTATGCTGGCGGGCGTTGCAGGCTTGTTGGCTGCTTGCGGTGGTTCTTCTAAAATCACAGAACCGGCCGATTTGAATGATCAGCGTGTATTCTTTGCGTTCAATTCCTCGGAAATTTCCGAAGAAGCGAAAAACAACCTGCTGGGTCAGGCTCTGTACATGAAGAATCATGGTGATGTTAAGATTCAGATTGCCGGTAACTGCGACGAACGTGGTTCCACAGACTACAACTTGGCATTGGGTGCACGTCGTGCAAACGCCGCTAAGGAAGTCATCGTCAAAGACGGCATCGATGCAAAACGTATTTCCACAATTTCCTATGGCAAGGAACGTCCGTTGGTTCAGGGCAGCGGCGAATCCGTATGGAAATGGAATCGTAATGCAACAACAACTGTTAAATAATAACAGTCTGTTGAGTTATAGTGATTGTTTGAATAAAAACACCGGCATTTGCCGGTGTTTTTAGTTGTTTTCCGTTGCCGCATGCGCCATCACCGCCAGTGTAAATACCTGCCGCAGAACACCGCGCGGTATTAAATCGTTACCGCTTTCATACATGTGCAATGTTGCCGTATCCACGCCCAACAGTCGCGACATACTAAGTGCCGATATGTTATTACGGTGACGTGCGGACTTTATTGCACTGCCGAAATATATTTAATAAAAAGGCCGGCAA
>JAIDLK010000058.1 GCA_029051085.1 Alphaproteobacteria bacterium | reverse complement strand
ATTCAGGACGCCGGTATTCCGGTTGTGCTGAATAAACGGCATAAAATCATGCATAATAAATTTGCGATATTTGACAGGCGTGATATAGAGACGGGCTCGTACAACTGGACATCGTCTGCGACGAAATCAAATGCGGAAAACTGTATGTTTTTTCCGGAACAAAACAAAGAATTTACGAACCAGTTTAAATATTTGTGGGATTTATACGGGGGTAAATTTGCACGCCGGTGACCGCAGGAGTATCTGCGGTTTTTTGTTTGTAAAAATTTTAAAAGTGATTTATAATCCTACATGAATGCGCAGCAGTGCGTATTCGGGGCTGTAGCAAGCCTTATCGTTGCGGTGCGGAAAGCATCGTTAATCTGATGTTTCGGTGCTTTTTCGCGCCGATGTTTTCCCTGACTTGGTCGGGGGGCCGTTTGTCATATATTGAAAACAACGGAATCTTTCAACGATAGATTTGCTAACTCCCCGGCCTCCAAAAATTTGGTGGCCACGATTTTTATAGCCAAAAAGGGAGAAAACAAACTATGAATTTCAGAATTTTTGTAATGTCTGCATTCTTTGCTGTAAATATTTTTGCCGGGGACTCGGCTGGCGTGGCGGCAACTTATACATGTGAATCTAGAAATGCATCCTTATGTATAAGTGAAGGGTCGTCGATTACAAAGGATGCGTGTAAGGCTGGAAATAAAGTCTGCTACCGCGAAAAGAGCAGCGCGGGGCATATTGGTATTTGGCAAGTATACAATTCTTGTACATCATGTCCGTCGGGATATACCCTGTCAACAAAGGCAGTCGATGCTTGTTCCAATGTTAGCAATCGGCCAACTATAAACGTATGTTGTCCCCCATGCGATGATTGCGTCAGTGATACTACGTGGACATCTTATGACACTAGAAGAGAGGTTATGGTCAAGCGCAGCTGTGATTGCGGCACATGCAAGGCGACGAACAGTTATCGTTGCAAGGCCGGATATTATGGCAGTGGCATCAGTGCTTCAAATTGCACCAGATGCCCCAATGATGGCGGATTTTTGGGCGGCAGTAATGCGGGCAGTATTGGGATAACACAATGTTTTGTAAACGAAGGTGCGGATACAACCGGTAATTATGATTATACAGAGCCTTGTTATTATTCTCGGGATTCGGAGCTTAATCCAATTATTCCGGATTTGACTTTGCCGTAAAGAAAAGCGCCATTCGGCGCTTTTTTTATGCGGATTTTATATTTTTCTGGGCTGCCATAAACATCAGTATTTTTTTCTGAATCTGCTGCTGTGACAGTGGATTTGTCGCTTGGCGGGGCATGTCTTTTTGCTTATATTGTGCCACTGTCGAATTTATTGCGCCCATCGCGTCGCCTATTTTCTTGGCGCAATCCGCCGACCACTTTTTGCGGTCTTGGGAGTCGATTTCCAATTTTTTATCACTGTTTGGGTTTGTCATGATAATCTGGGACCATTTGGCGTTATGTGCGGCAAATATTTGATTTAAGTACATTGCGGCCGGGTTGGATTTGTCTTTTGCGGCAATCATTGCTTTTATTTGTGACAAGGCCTCGTACCATGCGGCCCCCAGTGTTTTGTCGGCTCTGCCCCAGTTTGCGCCCGCCAAGCCAAAGAATAAATCAAAGTACGCATTTGACAGTTTTTGTTTGGTCTCCGCGCTCAGCTGTGGGGAATTCTGTCGGCCTGTCTCGCCCATTAATATTGCCATATTATTTTGTAAATCCGCATTCATTTTGTCACCTCTTTGCCCATTCATATTATATATAGGGCGGGGCATAGGTCTTTTCAAGGCCTTTGTCAAGGAAATCTTTCTTTTGACTTTATTCCCATTGGGTGTCAACATATTCCTGTTCGTGTCAAAAAAACGCACCTGTTGCCAAGAATGGGCGGGTGTGGATATGGACCCCGGTCTTGCCAATAATGGGGGCTGTGGATTTCATCAAAGAGCAAGGAGTTATACTGATGAAAAAAACTTTAAAGCTGGCTTTGGCCACCACTATACTGGCGACGCCAGCGGTCGCGGATACCATTCCGGTTCCGTATAACACATTGAACACAAATATGGAAAACCCGTTGTATATGCCGGGTGCACGCGTGTTCTATTCTAAATTGTCGAACGGCCTGATGTTGAAAGTGGCCGACGATTCCGAAGCGCACAAGGACAAGCATCACGATGGTGCCACCGAGTTCCCGATTATCCGTATTCAGGAAGAAATGGGTATTGGTATTACCGACCGCTTGGCGGCGCATTTTTCCGTTCAGTACACACACGACGATGATATTCAGCGCACTGGTTTGTCTGCCGGTCGTCTGGGCTTGACATATCGTTTGCTGAATCTGTACAACGGTTTTGTATGGGATATTTATGGTGACCTGCATCTGGGTGGCATTGGTGAAATGCGCGGACAGTATAATATTGCCGGTGATGCTGCTACGTCTCAGGCAACAATGGCACAATTGACACCGGCTGTTATGGCGGGCCAAATGACCTTGGACCAGGCTGCCAAATTGGCCTTGGGCAATTCTTTGTTAAATGCCTCCGGTGTAATCGATTATGACAACTATTCCAACGGTATGTGGGGATTCCATGTCGGTACCAAGGTTGGTAAGGTTTGGGATAAATTAACTACATCGGCGTTTGTCGAAGTATTGCGTACATTTGGTGATGACAACAGCCGTATCCGCATCGCGGGCAGCAATGCTCCGATTTTGCCGGGTTATTCAACGGCTTTGGTTTTGGCATCAATGGGTGCGCCGGCCGAGGTTGCGGCGGAATTCAAATCCACAACAGAGGTTAACGCCGGCCTGAACGCGTTTTATCAGTGGACCTCAAAATGGTCGACCGGTGCTTGGTTCCGTTATGAACATCATGCCGACCAGGGTATAGAAAAAATCACGACCAAAGTTTCTCCGGAATTGGCCGCGGTAAAGGCTGCGCTGGAAGACAAATTGTCTGATATGAACGATGGTTTTGATGCGTATATCGTCGGTTTATCTGTTGCGCACCAGTTCACAGACCATGCCCAGGTTGCGGTATATGGTGAATATACATTCGACAACGCACACGAACGTTCCCAGAATGGTACGGACGTAAAGGCGGAAATGGGTGTTCGCGTGAACTTTAAGTTCTAAATTGAACAATAACAACAAATATTGGACACATTGGGCCCCCGCCAGGGGCCCTTTTTAATATTTTGCGATTAACTCTTTTTGTGGTATAATACATCACAAAGGAATAGAGACATATTATGAAAAAAATCGGCTTTCCCGCCGCATTGTTCGGCTTTTTATTGGGGGCGCACGGCGCCGCCGTGGCTGCGTATCCCGCACATCAGGCGTATCAGGCAACCAATGCCCAGGGTGGAATCGTATATTTACCGGGTAATTCGGTTCAGCTGCCCGCGAACACCCAGGTTGTGGCGGTTCAGAATAATAATACAACCGCTGCTAATCCTACGCGTATAACCGGTGCGCTACCCCGTGTCGGCAGTACGGCCAGCACGGCTGGACGCCAGTATTATCAGCCGGCCGATTATGACCGTCTGGCGGACAGCGGGCTTTATATCGGTGTATCCGTTGCCTATTCCGCATCAATAATGGGCAGTATGCATGCGGACTATACCGGTGAACAGAATGCGTTCTTTGTCCCCGGGGCATTCAAAGACGCCGATTTTGACACGGATACGGTAATTCCTTTACAGCTATCCGTTGGTGCGGCGATTAACAATGATATTCGTATTGACTTCTCTTATTTGCGTTATTCCGGTTTGGAATATCCGGGTCGGGTCGAGTCCTCTAATGGGGCCGGCGGTTATGTTGAGGCAACTGTCGATGGCGGTGCCATCACGGCAAATGCGACTATGTTGAATGTTTATTATAATATAGACAGCTTTACCGGCTATATCGCCGGCGGTATGTTGCGTCCCTATATCGGTGCCGGTGTCGGTATTTCTTTGAATACGATTGCCGACTATGTGGTATATGACAACACGTTTTATTCCGAGAAAGAACCGGCCTATGCCGGCGCTGGCGAGTTAACCGGTATTTCCGATATTTACGCATATCACAATGGCGGTACCGAGGAACAGTTTGCGTTTATGCTTGAAGGCGGTGTTACAACAGAGCTGGACAATGGTCTAAAACTGGATTTCTTTGCGCGTTATGCCAACCTGGGCAAGGTAAAAACTTCGGGCAGTATTATCGTATCCCAAACGGAATGGCTGGGCAATGGCGCCGGGGGTGAAGAACCGGCTCCATACGATAGTGTTTTCCACTATACGAATTGGTATGAAAGCGGGCGCATCGGCATGGTTGACGTCGGTGTTCGCATAAGATTACAGTTCTAGTGGCAAGATAATAATGTGCCGTGCACAACAGGGAAGTGCCGCGGCCCATTTATAAATAAAACCGGGCAGAGAGAATGAAACAAAAATCGATTTTTTCGTATTATGCATTGATTGCGGCAATTGTGGCATCTGCGCCTGCGTCGGCCGGCGTGCGTGTCGGAAATCTATCGCGAAGCTATGCCGACTCTTACAGCCAGGTAAACGGACTGCGTATGGGGACGGTTGGTGGTCAGGCTGCGTCCATGCAAACTCAGGATAATTCGATGCCGCCCACGGGCCTTATGGCGGACGCCGCTGTTACAACGGGCATAGATTCAACCGGTGCGATTGTAAATCTGCCGGTTCGTGTTGCAAATGCGGATTTGGCAAAAAGAATAGCGTTGGGTGAAACGGTTGGTCGCGTAGGCATGGGGACATTGGAATCATGTTCGCGCATTTACCCCGAAGGTGACTTTGCCTGGGATACACCGACGGCCGGCACCGGCAGTGGTGGGGCCCAAACCTGCATAGCTGTTGTTGAAATGCGCGCGATAAACGCAGATGGCCGTGGCGGCGAGGCGGTCTTGGCACGTGCGAATATCGCCGCCGGTGACAATATAAAATGCAATATCTCTGACTTTCCGGAATATTCATATACCGAAGATGCGGGTAAAATAGAATTCCCGGCGGACCATGAGCCCACAATGGATGACGTTGTCGCTCAGATGAACCAGGAACAGAAACAAAACGCTGGTCTAAAGATTGCGGCCGGTGCATTAATCGGTGGAATTGGCGGTAATATCGCCGGCAAGGCGGAGCGTGGCTCGGATTCCATTATCGGCACAGGCAAGGACAAGATGAAAACCACTGCAATCGGTGCTTTGTCCGGGGCGGCAATAATGGCCGGTAACTCTTATGCGGGCAAGGTCGGCGGTGATGTTATTTTATCTACCGGTGTCAATGCGGCGGCCGGCGGTGTAATGGGTAATATAATGGCCTCTGGCAACAGTGTCCTGCGCATAGAAGAATGTGAGGTTGGCGGCGCCAAGACCAGCTGTCTATGGGGTAGTGTTGTTAAAACAAAACAATGGGACGCGAATGCCGACGGTTCGGCCAAAACAGCATATTATAATGTCGCAAGCGGCGATACGATCGAGTGCGATGAAGACGGCAAAAAGTGTAACCCTATATCGTTTGCCAGCGGTTCTATTCGTCTTGAGGTGGCGCCTAATAAAACACTGGAAACTTTAAAAAAGGAACAGTATCGGGATATTCTGGAACGGTCTGATGCTTATTTCAAGTATGACAAGCTAACCCAGGAAGTTTCGCAGGGTAAAGAAGGTGATAGTGGCTGGGCAAAGATATCTGTTGGCTCGTTAGAGGATGGTATGGCAATCCGTGCAATGGTCCCCGGTGTTAGTGACAAGGCATTCGGTATGACGTCGGACGACTGGTCCAAATGGCGTGCAAATAACCCCACTGCCAAAGTTTGGGGCCGTAACGTTGATGGAAATGCATATGCTCTTGATGAGAATTATACTCTTGATAATTTCCGGCCGCTGACAATTGATGCCGAAGATGGCGGTATCGTTGATATCAGTAACAAGGCTCGTCTAAAAAGTACTTTGACTGGCGCCGGAATCGGTGGTGCCATGGGTGGTTTTGTCGGCTACCAGGGTGCTCAAAGCGATATAGATGACCGGTGGGTCAGCGCTGTGCGAGAATACAAAGATTCCCTTACGCGGATTTATTGTGCCACCGGCAAGCGTTATCTGGGACAGTATAACGATACGGTATTGATACCGGCATTGAATCAAGATTAAGCTTTTGCCCCGCCGACGGCGGGGATTTTTTTATGGATTTGAATTCTCAAATAGGTTAAGGTACCGATTGTAATAGGGAACCTATTATGCGAGATTAGTACTCTCGCTCAACAACCGCCCTGCGCAGGCGTAAAATGCCAATCCCATTTCGGGGGTTGGAAGCGGTGAATATATTGAATAAGCCGATAGCATGTTGTTGTGCCTAGTACTAAGTCCAGCCCCCGCCCTGTATTACATGGCGGCTTTTATATTTTTTTGCGGTGCATATTATTATGGAATTGGGGACCGCAGAAATATATAATCATAACGTGGCTGCGTAATGGTCCCCATTACACAAACATGAGGAGTAGAAACCTCTGATACACGATCGCCTATGACATACGGGCGTTAAACTTCCAACTTGTTGGTTGGAGGCGGGTTCCCATATATTGAAAAGGCCCGAACAATTCATCGTGTATTGTTTTTCTACCCTCCAACCACCACGATTTCTGGTGGCTTGATTTTTTTGCAAATTGCCAACAGGGGGACGCAAATGAAAAAAAATACCGCATCGGCCTCACTTATGCCGGATGCAGATAACAATTCCATTATAAACGACACAAGTATTTCGGAGGCTGAATTTCCGGCACCGCTTATTTACAAGCTCTCAGAATTTTATCGCCGCTGGCCCGATTATCCGACCAGCATAGTTGATATTGTTGTTCTGTCTCGCTTGGCGCATACCGAGCTGGATAAATTTCTGCATCGGCCGCACAGACAGGTAACACAAATATATTTTGATAACGAAGGTGGCGACAACCACAAGGTTTAAAAAAATCCCCCGTACGGGGGATTTTTATTGTACATCCGGGGCAATCGCCGCGACCGGGCATATTGCCGCGCATGTGCCGCATGATATGCATTTTGCCGGGTCGATTACACACTTGCCGTCTGGACCAACGGATATTGCCATAACCGGACATGCGCCCATGCATGTGTGACATGCAATGCATTTTGCCGGGTCAATTTTATACGCCATTTGTATTACTCCCTTAATTGCGATTTAGTAAACTTAACAAATATTGGAACATCGCGATGAACGATATATACATATGCAACGCACCCAATACCGCCAGCTGGTTGCGCTGTGTTTCGTCAGCCGTTACCGCATATGCACGCTTTAATGTCTGCATGTCATATGCTGTAAACAACGCGAATACCAAAACACCAATCAGGCATACGATTGTTGCAAACGTGCTGCCCAATGGCCAAATGAAAGAAGCGACACCGACCAAAATCAGGCCGATCATGCCCATTTGTAAAAATATGCCCATAAAAGACAGGTCTTTGACCGTTTTATATCCGAACAGGGCCATCGCGCCAAACATCAGGGCCGCAATGATAAATGCATACAGAATAGATGCCGGATTCACCGCCAGTGCGCCCCAAATCAGCGGTGTCATACCAAACCCGATTAGTACCGCATACAGTGCCAGCAACAGCCCCGCCGTCACAGGCTTTAAAGAAAACGCCTTAACCTGCGCCCAGATAGACAATCCCAATGCGCCGAATATAACAATATAGAACAGCGCGGACATCCCGCCGGCATTTACCAACAGACTTATCCCGCCACCATAAATTGTCAGCCATGATGTCAGTGCCGACAGACCGACCGCACCGAACATCAGCGCAAAAATTCTTTTAAAATACAGCTCTATCCCACCGGCGCGCTGCGTCTCTGGGCGTGCAATGGTTTTTGACTTTTTTGCAATCATTATTTTCTCCTTGTCATTTGAATTATATATAATACAATCAACCTGTAAATTCAAGAATAAAAGGAGATTGATATGGCGGGGAATAAAAAGAAGACCAAACCTGGCTTTGAAAATATGAGCAAAGAAGAACAGCGCAAATATTTCACAGGTCAGATGGCGCGTGCCAAAGAAAAACTTGAACAAAGTAAGAAAGTCGGTGATGAAAAAGGCGCAAAGATTGCTACGGAAATCATTCAAAACTTACAAGGAATTATTGGGCGCCTTTAAAATAAAGGATATAAGCAAATGCACAAACTAAATGTAAGAACAATAAAAATAACAGATTATATGGGGTCGCCTGCTCCGTCGGAAATGGCAACTTTGGAAAGCCAGCGTCGTCGCAATGCAACATTGGCTGATTTGACAAATTTGCTGACCTCCCGCCGTCGCGAACTTGCCGCCGAACAGCAGAAAGACATTCCGGATTTGGAGCGTATTTCAAGTTTGCGTGCCATAATATCTAATTTGCAGGCCACACTTAAATCTGCAGCTCGTTAATAGTTTATTGGTTTGGTATGGCGATAACAGTAAATCCTATTTCTCCGGTTGCGTTTTCATTTCTTGGACTGGATATACGTTGGTATGCATTGGCATATATTGCCGGCTTTATCTTGGGATATTTCGTTTTCAAATATCTGGCCGGGCGCCGCGACAGCGGTATGTCCATCTCTAAAAAGCAGATGGATGATTTGCTTACCGCGGTCATAATCGGTGTTATCCTTGGCGGGCGCTTGGGGTATGTGTTGTTTTACAACCTATCGTTTTTCCTGGCGCATCCGTTGGAAATATTTGCCGTATGGCATGGCGGGATGAGCTTTCATGGCGGACTTATCGGAGTTATTGTTGCAACACTGTGGGCTGGACGTCGTATGGGGTTAAATGCTTGGCGCCTGCTGGACTTAATGGCTGTCGTAGGACCAATTGGACTGTTCTTTGGCCGTATCGCCAATTTTATAAATATGGAGGTAATGGGGCGCCCCACCACACGCCCATGGGGTGTATTGTTTGCGGGCACTGGTGACGTTATACCGCGCCACCCCAGCCCCTTATACGAGGCCGCCACCGAAGGCGCATTACTGTTTATAATAATGCTGTGCCTTTATCGTTTTACCGGATTGCGCCGTCGTCCGGGTGCGCTGGCTGGAATGTTGGGGATGCTGTATGCGGTATTTCGCATCTTTTGCGAACAGTTTCGTGCCCCCGACGCCCAGATAGGATTCTTAACCAGCTGGGGGCTTACAATGGGACAATTACTCTCCGGTGCAATGTTTATTGCCGGTGCGTTAATTTTTACCTTTGCAATAAGAAAAAAATAATATAATATGGACATCAACAGTTTCGGATGGTTGGCAGAGCGGTCGAATGCGGCGGTCTTGAAAACCGTTGAGGGTGCAAGCCCTCCGGGGGTTCGAATCCCTCACCATCCGCCAGGAATATAGAGCATCCCACGGAATTTCCATGGGATGTTTCTTTTGCCTCGGAATCCGGGGATTTTTATGCGCGATGGTACCGATGTATGCTCACCATCAGGCCCAATCCCACCAAAATCCACCGCATTGCATGCCTTGCCCAAAATCCCGATGCCAGTTTATATTGATTTTTATGCTTGTTTGTGGTATAATACTGAGCAAGAACAAGGGCGACATTTTGTCGCTGTTTTTTATTGTCCCACCATGCGTGGGGCCTTTTTTATTTACCAAAAGGAATCACAAATGAAAACCCCACAATTTTTGCGGCGGCTCATGTCGTCGTCCGAATATATGGATAAAAACAGCAAGGTGTACGCCATGGCGGAAAAATACTTGAATCTGCTGTATCCAGGAATGGTACAAACCGACGCCACCGGACGCATGACCGAACCAGAGTACGACATGACGCTGGAGCAATTTTGTAAGGCACAAGATGAACTGGATGACGCGTTAGAAAAAGCCAAACAAGAGGCGGAGGCAGAATATGAAGAGGCCGGTCGCCAGATAGATGTTGAAGACTATGTAGAATTAGAAGAAGCAATAGATGTTCGTGTACTGATGCCGTTTGGCACAATAGAAAATAAACGGCTGATGGTTTATACCCTGGATATGCCGGAACCAGATGACGATGATGATACACCAAACGATAAACCACGGCGTGTGTGGCGCTGGCACAGTGAAGATGGTGATAACACTTGTAACGAATGCGTATCGCGTGATGGCGAAATATATGACAGCGAAGATGAGATTCCTTCAACCCCAGTGCATCCCAACTGCCGATGCAGCATAACCGAGGATGTAATAGCACCCGATGGCCGTACGCTCAGTAGCAAACCGTATACGCCAAAAGAAAAAAAGAATGAAATTGAAAAGGATATCAAAAATATGAAAATGAGTGACGAAGGAATAAACTGGTTAAAAAGCAAAGAAGATAAGGTTCTTGATAAAAATGGTAATCACGTGATATATGACGATCGGACCAGACAACCTGTACCGGATGGCGCACCGTTGCCGCCGGGTGCAACCATTGGTTATGGACACCTGATAAAACCGGGCGAAGATTTTCGTGGTGGTATAACAGAGACTGAGGCAATCAATTTATTGCGTGCCGACATTTCCACGGCAGAACACGCCGTGCGCGATAATATTACGGTGCCGATAACACAAAATCAATATGATGCATTGGTGTCTTTAGCCTATAATATAGGCGGCGGGGCGTTTGCGAGCTCTACGGTTGTGCAATATATAAACAATCCTGATTTTACAAGTTCCAAGTACCCTTCATTGGAATCTGCATGGCGTGCATGGAATCGAACCCAAGGCGCAGTATCAAATGGATTGATTAACAGACGAAATGATGAGTGGAATATGTATAACAATGGCGCATATTAAATAAGCATTTACTTTGACATCTCTGTGATGTATATTATTTGCAATGCAAAAATATATGGTTGCTTTGTTGTTATTGATTGGGTGCGTGCCAGTACATGGTCAGTCATGTGAATTTTGCGGCGAATGGCGGTATTCTGGTTTTGAGTATGCCAGCCGCATAACTGCAGATTGTCAAGATATAGCTACTTATTTTACGGACGCCAATATGGCGATTGGAGAAAACTTTTTTAATCACACGTATTCTATAGATAATACACCAAAGCAGATAAGCAATGTTGATATTACCAAAGTGTCTTTGGATGAATACGAAAATGTTCCCGCTATTTTGATATCAAAAGACAACAAAGTAGTACAAAAGTTATATATAACAGCACCAGATACGGTTTATATATATGTGGATGGTTGTCGGTTTTATTTTAACCGAGAAAATTAACAGTTCGTATCTTCTGTCTGGTTATAACCAGTTAACGAAACAATGATACCCGTCTTGCTGTGGATGGCAATTGGCAAAAAACGCTTTGGTTTGGCGCTGTATTTGGCAATTATAGCCATTGGTTATTGACTGTATTTGGTCGTAGACAGAATATTTTCTAACTAGTTGATTAGATTTAGTATTCATGGAGAAAGGATAATTTCCTAGTAATATCTGGGAAAAATGGATAAAAACAGCAAGGTGTACGCCATGGCGGAAAAATACTTGAATCTGTTGTATCCGGGGACGGCACAAACCGACGCCACCGGTCGCATGACCGAACCCGAATACGATATGACATTAGAGCAATTTCATAAGGCACAAGATGAACTGGATACCGCGCTAAGCCCAAATGGCCCCCCCCGATAATTAAAACATCATGCCATGGAAAAAAATCTATTGTTAATCATTGTCATCTGATGTATAGTTTTTATTGATATAGCGGTTGCTGTATTGGGGCGTCGAAACCTCTCAAACAAGCGTCTAAGTGACGAAAAAAGACTCCAACTAACTAAAAATAGGTTGGAGGGTGGTGAATATATTGAATTAGCCCGCTATACTTGTTTGTAGTTTCGAACCTCCAACCACCTAAGCTATCTTTGGTGGTTTTTCATTTGTTGAAAATACGAGGTAAAAGAAACATGAAAAAAATTATAATGATAATTGGCTGCTGTTTAATAAGTTGCGGCCCCGTACATGCGTCGGTTGTCGTATGTCTTAAGACCGGCGGTCAATCCTGTTCCGGTACGTCAAATGATAAATCGTCATGGCAACAAAGTTGTACCGATTACAGCTATGTTCATGGCAGTGCCACATGTGCACAACCGATTGCAGGGCAAAATGTTGGTGCCAGTTCATTTAATGTTTCTGTTGGTACAGGTAGCAGTTCAGATAATAACAGGGCTTGTTTTTGTCGAGTATTGTATCCAGTAGTTTCTAATGCATATTGGGCTAAAACATTCAGCGATGTAAACGAATGTTGGATTAACTGCTCTGATGTTTGCGCGAATACAAATATATTTGGTTCAAACTCTAATTTTTATTTTATGAGCTAGTGCGGGGGTGGAATATGAGGAATTTTATATGTTTTTTGTTTATATGTACGTTTATCTTTGTCGGGGAGCAATACGCCATGTCTGCAGACGCGGCTTACCAATGCTTACAATGGTCTGAATCATCTGCATCCGCCGCAAAATCGGCTGAAACATTGAATTTGACAGAATGGCGAATTAACAGTTCTGCCTCTAACCCGGAATTGCGGGGTGTGGCGGTATGCTCACTAACTGAATCGCGCTCAGTCGGTGATACAACACGTGTTGGCAGTCTGGATACAAATCATTACGACATTAGTTCGATGCATAATTGTTGGTGCCGCTTAATGACGGCCGCTACGGATGCAAAAGGCGGAAATGTATATGTCTTTGCCGGCACCTTTGGCAGCAGCAACCCATGCTATCTTAATTGTGCCGATGCATGCGTAAAGAATATAAAGGCTGGTGGGACATTTAATAGAAATTTATTTCAATAAAGGAGATTTTTTATGCGAAAGGCTTTTTTATATTACATAATATTTGTGTGCTTGGCATTTTGCCCTGTTGTGGTAAATGCGGAACCGTGTCCTGCGAATGCTGCAATGAAATCATTACCAGCATTATTGGCGGAGTACAACGCGAGCGCGACTACATACGGTTGTCCGGCGGGATATAAGCATATGTATAATATTGATGAGTCTTATTCCGGCGCGGCGGCGGTTACGCTTGGGGCATGTGTGTGGTCGAACGCCGGACCTTGTTGGCTATTTATTCCGGAGGGCGAAACCGGCAGCGACCCCAGTGGTGAATTCGTAATAGACAGTGGTTTTTGCCCATATAAATAGTAACCTTTATATAAATATTATATATTGATGCACACAAAATAATCCCCGTGCTCTGCGGGGATTTTATTGTTTTGCTCTTTATTAAAGGCACTATAGTCACATGGCCGATTTCAATGCTTTCTTTATCTTGTATTCCACAAATTTGGGGCATGCCTTGATGTACCGTGCGAAATCCGCATCAACATCGCTTAGCCGGCGTATGATGCCGTCCGTGTCAATAAATGGCGGGTCAACCCGGCGTAGCTTTTGCGGCATTACAACGGCATTTACATCATCATCTGCTGCGCGCCATTCGTTCGGATTGGCGTACAGTGCAGAGAAATCAACACCTGCCATATGCATTTTACGAATTACCTGCATGTCGTTCATATGGAAAAAGTCATCACGTGTTAGTATGCCGTCTTTTATGGCATCGCGGCATATTCGCGCCAGCATTTCTTCATAAAACACACCGGTAAAGCTGGAATATATTTGCTCGTCTGTTGTATTAAATGCATGGGCAAACATCCGTGCGGAATCAGCATCGCGCATTACAAATCCGTCGGGTGTTGCAACAATTGCGTGACTAAGTGCGACTTCATCGCATTCGATTAGCTTGCCGTATTGATGCATATGTGGAATTGCACGCAGGCAATAGTCCAAACGGTCGGCGCATAAATCCGGCAGCTCGTTTTCCTTTAATTTAAACGGCGTGTCGTCCAGAATCATGTCCAAGTCAAACCCGGCGCGGGTTATTATTTCGGCCAGCTCGGAATTTTTTACAAATTTTTCATGAACATCATCTTGATATTCTTGCGTTTTTGCCGCATCCATATCGCCAAACAGCCTGTCGGACAGATGTGAAAATGCTGTATGGGACACATCATGTATCAGTCCGGCGATTTGTTCCGGCACGGATGCCCCATGAATCCGCAACAGCATAAACACGCCGATTGAGTGATGATAGCGCGACACGGGAATAGAATAAAACGGCATGTTAGGCCGCCATGGGCCCATGTTAATACCCTGAAGGCGTTGAAAGGTTGGGGCCGCTATTATGTCTGAGAATACAGGCTCTGTAACATTTACAACGCCATAAATTCTGTCGCATGCAATCATTTGGTTTCCTTTGTTGTTGTGCGCGCCATTATATCATACTTATCTCGTATGAGCCATGTATTTGTTCCTGCTGATTTTCCCGGGCAAATAATACAAAATTTGTATAACCAACCCAACAAGGAGATACAAAAATGATGTTGAAATTAAAAATATATTCCACAGTTTTCGTTCTGTATGAAATATTGGCGGTGCTGTTATTGCATTGCCCGTATACATGCTCTGCGATGTTTGGTTCGTCTTTCTGTGGCGACAGCGTATTCAAATACTTTATCGCACTGTTTGCAGTTCCGGCGATTGTTAGTCTGATAGTAATGTGGATAATGCATATAATTCATGCCATTCGTCGTCGTCACTCGTTCCTGTATCGGGCACAAGAGGCGGTCGAAGACGTTGCCGGTTCCATTAAGAAAACACTAAAGGAGTCCGTATCCAGCAAGGATATAGAAAAATATATTGTTGCAGCACTGGCGGCGGGTGTAAAAAAATACTCGGACAAGAATCCGGAACTGAAAAAATCATTCGGCCGTATTGTTGGTGCAATAACCGGTGGTGTTGGCGCAGACCTGGGATTTGATGATGCGGACGAAGACTCCGAAGAAGACATGCGCCGTGCCCCGCGTCGCCCCGCCACGACGGGCAGGTCCCATTCGCGCACTCAAAAGCGTTCCCGCTAAGTTTATCAAAGTGCAAAAATAAAACCGCCGATTTGGCGGTTTTATTTTTTATCGGGATGGGGTCTTGTCTTTCAGCTGCTGTTTAAAGATTTCACCTTTCTTTTCCATCCTGTCCATCAGCAGACCGCCATATATGGCGCCGGCCAGCATTGTCGGATATACGACCAAACCCGCCTCAGCATGGCCTTCTTTGTCAATCAGATTATATACAATCATGCCAAGTATGGCCACCAATTCCGCCAGCCATACCGCGCTTGCCCGTACGCTTTGTCGGCGCAGTTCAAGCAATGTTTTCTTTGCGCGCAGCAGGCGCTTGCCTTCATCCGTGTCGGGCCCATGAATTGTTATCAGCACATTCATGCAAAATTCCGTATGGTTGAACAAGTTCCGTACTTTATTCGATAAAATTTTATCCTGTATTTTCATATTGCGGATTATATCGCAGATACGCCGTTTGTCAATATGTCCGTATTTATTATTGCAAAACGTAATAAAGGGTATAAAATAGTGCTTTGTAATATTTAGGGGTAATAAATGCCAGCAAAAACAATCAGTGATATCGTCGCATTATGCAAGCGGCGCGGTTTTATCTTTACAGGTTCGGAAATATACGGTGGCCTGGGCGGCGCATATGATTATGGTCCGTATGGTGTTGAATTGATGCGCAATATTCGTGATGCATGGTGGAATGCAATGGTATATTCGCGCAATGATGTCGAGGGGCTTGATGCGGCGCAAATCAGCAATCGGCTGATGTGGAAATATTCCGGACACGAGGCTGGATTTTCTGACCCGCTGGTTGAGTGCAAAAAGTGTGGTGCCCGCATGCGCCAGGACAAGATGGCAGACCCGACCAAATGCGACAATTGTGGTTCGGCAGATATAACGGAACCGCGTGCGTATCAGTTAATGATGGGCCTGTCCATTGGTGCGATGGCCGACGGTGCGATAAACGCATACCTGCGTCCGGAAACGGCGACTACGACATATGTAAACTTCAAGAATGTCTTGGATGCGCGCCCGCATAAGCTGCCGTTTGGCATCGCCCAGATTGGCAAGGCTTTCCGTAACGAAATTTCACCGCGTGGATTCGTATTTCGCATGCGTGAATTTGAACAGGCGGAAATGCAGTATTTTGTGCGTCCCGATACCGATGAAAAGTATTTTGAAATGTGGCGTGCGGCCAGAATGGCGTGGTGGACGGATGTTCTGGGAATTCCGGCCGATAAATTGCGCTTTGCCCCGCATGATAAACTGGCCCATTATGCCAAGGCTGCATGCGATATTGAATACGAATTTCCCGATGGTTTTGATGAGGTAGAAGGTGTCCATAACCGCCAGGATTTTGACCTTGGCAGTCACACCAAGGCACAAAACGAATTTGAAATACACGCCAATGTTATAGAAAACAAGGACAGTACGGTAAAACTGTCGTACAGTGATCCTCAGACTGGTGAAAATTTTATCCCGTATGTTATTGAAACAGCGATGGGGGTTAATCGTGCGATGCTGGCTGTGATGCACAATGCCTATACCGAAGAGGATTTGGGTGATGGAAAGTCACGCTTGGTCCTGAAACTGCGTCCTAAATTGGCGCCGGTAAAGGCCGCAGTAATCCCCTTGGCACGTAATGTTCCGGAATTATTGGATATTGCAACGAATATTGAAAACGATTTGCGCCGCTTGGCGATTGGCCGCATAGAATTGGAAAATTCCGGTAATATCGGCAAAAATTATCGTCGCCATGATGAAATCGGCACGCCGGTCTGTATTACTGTTGACCACCAGACAATTGAAGACGGAACGGTGACCTTGCGCCTGCGCGACACGATGGAACAGCGCCGCGTCAATATCGCAGATGTCCCGGCTGCTGTTCTGGAAATAATAAACGGCTGATAAAAAATCCGCCGCATGCGACGGATTTCATGGATAAACAATCCCCCGTTCGGGGGATTGTTTATTTCTGTTTATCTTTTCCAAACCAGTTCTGCATTTTCTGCCACATGGCGCGGAATCCTTTTTGTTCAACCTGTACTTTCCCTTTGGCCAGCTTTTGCTTTTTTAGTTGCGCGGCATGTTGCTTGGCCTCAACTATATTTTTAAACAGATGCGGCATCGGATTTCTTTCGTTTTTATTCAGCGACATTACAATAACCGGGCGGTTATCTTTTGTCTGGGTCAGTGATGCATAGTAAGAGCCTTTATCAAAACGCTCAAACAGCGCCATTGCCTCCGCCGCCTCTTTTTTTCCCTTTGGATAATACATCGCATATGGTGGCTTCAGAATCATATCGACCCACAATTTCTTAATTGTTTCATCGGCCAGCGGGCTTAAATCTGACTCTTGTAAAGATACCTGCAATTCCGCTAATCTGGCGCATTCATATTTGTATATTGCCTCCGTGATTTCAGTGCTTTGTGATTCCGGCACTCGAATAATCGGGTGTGGAAACAAAGATGATTTGTGTGTATCCATTGGCAAATTATATTTTTTTAGTATCGAGGTGATTTTTTCGATATCTTCCATGCTTTTAGGTATAAAGTATTGCATAAAATAGCGACCGGCTAATTTTTTCTGGTCCGCACCCTCAATTGGGGTCGGTGATTGCACCGACTCTATTTGTGACGTTAATTCCGCCAGCTGTTTTATGTCACTTTCTTTTATTGTCATAGCATTATCCTTTTGTTATTTCGTATATATTATACCATATTTATCATACATATCAAAATTTACTAGACCTGCTTTCATAGGAAAAATTCCGTTGAAATTCTGGTTGAATTTGTTGTAAAATTCAACCAGAATAAGAACCGTGTCCTTTAAAACAAGTAAATGGATAACGTGAGAGAAAGGAGAGAGAAAATGACGCATGCGGATGTGTGGAATGCAATAGATGACTTTGCCCGCAGTCGCAATATGACTTGCTCTTGTATGGCGCGGCGCAGTGGTCTTGACTCTACTACGCTTAATCGCAGCAAGCGCTGGACGCGTGACGGCAAGCCGCGGTGGCCGTCAATGCAAAGCCTGGCAAAAGTTCTTGAATCAAACAATGCTTTCATGATTGATTTTGCGCGCTTTTGTCCAATGCCAAAGGATGCGGAAAAATAAAATGTGTGGTCATAAAAAATGCGGGTGCCCCGCATTTTTTATTCCCTCCAAATAACAGATTTAAACATTGCGTTTATCTTTGCGCGTAAAACAGTGTCATTAAAAAACTGTTCGCGCATATCGGCGGTTGTTTTATCCTTTTCATCATCAAAATGCGGGACATATTTTTGTATCGCAATTTTTGAAACATTGCGCGCGGCCAAAAGATTGATAATTTCTGCCAGGTCTTCCTTGGATATAAATCGCGGATCGCATGTAATTCGCACTTCCATATCCTTGCCTGTATCCTGCCATGCGGCCAGTGAATCCATCATTCGCTCATATGCGATTGTGTTACCGGTCAATTCGGCATAGCGCGCGCGTGTTGCTTTGAAATCCAGTCCTATCCAATCAACAACCGGGGTTGCCCGCATCAATGTTTCAGGATAAAAACCGTTTGTATGCAGGCCGACAGAAAATCCCAAATCCCGCACACGCTGCATATATTCTATTAAGGCATCACCCTGCATCAGGGCCTCGCCGCCGGAGAAAACGACTGCTTCCAGTTTACCAACACGGCTTTCCAGCCATTCGAATACCTTTTTCGGATCGTATTCTCCGTCGCCGACATTTAACAGGTGGCGGTTCGAGCAATAGGCGCATCGCAATGGACAACCTCTCAGAAACAGCACGGCGGCCAATTTCCCGGGATAATCTATTGTGGTAAACGGCACCAAACCGCCAATCTGTATGTCGGACATTTTATTATGCCGCTTTTTTCATAAGATCACTGTGGCGCTGGCCTGTGGTAAGACAATTGGATTCCTTGAATGTTTTTCTTTCACAGAATTCCGAATACTTGCCGA
>JAIDLK010000057.1 GCA_029051085.1 Alphaproteobacteria bacterium | reverse complement strand
CATCCGCACCGGCCAACGCGCCGGCCAGCCCACCGAACACAGCCCCCGGCAAAATCATACCGAAACCGGCGGCACCGGCGGCAACCGCGATAAAGCCGCGCATAAAATTATACTCGGGCGCACTGTCATCATGCCACCCCGCCAACATAACCAATCCCCGGCGCGCCAAACAAAGAAAAACAAATAATGCCGGCACAAACCCGACAAGGTAACGAACGGCCCCGACAACATTGCCTACAATCCCCTGGCGCCCGAAAGTACCGGCGGCGGCAAACCCGTCCAGATACGGGTCATGAAAAACCAAGCCGACCGTCAGCCAAATTCCGGCAATCATCAAAGCCGCACCAAACGTGCGAAACAACAAGGTCTTAAGCGCGCCGGCAACACTGTCCGGCAAAAATTTTGATTGAGTATCCATGGCATGCATTGTATCACAAAAACGCATACAATTTAAGAATAAAAGACCGCACTTATTTAACGCGCATCAGATACCATTTTACCAAATCCGCTGTTACCATTCCGATGAAAGCCCCGAAAATAACATCCGACGGCCAGTGTGCCCCGACGCATACCCGCGCCACACCGATAAGCACCGCCAGAGTCCACGTCAGCGGCTTTACACGCGGCGCCAACATTCCTATCATCACCAACGCCGCAAACGAAATGGCCGTATGCCCCGACGGCATTGAATTAAAAACCCAGTCAAACGACGGCGGATAAAAACCGGTAAATTCCAGCGCCTCAAACAATATTGGCCGCGTACGCCCTATAACAACTTTTAAAACCTGAACCATAACACCTGCGGCCATGATAGAGCAAAATATCAAAAACACATTACTATGCTTTGTTTTTTGCCAAAAATCACCCAAAAACACCCGTAAGCTAAACCGATTTTTATCATTTCTAAACTTAGGCTTTGATTTCAGTGATTTATTTATATAAAAACCAAGCACCGCCGCCGCAAATACAACCGCCCATACCTTATCATCAAAAACAGTGCTTAATAATCCCCAAAAATTGCAATCGAAACCACGCATAAATAACAATACGGGCGCATCAAACCAAAATATGCCACCCAATACCACCACAGTCGCCACAACCGTTGCCGCAACCAGCAAACGCCATTTCATTTTATTATCTGTTGTCAGAAACATACCCGCACCATATTAAAGTTATTTATCCATCAGACGGTTATATACTTTTCCATCCGTTAAAATCTTTACAGCAACAGCCGCAGCCAGCGCATCCTCATCCGCCCCGCTGGTTATAACCGGACAGCCGCGACGAATATCATCCGCCGGCACATCCGTCTTTGCGTTAAAGTCGGTGGCTCTGAAATCACCATTTAAAACATTTAGAAAAAATGCATTCTGTTGCGATGCGGAACGAATATTAGACAGACAGACAATCGGAAATACGCCGCGGCCGTCAATTGCGCGCCCTGCTCCGGTTTTCACGGATTTATTAAGCAACTCCAGCGCGCCACCATCCGCCAAGTCAATAACCGTGGCAATTCGCGCCGCACCACGCGACGGCGTCCCGACCAGTACGCCACGAGAATTCTCATAAAACGCACTTGCAATCGCTTCGGCCGTGCCACGTGTCTGGTCCGACATCAAAACAACCACGGGCGCCTGAGTAACGGCGCCCCCCCCCGGTACAACTTCTACCTCGTCGCGGGCGGTTTCAACTATTCTCATCACAGGTACCGCCCCCGTAAACAGCCCGGCCAGCTTTGCCGCCGCACGCTCGTCATCACCGGAGCTGCTGCGTAAATCCAAAATAATTCCCGATACATCCGGATACTTTGCCAAGGCCTCGTTTACGATTGCCACCGCCCCGTCGGACACACGATGAACGACTATCTCCAATATACCGCCGTCAGCACCGATACCGCTACGATGCACAACATCCGCATCGGCCAGAACAACCGTTGCACGCCGCAATACAACATGGCGCGTCCCTCCGGGCGTAAGCAGCGTTATCTTGGCCGTCCCTGAATTAAATCCGGAAATTACAGCCTCTAAATCGGCATCAGTCATATCACGCACCGCCCGGCCATTGATTTCTGAAATCAAATCACCGGCGCGAACCCCGGCCGCATCCGCACTTGAAGACTTATAAACACCGGTTACACGAAAATTACCACGTTCATCGCGCTGGCCCATAAGACCCGCACTTGTCAGCAATCGGCCATCTTCGGCGATTTCGGCCGCCCGCGAATATACATACCGGCCGTTTTCATCCACGCCTTCCATCAATGCACCGACAACCGTTTCGTACAGCTCGCTTACCGTCTGGCGACGCAAATCAGAATCCCTTTCGCGCATTTTTAAAACAAGCGCGGTTGTAATTTCACCAAAACCGTTCCAGTCACCGGACGCCGGACGCGGATAATTAGCAATAATATCATCACCCCAGACCAAAACGACACGATTGTCCGTGGCGGCGATATGCGCGTTTTTATTCAGACGCTCGATGCTTTCAATCGCGACGTTCAGACTTTTCCCGCCCCATTTCACACCATCAAGCTTTTGATAAATATCGGCAAATGTCGCCGATACATCGGCGACACGCAATCCCTGTTGAACAGGTTCGTCTTCAAAAAACAGACTGTCTGCGCGGGCGGGCACCACCCCGATGATACATATCAGGAATAAAAAGTTTATCAGTCTCATGCTCATTCCCCCCGTTGGTGCCCGCATTGCGCGTGTTTAATATTTTGTCTCGCGCAGGTTAAAGTGATACAAAATCACGTTCGAGATATAAATACTGGTAAGTGTACCCATTACAATTGCAAACGTCATCGCAATTGCAAAATCCTTCAGCATCAGACCGCCAAAGAAATACAGTCCGACCATCGCCAGAATAGTGGATAAACTGGTCATAACAGTACGATGCATCATCTCATTGATAGACAAGTCAATCAATTCCGTCATAGGCATCTTGTGATACTTTTTGATGTTTTCATCAATACGGTCATAATTTACAACCTTGTCATTAATCGAATATCCGATACCCATCAGAATAACCGCAATAGAGGTCTGATTAAACTCCAGCCCCACAACGGAAAAGAATCCGAACATCAAAACAAAGTCCAATACCAGCGAGACAAAGGAGCCCACCGCATATCCCCCGCGATAACGAATCCAGATATAAACACTCATTAGCACGAACGACACCAGAATCGCCAGAATACCGCCCCGAACAAGTTCACCCCCGATTTTTGGTCCGACAATCTGAACCTGGGAATATTGAACCTTTTCGCCAAGAATGTCTTTGATTTCACGAACGCGCGCATTTTGTTCCGCATCCGTCGCGCCCTTTGGCAACCCCACACGCAACAGTATCGAACCACCGTCAACAGACTGCAGCTCGGGGCTGAACGCAGACAGGTCACTGCGCATCTTGTCAATTGTATAATCCGCGGCGGCCGGTGTCACCTCCATCGATATACCGCCGGCAAAGTCAATGCCGTAATTCAAGCCCCGCGTCGCCAGCGACACAATGGAAATCGCAACCAGGATACCGGAGACCCAGTACGATAATTTGCGATATTTCATAAAGTGCAGTTTCATAATAAAATCCTTTTTTGCAACCTTATTTGATAAATCCGATTTTTTTATTCTTGCCATTCATGTACCAGTCAATCAAAACCTTTGACAAGGCCAGGCACGTGAACAACGTCGTAATAACACCAATTGACAGTGTCACCGCAAAGCCGCGAATTGGGCCTGCACCGAACTGGAACAGAATCAGACTGCAGATAAGATTGGTCAGATTACCGTCCAATACCGTCTTCATAGAGCGATGAAAGCCAACATCAACCGCACGCAGTGACGGCACGCCGGCGCGCACTTCGTCACGAATACGCTCGAACGGCAAAATATTCGCATCAACCGCCATCCCAAGGGTCAACACAATACCTGCAATACCCGGCAACGTCAGCGTCGCACCAAACAGCGCCGAAATTCCTATAATCATTGCAAGATTGACCAACAAAACAATATCCGCAATAACACCGAATCCACGATAAAAGAATATCATGAATATCAGAATAAACAGCACACCCACCGCAGAGCCGATTTTACCCTGGGCGATTGTATCCGCCCCCAACCCGGCCCCGACGGTGCGCTCTTCAATTACAGACAGCGGGGCCGGCAAAGCACCACTGCGCAGCAGTACCGCCAAATCTTTTGCCCCTTGTAATGTAAAGCCGCCGGAAATCTGGCCGCGACCGCCGGGAATCGGTTCACGAATAACCGGTGCGGACAATACCTTACCGTCAAGAACTATTGCAAAGCGTTCACCGACATGCTCGGTTGTTAATTTGGCAAAACGGCGCGCACCTGTCGCATCAAATACCGTTGAAACAACCGGCATGTTATTTTGATCAAAGTCCGCCTGAGAATCTTTCAGAGACTCGCCCGAAACCTCTACGCGATTATATACGGCAACCTTTTGATCCGGCGCATCCATATAAGGCAGAAAATCTGTTCCCGCCGGCGCACGTCCCGCGGCAACCTGCTCGGCCGGAACATTTTCATTAACCAGATGGAATGTCATCTTCGCGGTCTGACCGATAAGCTCCTTGATATGTTCCGGATTGTCGACACCCGGCAGCTGAATTAAAATATATTTACCGCCCTGTGTCTGGATAGAAGGCTCTTTGGTCCCCAGCGCATCAATACGGCGACGCACGATTTCAATACTGCGCGTCAATGCATCGGCAACCATTTCTTCCTTTTGCTTGTCCGAATATGACAGCGTTATAGTATTCCCGGAAGACGTGATATCAACCGACGAACCCAGCACGCTTTTCAAACGTCCTTTTGCACGCGATATATCCGCATCATCACGAACGACAAAGGAAACGGTCCCGTCAACATTGCGCAGGTTGGAAAAACGAACCACACCCTTGTCACGGTCAATTAAAACACTGCGTGTTTCTTCGTATAATTGTGCCGATTTTTCACGCATCATCGTGGCGGTATCCACCTCCAGCAACAGCTGTGCCCCGCCCTTTAAATCCAGCCCCAGAGGAATCGGACGAATCCAAGACGGGAAATATTTCGCCGCACTTGGCGCCATTGTCGGCACCGCCAGCAAAACACAGAATACAGCAACAAATATTATTGCCAGTTTTTTAAACATAACTTCATACCCTTTATGCAATAAAACATTATTCAACCGTGGCGACGGCGTTCTTGTTTACCTCAACCACGACACCCTTGGCGATTTCGATTTCCAATGTTTTTTCACCGACTTTTTTTACAGTACCGTAAATACCGCCCGCCATTACACGATTGCCAACCTTTATCGCGTCCAGCATCTTTTTATATTCGGCCATCCGTCGACGCTGGGGCCGAACCATGAACAGATAAATTATGCCAAAGACAACCAACAGATATAACAACAGGCCCCAAATATCATTTTTGGGTGCATTTGTTACCGTGTCTGTAACAACGGCTATATTTTCAGCTTCCATTTGAATTCTCCTTATCTTTTATAGGCTCAGAATAGAAAAAAAAGGCGCATATGTAAAGGAAATAGTTGATTTTCAGGCACGTTCAAACCAACCGTCAATTTCATGCATCGGAATAATCTTATATACCGGCCGCCCATGGTTGCACTGCCCCGCACGCTGCGTCCGCTCTATATCGCGCAGCAATGCATTCATACTGTCCATATCCAGCCGCTGTCCCGCACGCACGCTGTGATGACATGCAAAGTTTGCAAGTTTAAGATGCAGCCTTTCATGCAGCTGGGCCGATGCACCGTTGGCGCGCACCTCGTCCGCAATGGCACGCAATGCATCCGCCCAATTCAAATCCCAGTCGGCCGGCTTTGCCGATATCGCCACCGCATCTTCACCAAACGCGTCGATTGCCAAGCCACATGCGGCCAACTCCGCCGCAATACTTGTAACCGCATCAACATCCTCAGGCCTTAGCGATACGACAATCGGCGTCAACAACGGCTGAACCTTTACCGAATGCATGCGCAGGCGTTCATACGTTATTCGTTCATGCGCGGCATGCTGGTCTACGATTATAAAATCATCACCACGGGCGGCAATTATATATTTATTCCCGAACTGACCGATTGCACGCCCCAGTGGCATATCTTCAAAAATATCCGCCCCCGGCCCTGGGGTAACATTATCCAAACGGGGCGCCGCGGACGCAACATGTGCGGTCGTCTTCGCCGTCGCACCGGAAACAAAGGGCCCGAAATTTTCCACCCGCACATCCGGCGAGCATACACGCATGGCCGGCCTTGCCGCGACTGTTGAAATCGGCGTCAAATGAAAATCCGTACGCGGCGATAAATTCTGCTGAACCGGCGCGGAAAACGCAGGTGCCGCCGGACGGATTACCGACGCGGCCTCACTCATCGTCTGCGCCAGGACTGTGCGCAATGACTTTATAATAAATGCGCGCACATGTGCAGGCTCAAGAAAATGCACCTCTGTCTTGGCCGGCGAGACATTCACATCAACATTTCGCGGGTCCAGTGTCAGATACAGCGCACACAGCGGAAATTCACGCGCATGCATGACATCCATATACGCGGCACGCAAAGCCCCGACCAGCACCTTGTCCTTAACCGGACGCCCATTAACAAACAGGTACTGGTCCACAGATGACGCGCGCCGCAACGTCGGCCGCGATACAAAGCCGCTTAAACGCATCGATGCATCGGATGCCGATGTCGCATCCACACGCAACATATTCCCACGGACATCGTCACCCATTACCGCCGCAATACGTTCCTCCAAATCCTGGTCCTTGGGGAAACACCATTTGTCATTAAGCACAAAACCGACATCCGGGCGCGCCATCGCCAGACGCTTTACCACCTCCAACACACCGGCCATTTCAGCCCGGTCGGCGCGTAAAAACTTCAGACGTGCCGGCGTCTTGCCAAACAGATTTCGCACACGAACGCGTGTGCCCGCATCCCAACTGCTGGGGCGTACATCACCGGTTGTCGCATCAATCTGCCAGCCATTTTCACCACCCGCCCGAAACGTATCGATTGTCATGTCGGCCACGGATGCTATTGATGGCAGCGCCTCGCCCCGGAAACCCATAAAGTTAATATTTAACAAGTCGTCATCCGGTAATTTGGAGGTCGCATGGCGCGTAATGGCAATACGCAAATCATCAGCGGACATCCCGCCACCGTTATCAATAACAGATATCAGCGTTCTGCCGCCATCGGCAATATCAACAACAATCTGGTCCGCACCCGCATCCAGCGCATTTTCAACCAGCTCCTTTACCACGGATGCCGGCCGTTCAACAACCTCGCCGGCGGCAATCTGGTTGATTAAAAAATCGGGCAGAACACGTACAGCCATAAAACCTAATCCTTAAAAGTCACAGACAAAATCTCATACTCCCTTTCGCCCCCCGGCAGCCGCACCACACAGCTATCGCCAACGCATCGCCCGATAAGCGCGCGCCCAACCGGAGACGTACAGGAAATAATGCTTCGCCCGTCGGCCTCTATATCGGACAAAATACGACACTCCATCTTGTTGCCGTCATCATCTTCGGCAACAACCTTGGCGCCAAATATAACACGGTCGCCGCTCAGGCTTTCAACATCAATAACATTGGCGTTTCCGATAACCCCTTCAATAAACTGTATGCGCTTGTCAATCTGGCGTTGCTTTTCCTTTGCCGCACTGTAATCGGCGTTTTCCGACAAGTCGCCCAAACTGCGCGCCCATTGCACGGTTTTAAGAATCTCGGGGCGCTGAACTTCCTTTAAATCTTTCAATTCTTTAAGCAGCGCGTCAAAACCCGCGCGTGAAATAGGTTTCTTTTCCATTTTATCTTTCCTGTATTTTACGGGCAATTATAAGCTTTCATTTTAATTTTGCAATTATCATTTCAACGATATATACTTAAAAGCAATGTTTAAG
>JAIDLK010000056.1 GCA_029051085.1 Alphaproteobacteria bacterium | reverse complement strand
AATAGCGTCGGCCGCGTCTTTGTTTTATATTTTACAACACATACAAATACATATGCAAAAATATTGGGCCGCCGACGCAATATCGCATCGGCGGCCAAGGCCCTGTCGTCGGCGGGCTCTTTGTTAATGTTTTTTGGATACGAGGCAATAACCGCCGCCACGATTGTTTGTCTGGCACTGTCAATGCTGTTTCTGGTGCGAATGCAGCTGATTGAAGAATACGTCGGAATCGGCCAGAACGTCAGTCTGGGCACGCAAATAAAGACAGGCTTGGCGACATTTCGTCAAACACCGGTTTTGATTGCCCTGCTGGCACTGTGCGTTATGGTTACAAACTTTTCATACTTAAACGATTACTTAAGTCTTATTGGAATTGATATCGGTCTGCAGCCTGAATTTATCGGAATTGTGCCGTTTTTCATGCTGTGCTGTCAGGTGGCGGGCCAAGGAATCGCACACCGTTTCTATAACGCGCGGTGGGCGGCGCTGTATTCACTGGTTATCGTATCCGGAGTGTTGTTCATTGTATTTGCGGCATACTATAACATATGGAGCCTGATTGCATTGGGGGCGGCGTATATGCTGTGCTCGATAGTAAAAATTGTAACATATGCACATTTCCAAGACCGCACACCGACAAGACATCGGATGGAGGTGTTATCGCTCTATAGCATGACGGACCAAGCAACATATATGCTGGTTAGTATGATAATCGGCCTGGGGTCACTGTTTGGCAGCTGGCGATATAGCGTGCTGATTTTAGGCTGTATGTTGGGGCTGGTCGGGATATGGGCCACAATATGCATACGCCGCAATCAACAATCCCGTCGCACGGTCCAGACTCCTCCCGCACCCGGTGTGGTGGTGCGTGCCGACGGGATAGATGTGATATAAACATTCCTATATATTCATGTGATTTGATTTTATAAAATTAGCCACATGAATACGAAACTGCGCGACATATTGCTAAAATCCATTCCGTATCTGTTGTCCATCGCCGGAGGCGTGGCGCTTTTTCTGCTGACGGTGGATAATATAAAAAATCCGAACGTTTCCGATTTGATGAATAATATCGCGGCATCATTGCTGTCGATTCCGATTGTATTCTTGCTGTATGATTACTCTAATTACAGAATCTCTAAAAAACTGAACCAGACACTTGCGACCAGTATGTCATCACGACTGTCATCGGTAATGCTGGGGATTACAATACTGCTGCGCCAGGCAGCGGGAATACAGGGAAAGCTGACATTGGCAACGTTAAATAAAATGCGGGATTTATCACCGCATCAGATTGCCATGAAAATGAAAATTAAACCGGCCCAGATACAGCAGCTGGGGGCGTATCATACGGCACTGGATGATATGATATACAAATACGGCAAGAATAATATACTGGATACGGCCAGCCTGCAGAATCTTGGCGCGCTGGGGCTGGATTTACTGCATCTGATGAACGAGCTGGAGTTCCGTAAAAACAAAAAGGCCGCCGCAAAATATACAGTCGATATTTTTGGCCGTATTGCAGACTGGATGGACTCGGATGCGGGGACGGCAATGAACTTTCAAAAAATGCTGCAACAGGCATCCGATATAAAAATGCAGCCAACAGATTAAAAAATCGTATTTTTTCTTGCATTTTTATTTTTTATATGTCAAAATTGGCCCCGAACCACGGAAAAAGAACCTTGTGTTCTCCCTTTCCGGGTCCGGTTCTGGGGACATAGCTCAGTTGGTAGAGCAAATGACTTTTAATCATTGGGTCCAGGGTTCGAGTCCCTGTGTCCCCACCAAGATAACCTGCTGAAATCAGCAGGTTTTTCTTTTTACGAACCTTATCGTATGTTTGGACACTTTCAGCTTTTGCTATGTATTTGCTATTAAAGGCATTAAAAATTGTTTCTTTTTATAGCAAATTATTTGTGTTTGTTTATGATATAACCAATGAAAGGAGAACACATGTATAGCCTACCAAAATTTACGCCAGATGATTTTGACATAACAAAGCTATTACCAAAATGCTCCTGCGCTACAGAATGCGCAACTGATATCAATGGCGATTTGTGCGAATGTGTTCGCTGGTTTGTAGGTACGTATGCCGGAAATGGTGAATTTTCTGCTGGTAGCACCAAAAAGGATTTATACAAAATATTAAAATATCTAACAAAAATCAACGCTATTATGCAGCAAAACCCAAATGTTTGGAGATATATGGAGTTAAAATCCACAAGCACTCTTGATAATAGGCTTGATATCAGTCTATCTGATATTAATAATTTTAACTCTTTTTTCATTGGATTACCAAGGAGATGCTCTATACTACAATTCTATTGTGATAACTACAGATAATCGTGTGGGGGCAAATATAAAAAATGTACATTAAA
>JAIDLK010000055.1 GCA_029051085.1 Alphaproteobacteria bacterium | reverse complement strand
TTGAAGATATCAGCTGTACCGTGCGTGGTCAGGTTGTGGCCGGATACGGTGACGAGTTCCAGGTCGGAATTCAGTAAGAAAAACACACCCGCCAAAACGGCGGGTGTGTTTATATGTTGATTTTATCGTTGATTTCCTTTTTCCAATGCTTTGCGGCGCAGCATTATTTGATACTGCAAATCTTTGCGTGATGCATGGTTCAAATGCGTGTAAAAACTATTGTCGTATCCGTCGTGGATATGCAAATATGTCGGGAATAGGGTTGCGACCGGCTTATTTGTTTCCTTGTCCAGGTACTCTATGATGGTTGTGGCCATTTTTTGAGTCCCTCTTGGTTTATTCATATATTGCTATAGTGCAAATATTTTATGTGTCAATAGGCTTTGGTTGGAAAATATTAACGCCCCGTTATCGGGGCGTATTATTTAAACAAACAAGTCTTTTACAAATTGGGCGTGCTCGGTAATGAATTTAAAGCGGAATTCCGGTTTTTTACCCATTAACTCCGACACGATTGTACGGGTTTTTTCGGTGTCTTCCAGTCCGTCGTCTGTACGTGGTGGTAATTCCACGCGAATTAGTCGGCGTGTTTTTGGCGACATTGTTGTCTCTTTTAACTGGTTCGGCATCATTTCGCCAAGACCTTTGAATCGTGAGATTTCAATTTTCTTGTTTTTATATTTGCCGTTCTTGAGTTCTTCAAGCTGTTCGTCTGTATCCACATAAATTGATTCCGTACCGTGTGTTAATTTATACAGGGGCGGGCATGACAGATACAGGTGGCCGCCGTATATCAATTGAGGCATATGGGAATAGAAAAACGCCATTAGCAGTGACGCAATATGGCTGCCGTCGACGTCGGCATCGGTCATGACGATTATTTTTTCATAGCGCAGTTTGCTGTCGTCCCAGTTCTTGGCGGTTCCGGCACCGATAATATCAATCAGTTCATTTAATTCTTTGTTATTGCCAAAGCGTTCGTCTGAATTGGAAATAACATTCAATACCTTGCCGCGCAGGGGCATGATGGCCTGGGTTGCGCGGTCACGTGCCTGTTTTGCTGTGCCGCCCGCCGATTCGCCCTCAACAATAAACAGCTCCGTGCCTTCTATCCCATGTTTGGAACAGTCCGCCAGTTTTGCGGGCATGCGGATTCGTTTGGTTGGGGTTTTTCGTGCAACATCCTTGACCTGTTTGGTCTTTATTCGTGCGTTTGCCAGATTTACAACAAAATCCAGTACTGCGTTTGCCGTCTTTGGGTCGGATGCCAGGAATATTTCCCAAGGGTCGCGCAATGCCGCATCCGTATAGCGGGCAACCTCTGGATTAGATAGTTTTTCCTTGGTCTGACCCAAGAATTGCGGTGTTTTATAGAACACGGAAACAATTGCCGCGACAGAATCAAATACATCGTCGCCGATAATATTTGCGGCGGCCTTGTTGTTGACTTTTTCGCCATACGCCTTTATCCCGCGGGTAATTGCGCCCTTGAATCCGGTTTCATGTGTGCCGCCGTCAATTGTTGCGATGGTATTACAGTAAGATGCAAAGAAACCATCGTCGGATGCCGCGCCGTTTTCATCTGTTAAAAATGTAAGCGCCCATTCAACGCGACCGGAATCATCCGGGAAATCTACGCTGCCGCTGAATATTTTTGGCAGAATGCGAGGTTTATTATCCGTTTTTTCCGCCAGAAAGTCAGCCAAGCCCCCCGGATAGTAAAATGTTGTATCGGCGGGGATATTCATATCCTCGGTCAATAATTCCGGGTTGCAATGCCAGTCGATTTTTACGCCTTTTGACAAAAAGGCCTTGGCACGCGCCATTCGGTAAATTTTTACCGGCTTGAAGACGGCATTTTCGCCGAAAATGGCGTCGTCAATAGTGAAACGTATTTTCGTACCATGGTTTTTTGTGGCATTGCCACGTGTCATTGGGCATGTCGGTTTCCCGCGTGAGAAAGTTTGGCGCCATTCATAGCCATCGCGCGATATTGTTACAATCATTTCTGACGACAGGGCGTTTACAACCGCGCTGCCGACACCGTGCAGACCACCACTGGTCTTATATACATTATTATTAAACTTGCCGCCGGAGTGCAGGGTGGTAAGTATCACCTCTAATGCGGATTTGCCGGGGTATTTGGGATGTTCGTCCACGGGAATGCCGCGTCCGTCGTCGGCAATTTCAATTGTTTTGGAATCAATTAAATTTACAGAAATTTTTTTGGCGAAACCGGCGACCGCCTCGTCAATCGAGTTGTCCATGATTTCAACAGGCAGGTGGTGCCACGCCTTTTCGTCTGTGCCGCCAATATACATTCCGGGGCGCAGGCGAACGGGCTCCAGCCCCTCTAATACCTGAATATCTGATGCGTCATATGTGTGTGTAGATGTTTCTGTCATAGCATATAATTATTAGAACATTATTCGATTTTGTGCAAGCCCAAAGAATATCTTCCGTGGCCTTTTGTTGGCACGATGGGAATAGATACTTTATAATATCTCTTGACAAAATATGTTTTTTGGTATAATTTTTGTCGTTATAATAGAATAGCGAGGTTTTGTTATGAAAAAGAAATTGATTATTGATTTGAACGGGGTTGTGTTTGAGCCTGTTGACCAAAACTTTTCTGAAGTCGCCCGCGCTGACTATGGTCGGGTAAAGGGTGCGGCATTGACGCTGGCGTATAAATATGGCATTGGGCGTCGTTTTATGGCGGCCGACATTGCAAATGTATTGTACAAATGTGCAAAAAATCCCAAGGTTCGCAGCGGTGCGATAGAGGCTTTGGATGCAATGGCGCGCATGCCGGGGGTAACGATAGAGTTCTGTGGCCAGATGGCGTTTCCGGGCCAGGCTTATAAGTTGGAGCAGAAATATCGCGCGATTGCGCCGTGTATGAATGTGGCTTCGCATTATGAGTTAATCAGTCCGTTTGCGTCAAAGCGCGGTTATTTGTGTTCTTCGACCGCTGCGGATGAGAATGTGATGAACTATATCCTGGGGACGCGTGCGTGCGATTTGGATTGGCCGGCGCGGTGGCGTATTATTCCAGTACTGATTGCAGGTGCCGCTGCCGAGTCAAATATACATCATCACTGTAACCCGCGTGTTTTTACAAATCTGCATGAGTTTAAGGAATTTTTGGCGCGGCGTCGGTAAAGAATCCTGTTTTTTCGGGTATGATTTCCCAGACTGGCATTTTTCTGTCAGTCTGGGTTTTCATTGGGCTTGATTTTTAGTATAATGGACCTATATATTTTTGGAAAATAATACGGACGAAAAAAATGAACAGCAATCCATATGAAGTTTTAGGGGTCGCGCGTGATGCGTCGGATGCCGATATAAAGAAAGCCTATCACAAGTTGGTTATGAAATACCATCCGGATCGTAACCCGGGTGATAAATCGGCCGAGGATAAGTTTAAAGAAGTAAACAACGCTTTTGACATTTTAAAAGACCCGCAAAAGAGGGCGGCATATGACCGTTTTGGCAGTGCCGCGTTTGCCGGCGGTAACGGCGCATCGGCCGGGGCGGGTGGTAATCCGTTTGGTGGGGGCTTTAATTTCAACATGGGTGGCGGCGCCGGGATGGAGGATATCCTGCGCGAGGCGATGCGTGGTTTCGGATTCGGTGATTTTGGCGGCGGCGCGGGTGCATCGCGTGGCCCGGCGGATAGACGCGGACGCGATTTGCTGGATGAGGTTGTAATTGACCTAAAAGATGCATATTTTGGCAAAACGCATACCGTAAAATTTACCAGCAATGCCCAGTGCGAAAAGTGTCACGGATATGGCACCGCCGACGGCAAGCCGGCGCCAACATGCCCAAAATGCGGTGGTTCCGGATATGTCCGCATGCAACAGGGCTTTTTCGCGATGGAAACGCCGTGCCCGGAATGCAGCGGTACCGGTCACAAGATTGATAAGAAGTGCACGGCTTGCGACGGGACGGGGGCCACGGCAAAGTTGCGCACGCTTGAGGTAAAAATTCCCGCCGGTATCGAAGATGGGGCGCGATTAAGATTGGCGGGCCAGGGCGAGGCCGGCACAAACGGCGGCCCGGCAGGGGACTTTTATTTGGATGTGCGTGTCCGCCCGGACAAGCGGTTTGAACGCGCCGGGACCGACTTAATCATGCGTATGGATATTCCGTTCACAACATTGGCACTGGGCGGCGAGATAGATGTTGAAACAATCGATGACAAGACATTATCGGTAAAGGTTGCCGCCGGAACCCAGGTTGGGGAACGTCTGCGCGTGCGCGGTCACGGTATGCCGGGGCGGCGCGCAGGCAGCTTTGGTGATTTGTATATAGAAATCGGTATAAAAATTCCGACGAAACTGTCTGATAAACAGAAAAAATTGTTGGCCGAATTTGCCGAAACCAAACCGGGTAAAAAAGGCTGGTTTTAATAACTTGCGCGTGCGCGGTTTTATGCTATAATTCATAGTGCATCGGGTGATTACCGATGTGAGGTCTCAAAGCCTCTTGTAACTTTTAACTCCACAACCGGTTGGAGGGTTGCGAATATATTGAATAAGCAACACTATTATTACAGTAGTTTTGAGCCTCCAACCGCCCTTCATCACGGCGGTGTTTTTTATTTGCAAAAAACAACGGAGGATAAAATGCAAATATACATTGATTTAAAGTACATTGGCCGTGCCATGCGACATGGCCGTCAAAATGCAAAAATCAGAAATACTGATGCGGCCAAGATATTGGGCATAACCCCGCGTGAATATAATATGGTTGAGCGCGGACGAAAGCTGGGGCCGGGGAATATGATGGGGCGTATTATGACGCTGGCGTTCATGCAAATGCGAACGCGTAAATTTACCGGCGCGCGGGAGTTGACCCCATTAAAGAAAATGGACAACGATGTTTTATTTGTTGATGCCGATTGAAAAATATCCGCCACGTAAAAGTGGCGGATTTCATGCATATAGCGCGCTTTTTTACTTTTTGATTTGCTTTATCTTTTGCGCAAATGTCATTGTATATTGTGTCGCAGACCAAACGGATGCCAACAGTGACAGCCACAGACCGAATATACCAATCTGGGATATTACGTTCATTGCGACCAATGTGCCGCGGGTAATGCCGGCCGGGGATACGGTTGTCGTTATTACAAACAGTCCCAAGAATGCCGCAATTGTTATCATCTGAAGTGTGGTCTTGATTTTTCCCATAGAGAAACGGGCCTTTGGTACAGGCATTTCAATTTTCTGGGTTCCCAGGAATTCGCGCAGGCCGCTGATGTACAGTTCGCGTGCAATCAAAATGATTATGGGTACAACGATGAACCAAACCGGCATCATAACGGTTAACATTATCAAAGTGTTTACCACCAGCAGCTTGTCGCCGATGTGGTCCATAACGCCGCCGATTTTGCTGCATACATTGTATTTACGCGCCAGGTATCCGTCGAACCAGTCTGACACCGCGCCCAGAACGAACAGTATGAATGATGTCCAATACATTTGAAACATCAGTGTCGGGATAATTGCAAACGCCGCCGCAATGCGGAACGCCGATAAAAAGTTCACAAAAAATTTCATATGTTTTTCTCCTTTATATGAATAAGCATATTATACCACGTTGGAATGGAAATAGGCATATATTTTTTCGGCGGCACTTTTTCCCAGACCGGGAACTTTTAACAGTGCCGGCATGTCCGCATCGCCAACAGCGCGGGCCGAACCAAAGTGCAGCAGCAGCGCTTTTTTGCGTGCGGGGCCGATGCCCTCTATCTCGTCCAGAACGGATGCGGTTACCGTTTTTGCGCGCACTGTGCGGTGATATGTGATTACGAATCTGTGCGCTTCGTCACGGACGGCGCGCAGCAATAAAAACAGTTTGGAATCCTTTGGCAAATCATGGCATTCGGTCCCGTCCGGCATGATAAAGTGTTCGTCGCCATCGCGTACTTCGCCCTTGGTAACGCCAAGGACCGGAATGTTGGGGGCACGCCGATGTGCGATGTTCCACTGGGCGCGTCCGCCGTCAACGATTATCAAATCCAATTTTGGGCCGCGTTCAATCGCGCGTCCGACAAATTCGGACATCATGGCAATATCGTTTCCGGCGCGTGACATGTCATTCAGTTTAAAGTGTCTGTATGCTGATTTTATAAATCCGTCATGGCCGAATGCAATCATTGCGCCGACGGGATGTTTTCCGAACAGGTGTGAGTTATCAAATACGCCTGCGCATTCAATTTTTATACCCAGCCATTTTTCCAATTCCGCAACGGTGTCATGCCAGTCTAAATTCGCGCTATGTGCAGCTGGGCGCCGCATACCGCGATTTGCGGTGTGTGTCAATGCGGCGATTTTGTCGCGGCATGCCGCGGCCGATTCAAAGTCCAGATTGTCTGAATATCGCTGCATCTGTTCGGCCAGGTCTTTGACAATCGGTTCACTGTCCCCGGTAAGGATGCGGCGCGCCAAAGATACGCGCGCGCCATAGTCATTTTGCGTCCCCATGCAGGGTGCGCTGCATCGACCGATTTGATGCAGCAGGCATGGCCGGGCGCGGTTGCGCATGTAAGTGTCGTTGCAGGTGCGGATTTGGCATACTTTTTGAATGGTTTTAATCGTTTCGTTCAGGGCCGATACCGATGGATATGGGCCGTATACATCCCGCCGCTGGGATATTTTGCCGCGGAATTTCAACAGGCGCGGAAATTCTCCCGCCGTCAATGCCAACATGGGGTACATTTTTCCATCGGTCAGCATTATGTTGTATTTCGGTTTTTGTGTTTTTATTAGTTCCTGTTCCCGGACCAATGCATCCGATTCCGTGGCGACTGTTTCCCATTCCACGCGCGCAACCAGCGAACGCATTATCTGTTTGTGGGGTTCCAGTTTTGGGATGTCGATATATTGTTTTAAACGGTTTGACAGATTTTTTGCCTTGCCCACGTATAACAGGGTGCCTTCGGCGTCATACATCTTGTAAACGCCGGGCGCCCCAGGACTATTTTCTATTAAATCAGAAAATTGAATACTCATGCCAAATATGATATAATAACAAAAAACAAATAGCAAATAGGGGAATTGGAAATGAGACAAGAATCCGGACGTTCCATGATTG
>JAIDLK010000054.1 GCA_029051085.1 Alphaproteobacteria bacterium | reverse complement strand
AAACAGAACCGGCGACATAAGCATTACAGGCCATATTACATTCTTTTCGTTTTGCTTTAGCCCCGGCGCAACAAACGCCCACAGATGCCACAATGCCGCCGGGGCCGCGGCCATCAACGCAATGCCTGTCGCCAAAGAAAACTGTATCATCAGCCCATCCGCCAATCCCGTATACAGCATGGTCCCGTTTGGCCACACCGCCATCAGCGGCCGCGTTAAAAACGCCTGAAACGCCGGCGCACACAACCATCCTACACCAAACCCGACAACAAAAACCAGCGCCACCCATAAAATGCGCCGACGCAACTCTGCAAAATGTTGCACCAATGTCATCTTCATTTTTTTCGCGTCCCCGGCGCCCTGCCGTTTTTGCGTTTTTTCTTTATCGGCACAGAAATTTCATTCAATACATCACGCGCCGCATCACCAATAATGTCATTGATTGGCGCCTCTAAGTCCACACGCTCTTTTATCTGCTCTGACGCATCCGTTATTTTCCAGATAATCGCACGAACTGTTTTAACCGCACGTGCCAAAAACCGTGCAACATCCGGCCAGCGTCGCGCCGGAATAACCAAAACCGCGACAAAAAAAATAACAGCAAATTCGGCCCAGCTTATTCCGAACATACAGCGATCCCCTTAATCATAAAACGCATCACCGCCACCGGTCCCTACCGTCTTGTGACGCTGTATTTGGAAATAATTCTTGTCAAAATTTGTTTTCGTTTTCAGGTTTTGAAACGCAACCTCTGTCTTGGCGCCGGTTGCATCAACAACCGTCCATGAATTCAAAGCCACAGGATTATTATCAAACACAACCGTCATATGCCCCAGCCCTTCTTGACCGCGTAAGCTCATTTTCAAGGAAAAGGTGCTATCACCCTGCTCCGTTTCTGTAACATTGATGTCGGCGTTTTGCAAATCAATGTTCTTGCGAACCAAAATTCCGGCCGGCGTACTGGTCAACGGCACCGTAGTAATCTGATCAAGCGACTTGTCAAAAAAATACAAATCTTTTCCGTCTGCAATCATCTGGATGGGCATGCTGTCATAATCCAGGCGAACACGCCCGGGGCGCAGCATTGAAAAAGTACCCTTGTCCCGACGCCCGGCACCGGTCTGCACAAAACCACCCGCCAGCCCGGTTACAGAATTCAAATATTTTTCCGCACGCTGTACCAATGCCTTGTCCGGCGCACCATACGCAAAGGTACAAACCATGCACATCGCACAAGCAAATATTTTTCTAAACATTTTATGCCCCCCTGAACAGTTCTACAACCTTGTCATGAACGTTTTCCAATGAATCACGCAAGACCGCCCCGGCCGCAAACATGTGACCGCCGCCGCCCAACGCTTCTGCAATATGATTAACAGGCTTTGTTCGTCCACGCAATGACACCCCTATTTGATTTTCCTTTTGCTGTTTCAACAGCGCGATGTATTCCACACCCTTTATTCGCGCAAGTATATCCAAAACATTTTCCCCGCGGCCGTCCATATTGCGATAATCCCGATTTGGAATCGTGGCAACGGCCAAACGGTCACGATAGAAAAATTCCGCCGCCGCCGCCGCACGTGTTTCAACCAAAATCGCCTTCTTTGGCTGATTGTTCAGCATATCGTATACACCGCGAATTCGCACACCGGCATCAATCATTTCACCCATGATGCGCATTACGCGCCCGCTACGCGCAAACTTAAAATACCCTGTATCTGTTACAATCCCCAGTGCCAGTAAATTCAAAACATCAATGTCATATTTCCAGCCAAGCTCGCGCATCATCTCATATATAATAACCGCGGTTGCATCGGCCGCCTCATCATCAATGCACAGGGCCGCAATTGGCGCATCGTTTTTATGGTGGTCAATCTCTATTAAAAAACCGGCGTTTTGTATAATAGATGATGCAAATTCCAAATGACGTGCGGTGCCATAATCAACCAAAATCACAACATCAAACGGCGCGGTTACATTCAAATGACCGAAATAGCGCATACGCGGCCGCAGCGGAACATCCGACAGTGTTTCCGGAATATTTCCATCATAAGTACATACCGGCGATATTCCAAAATTCAGCTCAATCAACCGTGCCAATGCCAGCGCACTGCCCAACGCATCCCCGTCCGGATTTTTATGGCCGATAATCGCGACAGACTTTGCCGCCTTTACTTTTTCTATAAAAACCTGTGCTTTTTCATTCATCTTGTTAAACCGCAATATCCTCTAGAAAAAACTGTGCACTGACACGACCATTGTATTCATTTTCCTTCAGCCGTCCAAGTACGGTTATTGTAGTGTTTGTATTAGCATCGTCCAGCAAAAAATCACCAACGGGCGTGCCCACCAGATTAAACCCGACAAAAGCAAGCGTCTTCCCCGCGCTGGTCGCAAGACTGCCGCGCAAATGAGCGCCGCCCCCCATAACAACCGCGCTTTTCAGGCGCCCGCCACGCAGAACCAGCGTTGGTTCCGGATTACCCTGGCCAAACGGTTCCAGCGCCCCCATCAGCTTTACCAAGCGCATATCCGCGCCACCCGCATCCAGTTCCGCATCAACCATAACCTCACGCGCGGGCGGCTGACCGTTTAACTGTTCGCTTGCCGCACGTTCCAAAAATTCACGAAATGCATCCTCTTTGTCCGCCTCAAGCGTAAATCCGGCCGCCGCCGCATGGCCGCCACCTTCTTTTGCAATTCCCGCCGCCAGTGCATCATGAATAATCCGCCCCAAGTCAACGCCCGCAACACTTCGCCCGGAACCGTTTATTACGCCATCCGATTTTGTTGCAACACACGCCGGCAGATTATATTTATCTTTCAGTCGGCCCGCTATTATTCCCATAACACCGCCGTGCCAATTATCGCCACAGACAAACAGGCTGCAACGCCCCGGTGCAACAGATGACGCCATTTCATTCGCACTAAGCATTATGGCATTTTGGATGTCTATTCTGTCCTGGTTCATTTTATGCAGCTTGCCCGCCAAGTCATAGGCAATCAAAGTATTGTCGGTCAACAACAGCTCTAGCGCCGGCGCGGCAGAATCCAGACGCCCCGCCGCATTCAGCCGGGGGCCCAGTGCAAATCCGGCCGCATATACCGAAGGCTTTTTTATTCCGGCCACATCCATTAACACACGCAGTCCCAAATTCTGGCGCAGTCCCAAAACTTTCAGTCCCGTTGCAACAAACGCACGGTTTAATCCCACCAATGGCATAGTGTCACATATTGTACCCAACGCCACAAAATCAAGATAATTTAACAGATTAACATCCGCCAATTTTTCCTGCAGCCGCACATCGGCGCACTTTTTCAGCTCACGGTTCACCGCAACCAGTGTCAGAAACGCAACACCGACACCCGCCAGATACTGCATTCCGGATGTATCATCACTACGTTTTGGATTAACGACCGCATCGGCCTTTGGCAGTTCACTGTCCGGGGAATGATGGTCGGTTACGACAACACGCATTCCATGCGATTTGGCGCGCACAACCTCTGCCGCACCACTGATACCACAGTCCACAGTTATCAGCAGTCTGACACCGGTCGCGGCAATCCTGTCCACCGCAGCGGTATTCAGGCCATACCCCTCGCCTTCACGGGTCGGCAGATGCCAAACAACATCACAACCGATTTCACGCAGATACTTAACAAATATCGCCGTTGACGTGACACCGTCAACATCATAATCACCATATATCGCAATCTTGTCCCCGGCAAGAACACAATCGGCGATTGTCTGCGCCGCCTTGTCCATATCACACAAAACAAACGGATCGGGCATATAGCCCTTGATTGAAGGGTTTAAGAACTTTTCCCGCTCGGCGGCATCTTCGATTCCGCGACAGCGCAATATTTTACCGATTAAGTCATCGGGGCTCAGGAAAACTTCATCTTGTTCTGCGTATGCTGACACCCATGCCCGCCCAAGCATGGATTTTTCCACTATCTTTCTCAACTTCTACTCTTTTTTATTATCAAGAGCATTATAATCGAAAATTATTCAAATAGCAACGGGAGTATGCTGTCAAGAATCTTTCCCGTCGTAGGCACGGCATTCCACGCCGCCGTACGCAAACCGAAAGTTTCCGCAATTCCTTTTGGTTCATCCAAAACAACCAGAATTGTATACTGGGGTGCAGACGCCGGAAAAATCCCTGCAAATGCGGTCAGATTCTTTTTATGATCAATTTTCCCGTTAACACGTTTTTCAGCCGTCGCTGTTTTTCCACCGATTTGGATACCGGCGACGCGGGCCTGTTTTCCACTGGTTTCTTCGGACACGCGCAGCATCAGCTCGCGCAGTTTTGCGGACTTTGCCGCATCCAATACGCGTTCACCACGAACCGCGCCGACACTGCGCTTTTGTATGGTAGGATATATGTATATTCCGCCGTTTGTCATCGCATTTACCGCCAGCAGCAAATGCATCGGCGTAACAGAGATACCATGCCCGAACGAAACGGTCGCCTTTTCCACCGGCCCCCATTTCAGTGGCATAAGAGTTCTTTCCGTCCGCCCAAACTCCAAATCCAGCGCACGATCCATATGCAGCCTCTGGAAAAACTCTTTCTGCGTACCATCCGGCAGGTCCAGCGCAATCTGCGCACTGCCGCGATTACAGGAATGAACCATAATTTCTTCTATCCCCAGATAAGGCCGCGGCGGTTTAAAGCTGCGCACGTCATCAATCGGCTTACACGCCAAACGCCCGTTTTTATCATATATCTTGAAGGGCTCGGCCACATAATATTCTTTTGTAATCCCGTTTTCCAATGCCATGGCTGTATTGAAAATCTTGAAAATAGACCCCATTTCAAATACACCGCGCATTGGCATGAACGTGCGGCTTGACACCGGATCCGCACCACGATTTTCCGGGTCAAAATCAGGCAGGGAAACCATGGCGACCATCTCGCCCGTACGTGAGTTCATCAGCAGTCCCATCGCACCACGCGCCTGATACTTGCTAACCGCCGCCGACAACTGATCGTAGAAAACACTTTGAACACGCGAATCCAGCGACAGTCGCAACGGATCGGAATTTTCACTCAGATATTCGTCAAATATGCGCTCTGCCCCGTCCATACCACGACCGTCTACATTCACATATCCCACGACATGGGAAAACAGTCTGCGTTTTGGATAACGGCGTGTCTGAATATCCTCTATCTCCAGACCCGTCAATTTTGCACGGCGTACTTTTTCCCGAATCGTATCCGATGCATATTTTTTCACATAAACGAATCGTCGCGAAGAATTTACCAGCGCCAGTGCATCTGCCAGAGAATATTCATAAGGCAGCAATTCGTGTATCAGCGATGCCACAGCATCATGGTCGCGCACCTGGCCCGGGCGCAGCGTTATATGCCCCGACATAATATTTTTTGCCAGTATATCACCGTTACGGTCAACAATATCGGCGCGGCTTACCGTCCACGCACCATCGGCCGCCGCACGGCGCGAGCGGTCCGTCCCCTGAATCCCCAGCTGTAATGTACGCGCAATAAACAAGGCAAACGCCAAAATAAAAAGGAAATGAATAAAACGCAGACGTCCCCGCCCGGCAACGTTTGACGTCCCGCCACGAAAACCATGCTTAAAAATATCACGCCCCACTTCAAACATCAGATGCCTTTCGCGGTAAATCTTCTATTCCAACAGATTTATGAAAGCTTATCACTTCGGACTTAGGGTACAGGCCGACCACAACATTCCGCAGAATCTCAGGCCGCACATAAGATGCAAAATTTGCCGCCATCTGTGCCGTTTTCTGCTGTGTAGCGACAATTTCGCGCCGCACACGGTCACGGGCCTTGTTCTGGGTGCGATAGCATACCTGCAGCACAATCGTCAGCGCCAAAACCGCACCAAACGCCCACATGCCGATATGAAACATCTTCTCGTCTTCCGTCATACGCGCACCGTCCTGTTATATGGTAGATATTCCCATATACTTTATCACAAATTTTCCAAAAAACGAATCATAGAATTAACACCGCCAAGTCTCCCCGCCCCCAGCTGCAGATTCAGCGACGCAAACTCATCCCGCAGATTCATTGAGCGGATTTCCCCTGCACTTTTTCCATCAACCATCGCCGTAATAATTGCGACAATACCGCGCACCAGCGCCGAATCCGCCGCCCCGTAAAAATTATTTCCTTTGCGACAAATCGCCGCCCATGACGCACAGCCCTCAATATCATGACACTCGGCATCCGCCGGCGGCGTGGGCATCTGCCCACCAAAATCCATTACCATTTCCAGCTTGTCCGCCGCATCCGGCATCATATCCAGCAAACTTTTCATTTCAGCATATGTCACGGCTTACCACCCCTGCTCTGTTAAGTCCAGTTCTATGCGTGCGGTCTCTGACATGCGAGACAAGTTCCAAGGCGGGTCCCATACCAGTTCAACGCGCACCGGCACATCACCGGCCGCGGCTTGTGCGGCTTGGCGCACCATCTCCAACAATTCTTCCATCATTGGGCATGTCGGACTGGTAAAAGTCATTGTAATAACAACGCCCTTATCATCTGTTGTAATATCATAAACCAATCCCAAATCCCAGATATTAACCGGAATTTCAGGGTCATAAACCGTCTTTAACGCCTCTATTATCGCCTGCTTTTCAACCATTTTATTTTACAATCCCGTTTATTATATCCGTGGCCACCACCACATCTTCAGGACGATTCCATGCCCCCGCGGACAATCGCGCGACACCTCCGGCCGGCGCATCAATCAAACGCATCGCCCATGTCGCGCACATATTTCCCACACGCATACACAGCCCGCGTGCCCCGGCCATCGCCCCTAAATCCAATGCATGCATTCCATCGACCGAAAAAGTCAGCACCGCCGCATCCGGTGCGGTATAAATTTTTATACGCGGATTACGAGATAAAGCATCATACAATCCACTTATAATATCATGACCGGCCCGCGGTCGCCACGCAGCCAATGCCGGACGCAATCCTGCAATCTGGGTCAGCGGCAAAGTCCCCGCCTCAAAACACTCCGGGGCATCATTAAAAATCCATTCGGCATCGGTTATTTTATTTACCATTCCGCCACCAAAATTATCCGGCCGCCAGCGCATGGGTTCACGCACATACATTATGCCGATACCTGTATCCGCACCGATTTTATGCCCTGAAAAACAAATGAAATCCGCCCCCCATGCCGTTGCATCAATCGGCATATGGGCCGCGTACTGGGCCGCATCGACAACCGCGATTACATTCGGATTTTTTTCCCGCGCCGCCGCGATAACCCCGGCAACATCTTGCGGCGTTCCAAAAACATTCGACATGGCGGTAACAACAATCACATCTGCGGCCGGTATACTCGACAAATCATAATTATAATTCTCATCAAGCCCGATTAACACAATATCCGCACCGGCCGCAACCATCGGCATGCGCGCACTGTGGTGATCCAAATCAGATACCGCAACACGCATATTTTCAACACCTATTAAACGCGCCGCACGATTTAACCCGTCGGTTGCACCGGCGGTAAACACAATCTGATTCGCCACCGCGCCCATAAAGGCCGCCACCGCATTACGCGCAGCCGAAACCATATCATCCACCGCCGCCGCGCGCGCGCATATTCCGCGCCCTGCATTGGCATATTTGTTTCGCAAAAAATCAGTCTCGGCCTCTATTACCGAATCCGGTTTCAATGCAGATGCGGCCGCATCTAAGTATATGATTTTATTCATTTTCCGATTTCTCTTGCTTTTTATTACGATTATAATACACTCGCTTAAAATATCAACAAGGAAGGAGAAAAAGATGGCTTTGAATCACGCAAACGATGCAAATTTTGCAGAATTGGTATCAAGCGGAATCACCCTGGTGGATTTTTGGGCGTCTTGGTGCGGTCCATGCCGTATGTTCGGCCCGATTTTTGAACAGGTGTCAAACCAGATACCGGATGTAAATTTTGTAAAATTTGAAATAGACGAAGCAAACCGCCGCACACCGGCAAAATACGGAATTCGCAGCATTCCGTCAATTATGGCCTTTAAGGACGGCGAACTGGTCGAAGCACGCACCGGTGTAATGGACCCGGAAACTTTAACAGATTGGATAATGGAATTAAAAGGAGCCTAACAGTGGCCGCAAAAAACTACAAGACAATCGAATTGCCGCCCAAATATGTTCCGAAAAAATCGGAACCATATATGTGTGAAAACCAGCTGGCATATTTTTACCAGCTGCTGACCGCGCAAAAAGAAGAACTAATCCAGGACAGCGACAGCGTTCTAAGCGCCGTCCGTCTGGCTGAAAAAGCGGAAAGCGCCGGTGTCGGCGACGATTCCGACAACGCCACATTTGAACAGGAAATAACCATGAACCTGCGCATGGCGGGCCGCGACAACAACCTGTTGCGCAAGATAAACGCCGCGCTGGATCGCTTGGAAAACGGTTCATTCGGATACAGCATTGTATCCGGCGAAGAAATCGGCCTGTCCCGTATGCTGGCGCGCCCGTTGGCCACAATGACGGTAGAGGAACAAGAAGAATACGAAAGCCGTAAAAATTAAATTCCCCCGCCACCCGGCGGGGTATTTTTTACACATTTTTCTTTACAGCCCGCATACATTATGCCAACATAAAAGCGCCGTGGGGTATTCCTGCGGCGGGGCGTCGAAACCCGTTATAGAGTGTCTTGCATCAAGACAAGAAAAAACACCACTGACAAATTGACGCTGCCGGGCAACCTACGTTCGCACGGCACTTTCATTTGATACGTGGTGTTATTCCCCCAACCTGTCGGTTGGAGGGGGGTGATATATATAAATAAGCCCGCAATTCTCTATAATTGTTTCGAACCTCCAACCACTTGAATTTATTCAGTGGTTTTCTTTTTAACCAAGGAAAACGGGGGATCAGAAATGATAAGGAAACTTTTTATACCGGCAATATGCCTGTCAATTGCCATACCCAATACAACCGATGCGGCCACATATCGCTTGGTTGCAACAACGTCATCAACACCGGGCTCATACTGCTATGAAGGAGCCAATAGTCCCGGAGACTACATAGTCGGAAAATGCGATTGTCAAAATATTGGCTGCGGTAATACGGCTAACTTTTCAGCCTGTCCGACTACAACAGACGCCTATAACAGCAACCTGGGTGGCGACTGCCTTATCGGTACGGATGCAAATGGCACAAAATATTTCTGTTATGCCGGGGGTGAATCCGCATGCAGCGCATGCGGCATGACGCAATCAGACCCAATGTACAGTAAATGGTCGACATATTCCGGTTATGTTGTAAGCAGACAAAAAGCATCGTTTAGCGGCAGTGATTCGCGCAATTATTATTACTGCTCGCAAGAAAAACCGGCGACAACAGAATACGGCTGCGCGGCCGGTTATTACCAGTCAGGCGGCAGCGGCGCCTCAACTGTATGCTCACGCTGTCCGGCATCAGGCGGCACATATGGCACAAATGCAATCGGCACAACGGATATAACGACATGCTGCGTACCGGCCGGCACATCCTTTTCCGACACAAATGGCACAGGAACATTTAATAAAGAATGCTGCTATACACAGTAAAAAGTCCACCAATTGGTGGACATCTTCCAATTTTTATAAAGCCAAGGCGAAACAAAATTCCCAAGCCAAAGGCAAAAACAAGTGCGACCGATACCGGTCGCACTTTGAATAAAAATATAAATTTTATTTTTTTGCCGACTTTTTCACGGATGCTTTTTTCACAGCACCAGATTTTGACACCGGCTTTTTTGCCGTCGCTTTTTTAGGCGCGGATTTTTTCGATGCCGTTTTTGCCGCAACAGTCTTCTTGGGCGCGACAGCTTCTTCTTTTTTCTCGTCTTTTAATTCCTTCTTAAAGACGTTTATACCGCCCGCCAAATTTTTCATCATATCCGGAATCTTGTTACTGCCGAAC
>JAIDLK010000053.1 GCA_029051085.1 Alphaproteobacteria bacterium | reverse complement strand
GAAGAGGTGACGCGTCGCCTGATGAATGCGGCGTTTTCTTTGCTGGCCTATAAATCCCGCAAATAAAAAATCCCCCAATCGGGGGATTTTTTTAATTTACTGCCGACACGGCCAAACGTTTGCGGCCCGCGGCACGGCGGCTGTTTAATACAGCACGGCCACCCTTGGTCGCCATTCTGGCCCGAAAACCATGCGTGCGTACACGACGGGTTTTTGACGGTTGATAAGTACGTTTTGTTGCCATAACTAAATCCTTTTGCGTGCGTATTTAACCACAGGTTTTTACAAAATGCAACCATTTATTTAGATTTTATCAGCCCAAGCTTTTTCATACCCTCTAACATCAGATAGTATGCAAACAATGCGGCAAATAAGCGCCAGAATGGTAATAACATTATCGTGCCTTTGTCTTTTTCTTCACATTTTGACGCTCTATGATAGATTTTGTCGCGTTATGCAGCTCTATCATGCGGTTTATCATCCACAGTGATGAAACGATGTTTAAACGTGCCCCGCGTACGTCGCGATATTGCAACAGCATGTGGCGAAATTCGTCGCGTACATCCTGCATTACTTTGTCCAGATTACTCATGTTGAATCCTTTGTTTATTATAATATTTATTGTATCACAAAGCGGGTATTTGTCAACTTTAATTTTCGGGTTTATGTCTTGACCCAAAGCCTAAAATTTTGCTATTGTTTGCATGTAAAATAAGGGGAAAAGTAAGTATGTCTGAAATTATAAACGAAAGCGCCGAGATAAAGGTTCCACAGTCTTCGCTGGAACATGAAATGCGGACCAGCTTTCTGGACTATGCGATGTCGGTTATTGTTGACCGTGCGCTGCCGGATGTTCGCGACGGGTGCAAGCCTGTACACCGCAGAATTCTGTATGTTATGAACGATGTTGCCCCGGCGACAAAGCCGACGGTGAAATCGGCACGTATTGTCGGTGATGTTATGGGTAAATATCATCCCCATGGTGACAGCTCTATTTACGAGGCTATGGCCCGTATGGCCCAGGATTTCTCCATGGGTGAAATGCTGGTTCAGGGCCAGGGTAACTTTGGTTCGCGCGACGGTGATAAACCCGCCGCCATGCGTTATACAGAGGCGCGCCTGTCAAAACTGGGGGCGTCTTTGATGGACGATATGGAAAAGGACACGGTTGACTGGATGCCGAACTTTGACGGTACGTTGTCTGAGCCGACTGTTTTACCGACCAAATTTCCGAACTTTTTGGTAAACGGCGGCAGTGGTATCGCCGTTGGTATGGCGACAAATGTTCCGACCTATAATTTGGGCGAGGTTTGTAACGGTATCCTGGCTATTTTGGATAATCGTGAAATTTCCGACGACGAACTGTTTGGTATAATTCCCGGGCCCGATTTCCCCACGGGGGCCATTATCATGGGGCGTGCCGGCGCGTACAAGGCGCATAACACCGGCCGCGGTTCGATTATTGTTCGTGCGAAAACCCATATGGAAGAATTCCGTGATCACCAGGCCATCGTTGTTGACGAGATTCCCTATCAGGTCAACAAGGCCCAGATGATTGTAAAAATCGCGGAACTGATAAAGGATAAACGTATCGAGGGTATATCTGAAATTCGCGATGAATCCTCCAAAGAGGGACTGCGCATTGTTATTGAATTAAAGCGTGACGCGATTGCGGACGTGGTTTTGAACCATTTGTTCCAATATACGGAAATGCAGACGAATTTTCCGGTAAACATGATGGCGCTGAATCGTGGTCGTCCGATGCTGTTCAATATTCGCGGCGTTCTGGATGCCTTTATTGAATTCCGTGCCGAGGTTATACGTCGTCGCACAATCTTTGACTTGAACAAAGCGCGCGCACGTGCACATACTTTGCTGGGGCTGTCTGTGGCCGTTGGAAACCTGGACGAGGTTATAGAGCTGATTAAATCCTCCCCGAATCCGGAGGCTGCGCGCACGGCATTGGTATCCCGCGGCTGGAAGGCGTCTGATATTGAAACATATATTCAGTTGATTGACGACCCGAATACGGAATATGAAAACGGCATGTTCCATATGTCCGAAGACCAGGCGCGTGCCATTTTGGAACTGCAGCTGCATCGTTTAACGGGTCTGGAACGTGACAAGATACACGAAGATTTGGTGTCCCTTGGTGCCACAATCAGGGATTTGCTGGAAATTCTGGGCAGTGCGGCGCGCATCATGCAGATTATTCGCGATGAAACGACAATGGTTCGCGATAACTGGGCATCTCCCCGTCGTACCGAAATATCCGACGCGGAAATCGATATTGATATCGAGGATTTGATTGCCCGCGAAGATATGGTTATAACCGTGACAAATACCGGATATATAAAGCGTGTTGCGCTGGATACATACCGTGCGCAAAAACGTGGCGGCAAGGGCCGAAACGCAATGGCGACCAAAGAAGACGATTACGTTGTTCAGGTCTTTGTTGCGAACACGCATACGCCGTTGCTGTTCTTTAGCTCAAAGGGTATATGTTATAAGCTTAAGACATATAAATTGCCGGAGGCTGCGGCGGCCGCCAAGGGACGCCCGCTGGTTAACCTGTTGCCGCTGTCGACGGGTGAAACAATCACGGCTATTTTGCCGGTCTCTGACGAAGATGTTCAGCGTGTTCGCGAATCCGGCAAGGAACATTTCCTGATGTTTGCGACCGCATCCGGTACAGTGCGTCGTAACCGTATGTCTGATTTCGATTCCATACGTGCAAACGGTAAAATCGCAATGAAACTTGACGAAGGTGACAGTCTGATATCCGTTCTGCCCTGTGCCGAGGACCAGGATGTATTCTTATCCACATACCGTGGTCGCTGCATCCGATTCCCGGTGCCTGAAATCCGCGTATTTGCAGGCCGCAATTCAACGGGTGTGCGCGGTATAACACTGGCTGCTGACGACCGTATCATCGGTATGGCGATGTTGACACGTGGCGAGGCGGATGCCGCTGTACGTGCCGCATACATAAAGCAGTCGCGTGCCGCACGTCGTGCCGCCACCGGAATAGAGGAAGAGGCCGATGCCGAAGAAGAGGCGACAACACTGGTCTTGGACGATGCAAAAATGCAGGAAATGGCCGCGTGCGAAGAATTTATTTTGACCATATCTGAAAATGGATTTGGAAAACGCACCAGCAGCTATGAATACCGTACAACGCATCGTGGCGGAAACGGTTTTGCGAATATAAAGCTGGGTGGGAAAAACACCGCTGTGGCCGGTTCGTTCCCGGTGGCCGACGACCATGACATAATTATGGTAACCAATGGTGGAAAAATCATTCGTACGCCGGTGGCCGATGTTCGCATCGCAGGTCGTGCGACGGCGGGTGTAACACTGTTGCGTACGGCTGAAAATGAAAAGGTGGTCTCTGCCATCTCTATCGAGAAAGATGACAGCGCCGAAGAAGAAATCGTAGCAGAAACTGATGAATAAGCGGGGCCGGCATGGATAACGAGTACTTTGCATCAATAAACGAGGTCTCAAAACGGCTGTCTGTGCCGGCGCATACGCTGCGCTATTGGGAAAAGCAGTTCCCGGTGGTTATTCGCCCGACAACCGGTTCCGGGGGGCGGCGTTATTACCGCGCGGAAACAGTTCGTCGCCTGGAGACAATCAAAGACCTGTTATATAATCGCGGCATGACCATTGCCGGGGTAAAGAAAATGATACGCGACGGCGCTTTGTCAGATACGGGCGCCCCGTGTGCGGCGGCCACGTCGCCGGATGCGATGCCGGGCCCCGGGGCGGGGATTTCAACCGCCGATGTCGATGTTGTTTTGTCGTTGTTGCGTAGCGCGCGCGATATCTTAAGCGATAAATAAAAAACGCCCCGTCGGGGCGTTTTTTATTTCTGATGTTGATTTATTCTCTGTGCCAGTTTGTTGCGTTCCATACGCAGATTATTGCGCGCCGTCATCAGGGAATCAATGCGATGCTTGATTCTTGGCTGGAAATGATTTTCTATTTCCATATATATGCTGTCACTGATTGCGCACTGGCGTTCATATTCTTTTATTTCTTTGTCGTTTTTCGCAAATTCTATTTTGTTTGCCCGGCGTCTGATTTGATTCGAGACTTCTTCCATTTCCAGTGCTTCTTTTTCTGTTTCGAATTGTTTGCATATTTTGTTCAGGCGCGCATCATCAAAGCGGACATATCCCAAATCGTTTATAATATGGAATGAAGGCTCAAACAAAGCATAGTCCAAATCAAAGCTTACATTATACAGGTCCAACAGGGTGCCGCGTCCTGCAATAATATTGTTTGCCGATTTCTTGTTCCAACTGCAGTGAAAATCACTCAGCTGATTTTGAATGGCTTTTAACTCTGATTTTGATAAGAATGCGCTCAAAGGATATTGGCCCGATGCGCGGCGCACATTCTTTTTCTGTATACTGTCGGTCAAAGCTATGTTACGCAGTCTCAGGCTGTCAATTCTATATGCGTCGTTTGTTATCCATTGGTTCAATATTTGCAACAACGGATTTCGTTCGGCGGAATCCGTCGCTTCGTTATGGATATACGTGCTGTCTATCTGCTCACTAAGACGGTTGATTTCGCTGTCCAGCTGGCTAAGCGTTTGCTGTTCTGATTGGCATGCCGCGGCCGCCATTGCAATGATGGAACACAGTGCCGCATATTTTGCATGTCCCGCCAGGTTATTGAGTTTCATTAAACTGCTCCTCCGGTGCCCTTATTGTTTTTATTAAAATAAATTTTAGTACCAAAAATTCCGTATGTCAACTATTTTGCGAACTTTCTCTTGCGGATTTTGTTAATATAAAGTATCTTGCCATATTATGGGGCAAAAATCTATACGTCGTTTTTTTACCAATATTGTCTGCGGCTTTGTTTACAGCAAGGA
>JAIDLK010000052.1 GCA_029051085.1 Alphaproteobacteria bacterium | reverse complement strand
GGCGCCAAGTCATGCGGTTGTTACCGCGCATACAGATGCGGATTTGCCCGCACCGACAGACGGTACTGTAGCGGAGTCTGATATACAATTTTTTAAAGAACCCTTAGAGCAAAAGGCGGAAAAAATGGCCGAAGAAGAAGTAAAACCTCTGTTTGATAAAGATCCGGAATTCTTGGATGAAGAAATAGCGTTTAAGCCGATTGATTTTGATATTAAGCCCACGGCGCCGGCAAGTGCACCGGAAACGCCGCGTTTTGATGATTATGCGGAGCCGGCTCCTGTTGCGCCGCTGTCTTTTGTGCCGCCAACCGATAATTTTCAATCAACGCCGGCGCCGGCATATACAGAGCCGTCCCGGCCGGCGCCCGTACTGGATACGATAACGTCTGTTGAGATGCCGGCCGAACCGACGGTTCAGCCAGCCAGTGCTCCGGCACAACCGTCTGCCGAATATTCCGCGGATGCGCGTCCCGCGCCGGTCAGTCCGGCGGTGCCGGGCGTTGCAACTGGGGCGGTTCGGCCTGTGTCGCCTGTCACGGGAACGCCGGCGTTGCCGGCTGGCGGCGGTACGGATGGACGCAAGCCTACGTTCTTGTATTATGTTCTGTTAATAGCGCTGATTATATTGTCGGTATTTACATTGTGGCTGTATCAGAAAAAGAACAGTGACACAGTCCCCGATTTGGCGGCAACGGTTGCGCCCGCCCAGAAAGAGGAAGCGGCGTCCGCGACAATAGCGAAAGAAAGTGAAAGTCCGTTTATTATTGCAGAAGAGAAAGTTACTGTTACAGAAACGCCGGAACCTGTCGTGCAGGTTCAGCCGGATTCTGAGCTGGAGATTGCGCCGGAACCGGAACCTGAGCCGATGCCGGCCGCGCCGATTGTAGATGAAACAATTCCGGCAATTCCCGTGGTTGCCGAACCCGCGCCCCAGCCAATAGCGGAAGAAACGCCGTTTTTAAGTGAACCGGAACCCGCGCCAGAGCCTGTAAAGCCTGTGGTTGTAAACAAGCCTGTGTATAATGCCGGGTCTCAGAATGACAACATGTTTATTGCCGGCGATGATTATGATACGGACGTTGTTGTCGCACCTGCCCCGGTGGCTGCGCCGATGGTGCCGGAATATCAGGAAACGGTTGCGTTGCAGGAGGATATTGTGTGCGATGATGGCGCGGCACCGTCGGCCGACGGCTGCTGTGGGGATGAGGTGTATACCAATATCGGTGGCGGTGCGTATGCATGCTGTTCGCAATCTTCGGGCGAATGCTATCCGCCGATGTTTTAAAGAAATGCCCCGGTCGGGGCATTTTAATTTGAATAAAAACAGTTCGATGTATATTCAAATACGCCAGAGTCGTCCATTAACTTGGTATTTGCTGGTATATAGCATTGATTTTTTTGGGTTGCGCCTGTGGCACTATTGGCTAAAGTTCCGCCAAGCGGTGGACACATGCTGCAGCCGATTGGGTCTTCGTCCTCTGGCCATTCCGGAGTGCCATAATAGCCGGCATTACAACGTAATTCATATTGACCGCTACTGTCGCAGCCCCAGTCTTCCATCATTTGTAGTTCTCTAATTTGATAGCCCTCGTCAAAATCTGAGAATACCTGCCAGTCTCCGGGGGGGCAAGATGTATTATCGTCTGGGACGCACTCCCAGTATCCATTACATATGTATCCAGAAATACAATCCACGCTTGTCTGGCAATACATTGGATATTGTTTTGTAGACCCGTTTAATGTGCATGAACAGGTTGATGTGCCATCCCCTGCATTTTCGCATATGAAGCCGTTGCCGCGAGGTGCACCATCATTGATTGATATAGATTCATAGCAGTTAAATTTGCTGAGGCAAGTGCCGCTGTCGCATGAAATATCTGCACGTGCGGTATTAATGCATAGGCCTAAAACTACTACAACATATTTTGTTTTCATATTTCAACTCTCCTGATGTTTTTATGAAACAAAACCACCCAAAGCTTGAGTGGTCAGGAGGTTGACTACAATTATCTGAATTGTGTTGCTTATTTTTTATATTCAGCAACCCTCCTGACCAGGTCAGGAGTTGTTTTTTCATTGTAATAGTAAAAAACAGCGCGTAATTGCGCGTTATAATTACATATTGCAACGCAGATACAGGGTAGTCACACCCCATCGGCAGAACACCTGTCGACTGTTTTATTATATATTGTGTCGGGTATAAAAACAAGATGTTTTAAACAATTCTGCGGCGTATGCTGGCATACATGGCGTATCCAATCAGCAGTGCCATTATTAAGACAAATATAACCCAGCCAATCGCCTCATCTTCGGCGAACGGCAGCTTTACATTCATTCCGTAGTATCCGACCACAATTGTCGGCGCAATCAAAATAATGTTCCACATGGTCAAACGGTTAATGTATGTGTTGGAATCCATGTTAATAACACTTTCAAACGTTTCCTTGATGGATTTTAGCATCTTGCTGTAACTGGTCACGACCTCGGTCGCCTGAGCCAGCTCTATTCGGGCGTCTTCGGCCAGTTCCTGGGCATCTTCGGTTTTTACAAAGCCACGAACTTTTTCCAGCTTGTCCAGCACCGCCACATTGCCTTTTATGCCCGCCATATAAAGGGTATAGCTGTTTTCCACCTCCAACAACGCCATCAGGTCTTTCTTTCTGATACGCTCCTGCAGCGCTTTTTTAGATTCAATAACACGCTTGTTCAATTCTTTTAGAAAACGCAGGTACGATTCCGCAATATAATATATGATATTTAAAATAAACTCTTCGCGTGATGTTTTTTCCGATTTTTTTATCTTGTCCAGCAAATCACAACGTTTGCGACATACGGTAATAACACGGTTTGCCGAATATATTATTGATAAAGGCTCGGTATGCCACACGGTATCGGTTTCCCGATTGATAATTGGAAAACGTACGATGATAACCTTGTAGTCATCCTCTATTTCCAGACGCGGTTGTTCATCCGGATCAAGAATGTCCAGAATATTATCCTCGTCAATTTTGTACTCTGTACGCAGTTTTTCAAAATCATGATGGTCGGGATTTCCGACATTTACCCAAGAGAATGTCTTTAATTTTTCCGTCACAAACATTTCATTCTCCTTTGGCTTAAATTCCATTGTATTTTACCTCCGAAAAAACAAAAAATCAACAAATGCTGGGAATAAAAAACCGTTCACGGCAATATAATGAAAATGATACCATATATTTAAAGTAACCAAGGAGAGACAATCGTGGCATACCAGACAAATTCTTTTTCAATTGCGCATTACATATTGCTGATATCCATGGTGGTTCTTTGCGGGGGTGTTGTTGCATATGCAATAATACATGACACGGGCCGTTATGAAGACATTCTGCCGACAGAACATGCCCAGTCGACCGCGGGCGCCGCACAAGAACAAGACACGTGCGCACAAACCGTTACCAATGCGGTTGCCCAGATGTGGGCCTATAATCCGGATGTAATCCCCGAGAAGTATAAAAACATCGCCATGGCGTATTTTACGGCCCCCATGGAAACGACAGTAAGTGGCGAATGCAATGGTGCGCGCTTTGTTTGTCGCCAAGGCGCCCGCCGTGCGGATTGCAACCCCTGTGCGGCAAGTGAAGCACGTGATTTTGCCATTGCGGTGCAAACACGCGACATGATAAAAAAGCACTGCGGCGAATAAAAAAGATTGTGTTTGATAATATTATCGTTTATATTATCCGACATGTCGGGGTGTAGCTCAGTCTGGTAGAGTACTTGCATGGGGTGCAAGGGGTCGTAGGTTCGAATCCTGTCACCCCGACCACGGATATAGTCGTCGCTTTTGCGGCGATTTTTCTTTATGGAATAGATGCATATTGTTGTTTTGGGGGCTGTGCGGTAAAATTGACATTGTCCGGACATAAACAAAATCAACACTTAAACCAAAAGGAAAAAACATGTGTAATTGTGATAAAAAACAATGCAAAAACTGCAGCAGCGCCATGGGTGAAAAGAAAAATCATACACCGGAAAACAATAAAAAACCGTCATGCGATAATAAATAATCGCAAAAAACACCGGCACTTTAAATGCCGGTGTTTTTTATACACTATTTTCTGCTTGCACGAATCGGAAAATTATTATTAGTATGCGCGAGAAGCACTAAAATCAAAGGAGCTTATCGAATGATAATTGGCATTGGGATTGATTTGGTGGAATGCGGCCGATTTTTGGACTGGTCTGCCTTTAAGAAGCAACGGATTTTTACCAAAAAGGAATTGGAACACGCCGATAACGACAGCGCGAATGCAGAAAAACATTTGGCAAACTGTTGGGCTGCGCGCGAGGCATGCCTAAAAGCATTGGGGACAGGATTTGGCGAAGACATCGCCTTTTCCGACGTATCTGTTACTCATAACGAAGCGGGGTGTCCGGAATTGTTAATCGCGGGCGGTGCGCGTGCAAAATTAAAAGAACTGGCGGGGGGCGATGCAAAACTGCACCTGTCTATTACCGACCAAGACGGATTTTCCGCTGCAATAGTTGTAATTGAAAAGATATAACAAAAATCCCCGCATGCGGGGATTTTTAATTTGTGTAATAACAGTTTCCGGTATATGTGCCGCTGCCGGTGGAATCGCTGAACTTATTGCCTGATGGGATATAGCACGACGTTATGTCCTCATTTTCGCCGGCCGTACTTGTACCGGGCGACGGGCATTTAGTGCAGCCACTGGTACCGTTAAGTGTTTTTCCATAATATTCGGCGGCACACCGATAAGTTTTCGCTTTTGAGCAATTTCCTAAAACACAAAATGCTTCAGTTCTGGATTCATGTCCGGCAGTGCCGGTCGATGCCCAAGCTGTGCTGTTACAGTCAGTGCAACCTCCACCACTACCACTACCGCAGGGCGCACAACAGCTTGCGGCATATGAAGTACAATTGCCTCGAGAATCTGTACAGTCTAAACAAGTTACGCCTAATGCGTACGCGTCATATATGCATATGTTACCAGCAAGAGCAAGTATAACTATTAATATTTTTAGTTTCATTTGTTCAATCTCCTTTTTTCAAAATGAAAAACCACCAAATCTTTGGTGGTCAGGAGGTTGAGAACAATTGTACGAATTGTGTCGCGTATTGGATATTCCGCGAGCCCTCCTGACCCGATGGGTTCAGGAGTTTGTTTTTCGTCGCAATAGTAAAAACGGCGCATTATTGCGCGCCACAAGAACATATTCCGACGCGTACACAGAGGTTCTCACACCTCATTGACGGAATACCCGTCAACGTTGTTATTATATGGGTATTGTGGTGGGAATACAAATAAAAAATGCCCCGACCGGGGCATTTTTTATTTCGTTTTCTGAGGTTGCATTGCCGCTAATATGCGTGCAAAGTTCTCATCCACCGGGCCTGTGACATCCACGTCCGAGAACTTGATTCCCGGTGCAGTGCGCAGCCATTCGATTGCCGGCATTGTTATCTGCCAGAATGTATCCAAGCGGCGACGTACAGCGGCGGCATCGGCATCATCTGCGCGTCCGGCGCCTTCGTTAATGCGCTTGTTTATGCGCTTTATCATGATTTCTTCGGGGACATCCAGATACAGAATATGAATCGCGAACTTGTTTGCATAGTTCTGTACCAGCCACTGTGCCTGGGGTGTTGTGCGGGGAAAGCCGTCAATAAGCAGGTCTTTTGTATTTGTAATCTTTGATGCAACCAGCTTGAAAAGTTCGGCATCCGGTACCAGATTGCCCGCCGCAATAAGTTTTGCAATTGCGGAATCGGCCGGCAGCGAGCGGAACATTGCGCCTGTTTCGATATAGTTGTAATCGTGACGTTCGCGCAGCATTTTTGAAAATGTGCCCTTGCCTACTCCCTGGCCCCCCATCAGCACAATCATATCTTTCATTTTTTATTGCCTTTGGAATTTAAAAGGGGCGGTGTGCCCCTTTTAGTATTTTTTGCTGTTTTCAATCGAAGCGCCCAAGATGTCGCCAAGCACCGAGCCGCTGGCGGC
>JAIDLK010000051.1 GCA_029051085.1 Alphaproteobacteria bacterium | reverse complement strand
CCACCGGACATTCAGAGCCAGAGTATTCCGGAATTTCCGGCTGTGCGTCGGGGTTATATTTTTCCAATGGAAACAGTTTTTCTATTTTTGCCGCCAATGAGTTGCTTTCCAGTTTTGTCCGTACAAAATCCAGTGCCGCGGGTGTATTGAATACAAATGGCGTTATGGAAAGACCTGATAAATCAACATCGTCCTTTAGTGTTACCAGACGGCGTGAGATGTACGCCATTTCGCGATTATCACGCAACAGATTGCGGGTGCGTTCGCTTTTTATTTCATCCAGATGCTCATACAATGCGTCAAGACTGCCGAATTGTCCAATCAGCTCCGCCGCTTTTTTGGGGCCGATACCCGGTACACCCGGAACATTGTCGGATGAATCGCCCATTAAGCTTTGGACATCTATGACCTGGTGCGGGGCGACGCCGAATTTTTCGTAAACCTGGGGCTCACGTATGTCGCGCCCCTTCATGCCGTCGTATAAATATACACAGTCCGATACCAGCTGCATCAGGTCTTTGTCACTGGTAATAATTCGGGTGGCATCGTGCTTTGTACAGTTTTCGCGTGCAAGTGTGGCGATTACATCATCGGCTTCAACACCGGGGATGCATAAAACCGGCATGCCCAGAGCACTCATTGCCGCACGAATCATTGTGCCCTGGGTAATTAAATCCGCGGGTGTTTCGCTGCGGTTCGCCTTGTATTCGGGGTATATATCCTGGCGGAAAGTAATGCGTGACGCATCGAATATGCATACAAACGCATCATCTGGTTTGGCGGCGGCCAGTACCGGTAAAATCATATTTAAAAATCCATACACTGCGCCGGTCGGCGTACCATCGGACCGCGTCAGGCGGCTGTGCACGCCATAGTATGCGCGAAAAAGCAAAGAGTTTCCGTCAATCAGTGTAAGCATTTTTTATCCCGGGATGTTGTCGGGGGGACGATGCCCCCCGCGGTATTGGTTAGAATATATAGCGCAATTTTGCACGAATATCATAGTGCAGTAAATCGGCGTCTTCGCCCGCTGCGCTGAATGCGTCGGGGGCATAGAATGCGCGCGCCTCGGCGTCGATTTTAAACGGCAGAACCGGCAAATCAAATGTCAGGCCCAGCATGCCCTGGTATGCGACGGTTGATTCAATATCAATCCCATGGCCCGCATCGCCGTCCAAGATGGCACCGACACCCGCACCGATATACGGCGATATCAGTATCATCGGCATTTTTAAGTATGCATTCGCCATGGCGGTGTGCGCTGTGATATCTTTGTCGTTCAGATAGTTATATTCACCCTCTATCCGTACGAACGGAATGTCCAAGCCGATTACGGCGCCATAAGACTGGGCCATTTCCGAATGTGTGTCACCGTCAATAAACGTTGTTGCGCCACCGACGCCAACGCTTGCACCGATATATGGGTCAAACAGCAGGTTTGCGTGTGCATCCGCCGTCATGAATGCCATTATCGCCGCTGTGAAAAAAGCCGCAGATTTTAATTTCATATTTATCTCCTTTCTGTGATATTATAATAGAAAAAAGAGACAGATATATGCAAGAAAATAAACCTGTGTTGGTTGTTGGACTGGGGAACCCGGGAATGGAGTATGCGCGTACGCGGCATAATGTCGGATTTATGGCGGTGGCGCGTTTGGCCGGCGCCGATGCAGTATGGAAAAGTGAAAAAAATGCCAAAACTGCGTCGGTAAATATGGCGGGGCGCCGTGTGATATTTGTTATGCCGCAAACATATATGAATTTATCGGGTAATGCGGTATTGCCGCTGATGACTTTTTATAAAATTCCACTGGAAAATCTGGTGGTTATTCATGATGACCTTGATTTGCCGGTTGGTAAAATGCGTGAAAAAATCGGCGGTGGCAGTGCGGGGCACAATGGAATAAAGTCAATAGATGCGGCGGTCGGGAATGAATATAGGCGCATTCGCATCGGTATTGGCCATCCGCGTGATTTGGGTTTACCAATTCCGCCGGCAGATTGGGTTTTAGGCCGCTTTACTGATGCGCAGCTGACCGATATTCGCAGTGCAATTGACGGGATAAAGTTATTTTAGTTGGCATAAAATGTTGTCTTTTGGGCGGGCAGGTAAAAGCATGTTGTTCCGTCGCCATCACAAAATAGCGTATCTTGTGTGATATGGCAATCCCCTATAGTTTCTGAGCCCGCGGCTGATGTTGAGCCTATTGGGCAGGGCTCCTCTTTACCGTTTGTGCAGTAATATCCTGCATTACAGTTTCTCCATAATGCTTGTAGTTGTATAACAGGTGTCGTGGTTGTATTTGTTTGCTTTGGCTCGGGAATTATATCATCTTTATTTATTGAACCACTGCACCCAGATATACATTGCCATTTATCAAAAGCTTGTTTAGCGGGTGCTTTATTGCTGTCTGGCTCTATTGGGGTGCAGGCTTTGCCCAGATAGCATTTTTGTCGCATGGCAGCAGTTGTGTCTGGGGGGTAATAATAGTCCACATAATAAGGATTTTGCTGCCAATGTGCGTAAAGAGTTGTTGTTTCTTCGGTAAACGAGCAATCAGTTGTTTGATAGCTTAATTCACCGTTTTCATCGAATCTCTGTGTGCCACCAGTTTTGTCTGTATAGTATCCATCAAAGGTTTGCCCCCACCATAACGTCGGAGTTATGTCGGGCTGTTCGCGCCATGGACCATCTTCGCTGTCTGCAAATCCTTCCTCGCATTTAGCGTAAATTTGTTTGTCTATATCAAAAACACCTTGGTTTTTTTCCAGTTTTATTAAAACAGCTTTATACGTACATGTGTTATTTTGTGCGGGCCAACTTCCCATGCCATCAGATGTGATGGTAGTGTCGGAAGAGGTTTGATTGCCTTTGCAATCGACGCATTCGCTGCCATTCCAATAAGACCCCGCAGAGCAGGTTATGGACCATGGGCAGGTGCCTTTGTCATTCCCTGGGCCTGTCCAATCTGCGCTAGATGGCTTATTATTATTGCAGTTCATGCACTTATTACTGTTTGCTGGACTGTATTGGCCATTATCACATTTCTGACATGAGCCAGCATTATAAACACAGTTGGCCACGGCATTGCAGGTTGTTTCTGTCATAGCGTCGCCCGAAGGGCAGTCAAAAGCAATGGCTGTGCCATTAACAAAAAGTGCAATCAATATACCAAATATAAATTTTTTCATTCTCTTTTTATATGCTAAAAAAATATACAAGTCAAAGCAATAAAAAAATCCGGTATAAAACCGGATCTTTTATTTCTGGTTCTGCAGATATTTGTTAATTGTCCAGCCTTGCTGAATATACCACAGACTGTCAGACGGTACCCGGGATGCGGCACCAGGTGTAAAATGAAAGTCGCCGCGTCCGCGCATTTTATGCGACATTTCTATACGGGGCTGTAAGAAATTATCGCGTGTCTGACTGATATTGTCGGGGGTATAGTTATTCCAATCTCCTTCTACTACCAAATATATATAACGTACAGCCGGGTCGTTGATATAACTCTGTAAAATTGGAAATGTCAGTCTTTGATCGGCAGTGCTTTTTGTAAAAGGCAATTCCACGTCATGCTGGGGGACATTTGGTTCGTCGTCTTTGTCGCAAGATGCCATCAGGCCGGCGCCAGCAATCGCAAGAATCGGAAGGCCGCGTTTGATATTATACTTTATTTTATCTGTAAAGCGCATTTGTCGCTCCTTTGTTTGTTGTGGCGATGCGATAGCGGACATTTTTCCTGACAAATAAACGAAAAAATCCGGCAAAAGGCCGGATTTTCCCCATCAGAATCTGTTCGCACCGAATTCGCCCCGGTGCATTTGCGGGCCATAAGCTGCATGCATATCCCGTGCCGATATCACACCGACGGAATCCGTCGTAAGTGGTAAATTGAAAAAGTATGGGTGCAAACTATGCAATACATAACCCTTTGGTTTATGGTAATTATTTACCTGCTAGGAATTGTATCGCACAATACATTGATTTGTCAAGCGGATAAAGTTCCTATTCCCCAATGGGCTTTCCGGTCAGATTTATTAGCCAAGCTGCCGGATCGGAGTCGCCCCAATTATTGTTGTCGGAATCATACTTACAGATGCTACCTGTGGCATTTACATACGACATAAATGATTTGGGGTTGTCAGTGTGCGGGTCTATATGTCGACCGTCGGTGTCTATGAATACGAATTGTCCGTCGCATTTTATAGTTTTTCCATTTGGATAGCCATTTGGAGGATCTTCTTCTTTTTTGTCGCCAGATAAGGCTTCTTCTTTTGTGCCTTTTGATGATATGCATACCAAAGAGACTGGCTGTGAGTTAAGTTTTAGGTTGCCGACTACATTATGAGGCGTATCACCAGATGTGCTTTGGCATGCATCCATAATAGAGGCTGTGCCATATAGTGGTTTACCTTTTATCTCTTTCCAGGCACCAATGCAACACAGACCCTTTTCTGTTCCGTCACCTTTTATAAAATCACCTATGTTGCCTGAAGCTGTGCCAGTTCGGCAACAATTACCTTTTGTACCCTTATCTGCATATGGACGGAATCTATCATAACTACCTAGGGGGCACAGATAACCGTTATCGGCGTAATCTGAGTCTGGACGGCATATAATGTTGTCATTTTCTACATCTGAGCGATAACCGCTTGGACATGATGTGTCGCGACAGCTGGCTTTATCGCCGGTTGTGGCGGTATTTTGTGCAAACCAGTACAATAGGGTAGTGTCTGTTGTAGAATAGGGTTGCATTATTTGGTTATGCGAATTCTCCGGCTCAATATTCGCAGTGGGGCTTGCTTCGCAGTTACCCCAAATTTTTTCAGCCAGACGGCAAACCCGACATTCCATTCCGGTGGTATTTTCGCACTTATCAAGTTTTTGGTTAGTGATTTCACATCCGCATTCTTTTGCGCACAAATCGTATATGCATGTTTTAGTGCCTGCTTCTTGGTAGCATTTTTGCAAGTCTTTATCATTATTTGTAAAGTGTAATTCTGTTGGGTTGATATTATACAATTCCTTATAAAAGGTTCCGCCATTTTCCAGATTGTCCGTTTCCACCTGGGAGAATATGCGATTTATGGCATCGATACCGGCTTCTGCAACGCATTGTTTTACCTCGGACCAGCAGGATGTGCGGTTTATAATGGATTTACGGTTAATAGAGTTCTGGATGCTTTCACACATGCCAAAATTGCCGGATATGGATTTGCATGCCTGAATAATGCATGCACGCCCAACTTCGCGGCATGTTTGCATAATTGTTTCATACGTTTTGTCTGTGGCGATTGATGTCATGCCGCCAATCCAGTCTTGGTCGCCCCCAACCGTTTCCAGCAGAGCTGTACATGCTTTCGTTACATTTGCGCACATGTCGTTTACGGTTTTATCCGCCTTGACACCAAATGTGGACAGTGCGCGTGCATCAAAATCCGATATGGATGTGGCCGTATTTGACAGACACTGGGTTGTAAGTGTTGTACAGCTTTGGCGAACTTCTTCAAGTTTTTTATCCTGGGCCAGCTTAATCTGGGCCAAGGCGTCTTCTATAAATTCCGTCCAGACATAATCGGAAATGTCCTGGCAGTTTTCCATTGCCGGTTCCAGATATTTTTTCTTGGAATTCAGATATGAGATGAAGCGATCATTACCCGGTGCGTTGGTCCATGTTTGATTACCCTCGGGACGTGTAATAAGCAAGGACAAATTGGCAAGATTTTCTGTCAGGAATGCCTGACCGGTGGACGGGTCGATGTACTGACCCGACATATCCAGACATTTGTCCAGATTCTCGCCGCATACAGATGTGTCAAACAACTGAGTCAGCATTTTTTTCTTGCATGTCAGTATGTCGTCGGAATTGCGTTTTTGATATATGTCAAGACGAGATATGTCAAGCAGGGCACTGCCTTCGCGGATTTTTTCGCGTGCTTGTTCCGTCTGCGTTTCGTATGTTTTTGCAATTGTATTGCAGTCTTGTTCAATCGCCATTTGATAGCCGCTTTCGGCCAATGCCAATGAGCTTTCATCACAGACTTCCGCCGCCATTTCCCGACATATCGGCAAGGCCGCATTATATAATTCAACACCTTCCTTGCTGGTGGTTGTGGCGCCAAGTAATGAATCAACATTGTCAAACGCCGCATCGGTATTTAGCGACAGTGTTATCGCCGACAGACTTTGACTGAACGAATCATTGGTTCCGCTGTTTAATTTTTTTGAAATTTCATCCAGTATTTTTTTTGATGCAGACGTATCTTTCTGGTTAAACGCCAGCTCGCCTTCGGTGGCGGTAAACAATGCCTCGGCATCTTCCTTGTCCATATTGACAGTAAGCAGGCGCTGGTTGAAATCCAACAGCTTGTCTTCGATATTTGACAGCTGCTGCTTTACATTGTCGAATTCGTGAAGTCTGGTTGAACAGGCGCACCGTTTCAGCTGGGAATTTTTATTGGCACAGAATTCGTCCATGCATTCATAATACACCTGGCGGCAGGTTGTATAATCACGATTCATTATTGCTTCACGTAATTCCGTGTTTGCCGCGGTCCGCGCCATGGTTGCTGATGCGGCGGCACGACTGCGTGCCGGTGCGGCGTTGCGGGCGGGCGTTGCGGCGCGTGCAGTTGGCGCGGCCGTAGTGTTTCGTGCGGGCAGGGCACTTCTTGATACTGTTGATGTGGCGGTGCGCGCGGTTGTTGCAACCGGTCTTGCAAGAACGGTGGTTCCCGTGCCACTGCGTTGTGTCACCGCGGTGCGTGGGGTGGTGTCATTGGCGGAGCGGCCTGATTCTGTGACAACTGCGCTGCGCGTGCCGACAGAACGGGCCGTTGTGTCGGCGGATTTTACCGCCGCGGCAGTACGAGAAGAAGTGACCGTGGCGCGGGTAGAGTCGGTTGCAGTTGTTTTGCCGCGAGTTGGCGTTGAGGATGTTGTAACCGTGCCTGCGGACGCACGACGTGTGGCGGCGCGTGCAACAGATGCGTCGTCTTCGGCCATGGCGCTGTAAAACGCGGCATATCCAAGGCATGCGACAAAAAGTAGATAACGTCCTTTCATTCTTTGTATGATAAGTGTAGCAAAATTATGAAAAGTCGGGCAAGGATAAAATATAGGGAAACTTAACAAATTCAGTGGTGCGGCCAGGGGGACTTGAACCCCCAAGGATTGCTCCACAGCATCCTTAGTGCTGCGTGTCTACCAGTTTCACCATGGCCGCCAGGTTATCAGGATTTGCCATGTATGGAGTATCTACAAGACAAAACCGAAAAATTGCGTTTTTATTTTTACTCTTTTTATGCTAAAATGTCCATTGAAAATTATAACACAGGACACAAATAAATGAATAAATTGCCAAAATTTTTAATCGGGTGCTCTATTTTTGCGCTGATGCCGGCGATTGCCGGTGCAGCCGGGACTTATTATACCGGTAATTATCAGTCGCCTCAGCAGCGTTATACCAACCAGTCATATTCGGCTCAGCGTGGCGGTACGTATACCCAAAACGGTATGACATATAACCGTGTTCCGCAAAACGGATACAGCGGTGCCTCTTATGCGTCCACACGTCCGACGGGGACCGTTGGGCGCGCGGCCGCTCAATCACAAAATCAGGCGCAAGCCACGGCTCAGCGGACCACGACATCCAAGACCGGAAACGGATTTACGGTCGGTGGCGGTTTAACGCATGAGGCCGCGATGTGGAAATTTGAAATGAAAGATTCCGGCAGTATTTTGCGTTATGACGATGTGTCTTGGAATGTTTTGGATTTGCATGGTGCATATGAATTTGATGCGGGCAGCATGAAGCTGAAAGTGGATGCCGGCTTTAAGTACGGTATGCAGGCGGGAGAGTCCAGCATGACCGACGATGATATCACCAATGGCGGGTATTTCGTGACACAGTGGGTTGAGACGGATGCCGCCGGAAATATTATCAATGTTATCGGCGACCAGATGGGTAATGCGCTGTCTATTGGTGCCAGCGAAGGCGGCAAGATGTACGGGTTTAACGTTGGCTTTGGCTGGGTTGACGCGTTTTCGTTGGGGAAAGTAAAGTTTACGCCGTCCATTGGTTATCGTTATATGAAATATGAACTGGAAACGAAAAAGAATTCCGGTCTGGCGGTTGATACCAGCTATTGTGTAATGGTCAAAGATCCTATAACCGGTGTTCAAAGTGACGAAATTCAGTGTGACCCGATTGTGATTTTTGTTGATGATGCAGGGAATCAGTCAGTTATATGGGGGCCGGATGAGTCCGGCAAGCATCCGATTCCATCCGGCAGTGCCAGCTATGACACGGCGGGGACATATGCATATTATCAGCCGGGCGTCAGCCATTCTTATGAAGTTGAATGGTCGGGGCCGTATGTTGCGATGGATATGGAATATGATATCAACCAGAACAACATGGTCAGCGGTCGTGTAGAGTTGGGATTCCCCGGCTATACCGCCACCGGAGACCAACCGTATCGTTTCGATTGGGCGCACCCGAAAAGTGTAGAGGACAAGGCGAATATGTTCTCGGCAATGCATTTGGGGTTGGGGGCGAACTGGACGACTGCATTGACGGATATGATATCGCTGTCGCTGGGGGTAACATATGACTATTATACGGTCAGTGATGCGGATGCGACAACATATCTGAATGAAAATTATTATATGACAACATTTAATAATTATTTAAAGGGTGGGGATATAGACGGCGTTTATTGGGGGCCGGGCTATGCCACCGAAGAGGAGCTTATTGCAAATAACCAGGTTGCGGCCAATATCGACCAGCTGCGCAAGGAATGTCCGGGATGGCAGTGCAAGGTTGGCGGCGAAATAGAGTCTTTCTATAAGTCGTTGGGTATACGCCTGGGCTTGGTTGCAAAGTTCTAAAGATATAAAGAAATGTTAAAACGCGTAATCATTTTGTCGGTTGTGTCTATTCTGGGGGGCGGCGCTGCGTTTGCCGCGCCCCAGATTTTGACGGGCTCGGCCGCGGTTAATGTTACCAGCGATACGGCGGCCGCGGCCAAGAATATCGCGTTTGATAATGCGCGCCGCCAGATTATCGGGACGGCGTTGGCGCCATATACGGACAGGTCGGCGCTGGGGGATGCTATAAAAGATGCGCCTGCGGCGGCGCTGACGAATTTGGTGGCGACCTCAAGCATTGATGGCGAGCAACAGTCGGCTACAACATATTCCGCAAATATAACAATGACATTGGATGGCGGTGCGGTGCGTCGCTGGCTGGCGGATAATAATGTTAACAGCTGGCTGCCGGACAATACTGTGGGCGACCAGGTTATTGTGCTGGTTACATTGCGTGACAAGGTTGGTGATTGGATGCAGTTAAACCAGATTGCGCGCGGTGAAAATGTTGAGCTTAATACCCGCAATATTTCAGGGAATCAGATGACAATTTCCATTCCGGAATCCGGTCGGCGCATGTTTGCGGCGGCGGCACGCAGTGCCGGGTGGCAGACCAGTGATGACGGCGGTGCGCTGCGCATGTGGAAATAGGGTGTGTGCGGACAAAAATCTTGACAACATGTGGGCTTTTATATACCGTTGGCCTCGTTGGATACCGAGGGAAAGATGAAAGCAAAATTTCTGTTATTGTTGGCGCTTTGTATGGGGCCTTTTGCGGCATATGCGGATAATCCGGACGAGGTTGAATTATTTCTAAATATTCGTCGCATCGGCTTGGAAATGTCGAAAACACAGGTTCGCCATGCCGCGGAATATCAGGATTCGCCGATACAGGCATTAAAAGCCGACAGCCAGGATTTTATCAAAGGTGTGCTGGATACGGCACTGGAGTATAAGCGCAATAAGTTCAAATGGGATAACAGTCTGTTTTTGGAATATGGTAAAACGACTCTAAAGCCCTATAATCAGCCCGAGACCACCAACGAAAATGCGGATAAGATTTTGCTGTCCAGTGATATGTCATGGGCATGCTGGAAATGGGGACAGTTTAGTTTTGGTCCGACCGTGCGTGGTGCGTATGAAACGGAATTTGTCGCCACTGGTGATGCGCCGCGCCAAAACCTGGTCCGCAGCAGCGCCGGTATGTCGCTGTTTGACCATCCGATTATAAAAAGTCTATATTTAACGGGCGTCTATGAATACGATTTTACGTATTCGCATGATAAAACCAGTAAGACTGCCGCGGAACTGGGATGGCGTTTGGAGTATAAACTGCGCGAGGGGGTAAAGTTCCATACCAACGGATACTATCGCGAGTATTTGTCTTATTCCGATTATGTTGCGACGGACCTGGACCGTGATTTCAGCGCGGTTGTCCGCATGGATACAAATCTGTGGGGTAACTTTACATTGGGGCCATATGTTCAGTATCGTCGCGCCAAGGCGCGTGGCGCAGATGAATACGGCAGTAATTTTATAATGGGTATATCGTTTAACTATATCAATCGTTTCGGTTTGATTGATGTGCTGAACGACGACAAAGAATAATTCTGATTTTTTTGATGGCGAACCGTCGCGGCAATGCGGCCCGGCATATGGGCCAGAGCCGGGGATAGCCGCGCCGGGCCATTTTAATAGTGCGTTAAAATAT
>JAIDLK010000050.1 GCA_029051085.1 Alphaproteobacteria bacterium | reverse complement strand
GCATCAACGTCTTGTACAAATTCACGAACCATCGGCTGACTCAATCGTGGGCCGCGGGGCGAAAAATATATTATCCGTCCGCGATTTTTAATTGAATCCAGTGCCGCCCCCAGAACATCAGGGCGCATAACCATTCCTTTGCCGCCACCAAACTGTTCGTCATCTACGCTGCCATAGCTGTTGTATGCAAAATCGCGAATATTTATTACATCATACGACCAAATGCCGCGCTCTAATGCGCGGCCAACCACGCCGGCCCCAAGCGTTCCGGGAAACATTTCTGGAAAAATGGTCAGTATATTAAAATGCATTTTATTTCACTGTTATACGACGGTTTTCTGTATCAACATTCGCACCGATAAACGACAGCATTTCACCATCTTCAAGTTCTATTATATCACCGGCCCCAAAATTTTGAAAACATGCAACGCGGCCGATTTTTTCGTTGTTTTGAAAAACATCAAAACCTATTAAATCCGCCTGATAATATTCGTTGGCGCCAGTCGCGGGCAGGGCGTCACGCGATATAAACAGTTCCGTCCCCCGCAAAGCTTCCGCCGCATTGCGATCGGCAACACCGTCAACACGACAAATGGCGATATCGCGCCCCGCCGTGCGAACAAACTTTAAAGGCAGCCCCAAAACCTGCAGGGTTCTAAAGTCATCGGCCCCGGCGGTATATGTATGAACGCGAACTTCACCACGTATTCCCTGGGGTGCAACAATTTTGCCGACCAAGATTTTGTTACTGTCAGTCATTTTTTTACCGCTGCTTTTGTGCCACCAGACGCATACACATACGACTTTGTGCGCGACAATCAGAACCGGCCGGTGGCGTATGCAGCCAAAAGCCGCCACTACGTATAACTATATTCAATTGACGCATAAATTCTGCGGACATAAAGCTTTTATCGCATTCAACAGAATTATTATATGGGCATTTGGACATAAAAAACTCCTTTTAACAATATGCCCGGGAAGCCCCGGGCATATAAAGTTTATTATTCCGCAGATTCTGCCGGAGCATCCGCGGCGGCTTTTGCCGCTGCCTCTGCCGCAGCCTTTTCTTCAGCGGCCTTGGCCAGCTTATCCGCCTTGTCCTTAATCTTCATCTGGGTCTTTTCAGACTGCAGGTGCTTTTTTGTCTGAACAGGAACCGGCTTTTTCGCAACCAAGCCCGCGTTAGCCAAGAACTTGTAAACACGGTCGGACGGCTTTGCGCCTTTGGACAGCCAAGCTTTAACCAGGTCAATATTCAGGATAACACGCTTTTCGCTGTCACGAGGCTGCATCGGGTCATATTTACCAACAACCTCCAAAACATTTCCGGAATTACGTGCATTGCGAGAATCTGTCACAACGACATGATAGTACGGACGCTTTTTTGCGCCATAGCGCGCCAATCTGATAACTGTTGCCATTTTTTACTCCTTGTTTTTTATCTTACTTTTTGGTCAGGCTGAAACAAACAATCCAGCCCGAAAAACTTAATCTGCGCAGCCCGCAACTCTTTTGCGCCGCATGCTACGTTGTTGCATTTAGATTTGTGTTTACTGCTTAGCGCCGAACTTGGCTGCAGCAACTCTTCATATCCAAAACCCAATATATTTTTATCCATATAAATATACCTCTGTTAATCCTTCAACAGACACATAATTAAAACCACATCAAGAGCGAAACTCGCCGGTTGATGTTCCACATGCATACCGCATACTGGATTTATAATAATGGCAATCTGTTGGGATTTGCGGCCTTATTATGCCCTTGTTTTTATTAAAAGTCAAATATTTTTATACTTTATGCCGGACTTTCAGGCGCCACATATATAAAATACAAGTCACTGCGGGCGTGGTATAATGGTAGCACGTCAGCTTCCCAAGCTGAAGACGAGGGTTCGAAAACAAGTAGGCAAGACAAACGAAGTGCTGTCGAGCCGTCACGGTTTCCCCGCAGGCATATAATGCCGAGGGAGTCCCTTCGCCCGCACCAGGTTTGAAATTTTCTATGTATGAGTCGGGTATCCTTGCGATGCGAACATCAATTCGTTGCTAATAACGCAACTCATTGTGTTCTTGTACGCGCGGATTCCCTTCGCCCGCACCAAGCGTACCTGGAAACATTTCTGGAAAAATTGTTAAGATATTAAAGTGCATGATTTTATCGATTTTTGTTATGTTCACAATCTTTTGCAAAAAGCTTTATCGCAGAACGAATGCGCAACAATTCTTTATAGCCTACATTACCTGAAACGCGTAATCTTATATTATTTTCATAAGCAAAAACGTCGTTTTTTCTTTCGCCATTACGCAACAGGCCATACACTGGGCAATAACGATACTGCTTTTTCATAAAATCTAAATTGCACAAAGTGCATTTATACGACACTTTCAAATTATTACCAATTATAAACTTTACTTTTTGTGTCATTTTATCGCCCCATGTTATATTGGCAACTTTTTGCGATTTTCATAACCTCGTCCAGGCTTTTATATGTGGCCGCAATACCACAACCATACGCCACAATGGACCAACCGGCCAAGATATGAGTCTTCAACCTTGATACACTCACCAGACTGAACCCCACCCATAACAGGACAATCATATCCAAAAGAAGGCAACGAACAATCAAGGATGAAACTAATCGGCTGATGTACCACACGCATACTGCGAACTGGATTTATTTTGATGGCAATCTTTGGGATTTGCGTGCTTATTATGCCGCGTATTTTTGCAAAAGTCAAATATTCTCTGGACATTCATTCTGCAACAATATAAAATGCAATCCGTCGCGGGCGTGGTATAATGGTAGCACGTCAGCTTCCCAAGCTGAAGACGAGGGTTCGATTCCCTTCGCCCGCACCAAGAATTCAACCGCCCCTGTGGCGGCTTAATTTTTGGCATTTGGCGATGGAATTGAACCCGACCAGAGGGGTCGAAAACAAGTAGGCAAGACAAACGAAGTGCTGTCGAGCCGTCACGGTTTCCCCGCAGGCATATAATGCCGAGGGACTCCCTTCGCCCGCACCAAAAATAGAACCGACTTTACGTCGGTTTATTTTTTTGATTGCAGCTTTGTCAGGTCTATTTCGATTCTTCAACCGGTATCTGCAACAACTGTTTAGGATAAATCAAATCAGGATTTTCAATATTGTTTCTTTCGGCAATCATACTGAACAATATGCCGCGACGCAGGAAATTGCGTGCAATAATCCACAGACAATCACCGCGACGCACAGTATAATAAGTATTGTCATCGCCTGTCATTTCCGGCATTACAAAATTGTGACGCACTGTTGCAACTGTACGACCGTCACCATCATGCAGACGTACCGCCAGACTGTATTCTTTCCCTGCCACCAGTTCGCCCACATCCGCCCCCAGACCGAAATGACGGTGGTCAGAGACGCGGGCAAAACCAATATATTTATCACCAAGCGTCAAAGAAACGCGCAAACGAGGCATCGCATCACCGGTAACAACAATGCGCCCGGTGCTTAAATAATCAATCTTGGAAACAACCAAATCCCCATCGACCAGCATGCTTGGCGCCTGCAGCAGCGTACTGCCATCTCGGGTCATTAACAAGGAAACAGAATTTTTATAGCCCTGTTCGGAAACATACACGAATACGTTATCTTCGGAACGAACATCAGGATTTACCCCCAACAGGGATATCGTATAATTACCGGCCGCCAATGGATGCGTTGGCGCATAAACGAACTCTCCACGCGAATCAGTCCGCTCTGTCGCAACAATTTTACCGTTGATAAGAATGGAAATATTCTGATGCGGAGTCCAGCGCCCAGCAACAACAATCTGACCGCCACGTTCTATACGCACAATATCAAAAGAGGGCGTTGTTTCCGTATCAATGGCACGAACAACCGGATCCGGCACCGCCGGCACAACAATAACGCGATGCGTTGTTGTATGAAAGAACGCAACCCACACTGCAACAAATATAACAACCAGCGCACACAGTATCGGGAACCAATACGCACGCAGTCCACGATTATCGCTTTTATCCACCGGCGCCACATCTGACTTCTTTGGGTTGGGGCGCGCAAAAATATTAAGACTTTTTAAAAAGCGCTGCGCAAATGCCCGACGGTTTTCCATCCATGAGTTTTGCTGGGCGATTGCACTGTCAATCAAATCGTCTGTTGATGGTTTTATCTTTGTTTTTGTATTTTTCTTTGCCATTTTGCAGTCTCCGGACATGAATATATTCAATAGACAAATTATTGCAAAAGATATTTCTTTGTCAACTTAATTGTGCTATAATTTACCGGCAAAAAGAGGAAAAGAATATGAGTGATAAAAAAAGAATTGGCATAATGACCACAGGCGGAGACTGCAGCGGCCTGAACACAGTGATTCAGCGCATCGTTAACGCGGCCGCCGAACGGACTTGGTCTGTTATCGGTATTCGTGGCGGCACCGATGGGCTGTATTGTTCACCGGCGGACGCTGTTGAATTAACACCCGAAAATATGCCGCTGGAATTTGCCCGCCTGTCGGGCAGTGTTCTGCGCAATGGTCGTGACGGCACAATGAATTTCGAAGAAGCCGCACGCCAAGGGATATTAAAAGAGTTTAACACAAAACTAAACAGCGCTCTTAAAGAGCTGAATCTGGATACACTTGTGTTAGTTGGTGGAAACGGCAGTCTGTCACTGGCTTGGGGCTTCAAAGAAATATACTCCGGCGTAAAACTGGTCTGCGTACCCAAGACAATTGATATGGACGTACCGCTGACCGACGCCACAATTGGTTTCAATACCGCGGTCCAGCAATTAACAACTTTCTGTGACCAGCTGTTAATGACGGCGCGCAGCCATCGCCGCTGGTTCGTGGTTCAGGCAATGGGACGCGATTGCGGAAAATTGGCCCTGGAAGCCGGCGTTGCCGCAGGCGCATCGGCAATACTGATACCGGAAATAAAATTTGATGTCAGCAATCTGGTCGAACATATCAAAAATTCCCCCACAGACTATGGCGTTATCGTTGTGTCCGAAGGGATTTCTTTGCGTGGCCATTCCGGAAAGGCCGCAGAAATGATTGCGCGTCAATTATCCGCGGCGGGAATTTATTGTCGTGCGGAATACCCCGAACATTTCCAGCGCGCAGGCGACACCACCGCCACTGACAGAATTGTTGCGGCATCTATGGCCGACTGTGCGGTTCGCGCCATTGAAAACAATGAAACATATGTCATGACCGCCATGCAAAACGGAAAATGCAAAAGCATTGCACTTTCCGAATTCTTTAGCCATGGCGACCTTGTCCCGGACCCGCATATACCGGGCATAGAAACATCAAATGCATATGTCGAACCGGACGACCCGTTGTTGGGCGTTGCAATAGGCCTTGGCGCATATGTCGGCGAAATAAAATAACCCACCCCCGTATCGGGGGATTTTTATTTGGACAAATCATACTATTCATTATATAATGGGATTGTCATCGGGTGTTCTGATGATGAGGTGTGGAAACCTCTACGCTAGCGTCGGAATATGTTCTTATGGCGCGCAATAATGCGCCGTTTTTACTATTAAGACGAAAAACAAACTCCTGAACCCATCGGGTCAGGAGGGCTGCGAATATATTGAATAAGCACACAATTCTAGCGATTGTTTCCAACCTCCTGGCCACTCAAATTTTGAGTGGTTTTTCATTTCGAAAAAAAATCAGGAGAAAAGAATAATGAAATCAGCAATACTTTTAACATCAACGCTGATGCTGACATGCAGCAATCTATACGCGGCAACACCAACATTGTGTGACACCACCACATGCCCGACCAGCGACACAGGCACATACGTAGAAAACAACCCTAGCAACTGTAAAACATATACAAGGAACTGCTATAAAGGAACTGGCAGCGGCACAATTAGAATCGCGTACTCTTGCACCTCATGTCCGACAGGTCAAAATCTAATAAGCACTAATATTATAACTGAATGCACAAGTAACACATACAACAAATGCGGTTGTACAAACGGCTGCAGCACAACTGCATGGACTGCAAAGTCCACAGGATATGAAGTACGCGATTATTGCAATACCACAAATTGCACCACCACAAAAGAATACCGATGCGCCAGAGGATATTATGGCACATCCACAAACGGCACATCCGGATGCACGCGCTGTCCGGCGTCCGGCGGCATATATGGAACAACCGCCGCCGCGGGCAGTACTGTAATCACATCATGTTATATACCGTCGGGCAACACGTTCAGCGATTCCACTGGCAGTGGTACATATACCGGAAACTGCTATTATAAAAATTAAAAATCCCCGCAAATGCGGGGATTTTATTATCGCGACAACTCTCCGATATGAGCATTTCTAATGTTTTTCAATACCTCTATCTGATTCTTCAGTGCATTCACACCGCGACTAAATGCGCTGGCGCGAACATAGGGTAATTGCTCAACCGCGAGGTCAACTTCTTGGGCAAGACCTTTTAGCTGATTGCTGCGCAGTCTCAACTTCTGCTGCTTTAGCACTTCGCCCAGCAACAATATAACATCATTGTCTACATTGCACTTAAAAACAATCTTGCTTTGCTGTTGCGTAAGGTTTTGCGGTACAATTTCAACACCATATTGCGCCAGACGTACGCGCATTTCTTCGACCGCATTTGGCGAGCGGGGCGACAGCACTACGACACCACCGCGCCATACATCAATCTGCGGCATGGTATTTTTTATACCCTTCGATTGATTTAACATAAAACAAACATCTACCATGTTATCCGTAAATAAATTGACGTCTGCTAAAAAAGATTTTATTTCCATCTGCATTACAACTCTCCTTGGTTGGTTCAAACTGCTTCTGTTCATATTTATATATTGTACACAATTTAGGTTTTGTCAATATTTATATAAAAAAATAACTCCCTCCGCAAACGGGAGGGAGTTTATCACAAACGGACGCTTATTT
>JAIDLK010000005.1 GCA_029051085.1 Alphaproteobacteria bacterium | reverse complement strand
AGCGCAACCACCTCTTTCATCAGCTGCTTATTCGCACCGGATGGGTTTTCGGCAACACCAATGTTATATGCATGAACACTGCATAATGCCAGTTCGGGTGTAATACGGTCGTTGGCTTCGTTGTCGCAACCGTCGCCGCCACTACTGGATGTGCGCGTCCCGATAACTGTCACCCCTCCCAGCAGTGTTGGATTGGTTTCAAGCGATATTGTTTTGCCGTTTAGCTCGCCTGGTGAAAATGTCTGGGTATGCATCCCGATATAGCTTATTTGCACCTTTTTGGCATTGTCGGATATATTAAAGTCAAATCGGCCGTCTGAATCAGCGGCCTGTCCACCAGGTAATATTTCATCTTTGGAACTGTATGGCTGTATCGTTGCGTCAATCGCAGGCTCCCTGTCTTCTGCGGTTATAATACGGCCATGGATGCGCACGGCATCGGCATTGCCAATGCCGATGGCAGATAACAGTGAAAACAAAACTATTTTACGCAAATTCTCTCTCCGTTATGGGATTACATTTCCGCAGGGGTGCGTAATCCCATAAGTGCAATCGCCTGCCCCAGTGCGTCTTGGGCGGCGCGTGCGATATAAAGGCGTGCATTACGAATGTCCGCAGGCACATCATCACGCAATATCGGGCAATTATGATAGAACGTATTGATTAGTTGGCATAAATCATATGCATAGTTTGCCAACTGGTCTGTTGCGCGATTCTCAAATGCGCCGCGAACAGAGCGCTCAAAATCCAAAATTGACATTATAAGGTTGCGCTCGTCGGCACATAGTTCCGCAGGCATTTGTGTGGTAGACTGTGGCGCGTTGGCGCGTTTTAATACGCTGTTTAAGCGCACGGCTGTATACAGGATATACGGGCCGGTGCGACCTTCAAAGCTGGTAACCGCGGCCGGGTCAAATATATAGTCGGACTTTACGTCATGCATCAAATCCGTGAACTTAAGCGCGGCCAAGGCAATCGCATCTATCGTGTCTTCGTCCAATGTTTTTCCGGCATCTTCACAGCGCCGACGCACTGCATCGCGGACCATTTCTATTATATCCAACAGGCCGGCCGCATTGCCGTCGCGTGTCTTAAAAGGTTGGCCGCCGGGACCGTTGATGGTGCCGAAATACAGATGTTCCAGATTTTCCACCGGGAACAGGTCCAGCATTTCCGCCACGCGGAAGACCTGTTTAAAGTGCAGCTGTTGGCGCGCATCGGTCAAGTACCATATTTTATCCGGATTATCTTCCGTTTTGCGGAACCATATTGCCGCAAGGTCGGTTGCCTCGTATGTATCGGCCCCGCGTGAATTGTAAAACATAAACGGCGGCATTGGTTCGGAATCTGTTTCACGGCGTACGGTAACTATTTCCGCGCCATCGCTGACCTGTAACAGATTGCGTTCGCGTAACATTTTTTCAACGCCACCCAAGTGCAGCGAGGCATTGCGTTCGCCCAGTGTTTTGTCAAACGGCATCATATTTAATTTTTTTATAACGCCATCCATCATGTCCAATGATACTTTAAGAAACAAATTGTATAGCGCGGTATAGCCCGGATGACCGTTTTGTAGTTCGGCAGTAATTTCGCGGGCGTGATTTAAGAAGCTTTCGTCTTCTTTGCCGCGGGCGGATGCCGCCGGATAATATGTGTCAAGCTCAGCTGCCGTAATGGGATAGTCGGCCGGATTTATTGCGTTGGCGTCAAAGTTTGGTGCAAAGAATGGCCACTCGGGATGCAAGCTTTCAATATATGCAATTACCAGCCCCATCGGGCGGCCCCAGTCGCCAATATGATTATATGATATGGTTTTGTGCCCCAGGAATTTGGCAATTCTGTTCAACGTATCGCCTACGATGGATGTGCGCAGGTGGCCGATATGCAACGACTTTGCCACATTGTACGAACCGTAGTCCATATCAATAACCATTTGTGGTGTTTGTGCAATATTTGTCGCGCCTGCGGTGGCATCCCAAAGAAAATCGTTTTTTACTTTTATGTTTATAAAGCCCGGGCCGGCAATGGATGTTTCCGCAACAAACGGCAGTTCTGATATCTTGTCGGATATGTCGGTGGCCAGCTCGCGTGGCGGGCGGCCCGCAGTGCGTGCCATAACCATTGCGGCGTTTGTGGAAAAGTCACCGAAATCACGATTGCGGGGCACCTCCAGATTTACGGTTGTGCCCAGTTTTTCGTTTATTGCATCAGATACGTATTTATACAGATTCATTTTCTTTTTTCTCTTAGATTGGCAATACAATACGAACACGCAGGCCGCCTAAATCGCTGTTCTCTAAAAACAGCTGGCCGCCATGATTTTCAATCGCGGTCTGGGCGATTGACAGGCCAAGCCCGGTTCCGCCCGTATCCATGCCGCGGGCATCATCCAAGCGTACAAACGGGCGCATTGCGTCGCTTTTCTTGTCATCGGGTATGCCCGGGCCGTCGTCTTCAATTGTGACTTCTACTTGGTCGTCAAAGTCGCGCTCGGTTATTTTTATTGTTTTTTCGGCATAGCGTGCCGCGTTTTCAATTACGTTGCCGAATGCCCGTGCCAAGGCCATGGAGCGTGCATAGAATTGAACCGGCTGGTCCGGGAATTCGGTAATAATGTCTTTTGTCGGGGCGGCGTCACGTGCAATGCGGGTCAGCATCGCGGGCAGCTCGGTCGCCTGCTCTATTTCCGGCATTTCGCCGCGTGCAAACGCCAGATAGCCGTTAACCATTTCCGTCATGCGGTCAATGTCGCGCAGCATGTCTTTTTTTGTCGCAGCACCTGTTTCAACACCCAATCTCATACGGGTCAAAGGCGCTTTTAAGTCATGGCTGACAGCATTAAGCATATCTGTGCGTGTGCGGTTATAGCGGTCCAGACGCTCTTTCATTTTTATCATTGCGGATGCCGCCTCGCGGATTTCTTTTGAGCCGGTCGGTTCAAATCCGGGCGCATCCAAGCCGCGCCCAAACCGAGATGCGGCGCGCGAGATGCGGCGGATACTGCGTGTGTGCAGGATTATGAACGGTGCAATCAAAATTGATACAATCAGCAATGACCCAAGCAGCCATATCAGAAACACTTCCGTACTGGTTGAATATATTCTGTAAAGAGTTGTTGCAAATGTTGCTATTTTGCCGTCCGTGGTCGGGATATCAATAAATATCAGACGTTTGCCCTTGTCAATATATATGGATGACTGGCGCTGAATCCGGCGCGATAATTCATCGGCCAAAGGCCCTGCTTCTTTGGAGTCGTTGTCATTATGTTTCGGGCGATTTAGCCTTTCGTTTACCGTAACGTTAATGCCAATGCGTTTGGCCATGGATTGTGTTGCGTCTGTATCGCCACGGTCCATAAAGTCAAGCATTGTTGCAACTTCGCCCGCCAAGCCGCGCGCCATTGTCGCATGAATGCGGTCCCAGTGATTGCCAAAGAATACGTTGGCAACAATCGTCAACGCGATAATCAGCGGGATAAGAATCATTAAAATTGTTCGCCAAAGAAAGCTACGCGGAATAAGTCTCATGCGATATCCTTGTTTTCAAGTTCGGGCGCCAGTATAACCATTTTATACCCGCGTCCCCGGATTGTGATAATATCTATGTTGGATAATACACTATTTAATTTTGCGCGCAAGCGTTTTGCAACCATTGGTGCGGCCGGCGCAATGTTCCCTGTGGGTGATGTCAGATGCACAAGCAGTTTTTTCTCTTCGCCAGATAGTGGCAATGTGCGCGGAGAATCCGGATTTTCCGGACTTCTGATAAAAAATTCGTTGTCTGCGAAAACCAAGCCGGCCGGCAACTGCGAGGTGGAGTCGGTTTTGCGAATAATGTTGTTTAGGCGCAACACAAGCTCGCGCAGCTGAAAGGGTTTTGCCAGATAGTCATTCGCACCCGCATCAAGGCCGGCAATTGCATTTTCCGGCCCGCTTAGCGCGGTTAGCATAATTACCGGTGTGGCATCGCCGATGCTGCGGCGCTCGTTTAAAAAGCTTAGCCCGTCACGGCCCGTCATCATACGGTCAAGGACAATTGCATCAACGGTTATTTTGTTTAGAATTTGTTCGCCCTGCTCGGCCGAGTCCGCCGTTATAACATCAAACCCTTCGGAGCGCAAGCCGGCCGCCAGTGTGCGCCGCAGCATATCATCGTCGTCAATGACAAGTACTGTTTTATTCATTATTTCTGCATCGGTTCAACCGCATATTCTCCGGGCTGAATTGTGCGCATGGCATTGCTGACACCGTTGGATTCTATGTCACTGTCAATTGCAGCGCGGAATTTCATGCCGTTGGTTGTAAATTCGGTTTTGAACAAAGCGTATCCGGTGCCGCCGCCTGTTGTCGGCCCCTGGAGGCCCAGAGAATAATAGCCGCCCATAATTCCATAATCCAAATCAATATAGTCAATATTTACCATCAGGGATACGTTTGTCATACCATCGCTGGTCATATTGCAGGCAAATTCGCGGTTTGACAACGTGGCCTGTGAGTTGACAGGAACAACAATATCCATCACGGTCGGTTCGCATCGACGGTCAATACCGTTTACCAAGAATTCGTAGGTCATACCGACCGTTGCCTTGGACAGGCCGGTTGATATGTTTACCTGGGAAATCGTTGCCTTTGGGATTTTTACCATGGCATTGGCGATGCCGCTGCGGACGGGGAAGGATATTCCCGACTGAAGACAGTCGCGTGAAAACGGGTCTGCTTCACATATATATACACGTGAATGCGAATTCATCATGAACATGTTTGCCAGGCTGTTAAACAGAAATGTACGCGTAATCTTGTCATTTAGGCGCGTGCACCCAAAGTCGCGGCATATAACCATTGGACGGGATGCAAATGATACGCCCGGGTGCATATAATATTCCGCCGCCTGGGCATCAAGGATTGCCTGATCGTAATTCAGGCTGTCTGCGCGGTCCATAAATTCTGTTTCCGGAATAAAATTCGGGTCGTCCGGATATGCGTAATAAGACTGTACCGGCGTTTCGGTATATACTGTCTGAAAGTTATCAAACATAATCTCCTCGGCACCATGCGCCAGACCGGTGCAACAAAATGCAAGGATTGCTGTTAAAATAAATCTAGCCATATCAACGCCTTTTATTCTCTCTTGTGGAATATTAGAACATTCGCCATATGCGTGTCAAAGCAAAAATATTTTTATTGAAAATCGAAACTCAAATGTTCTATAAGTAATGTAAACAATTTATAACGAAAGGTGGAATGCATGGTCGATATCATAATAACAGGTGAATCTGGAAAACTGCATGCCGTTTATCACAAGGCGGCGACGCCTGCGGCGCCGCTGGCGGTGGTGTTGTCCGGAAACCCGCGTCAGAAGTATCATATGAACGACCGCGTGTCGTATGCGATGTTTCGCGCCTTTATGGATATCGGTTTTTCAGTTTTGCGTTTTAATTATCGCGGTGTAAACGATTCCGAAGGTGCGGTTGGTACAACCGCCGATAATATGCTTGATATTGCCACGGTAATTGACTGGATACAAAATCATAACGAGGACAGTGATAAAATATGGCTGGCGGGGCATGGTTTGGGTGCGTGGTATGTGTTACAGGCAATGATGCGCCGGCCGGAGGTATCGGGCTTTGCACTGGTGTCGCCTGATGCGTCAATTGCGGATTTTGCGTTTTTGTCGCCCCGACCGAACCGCGGGCTTCTGTTACAGGGGACGGGTGAATCCGATGATGCAAAAAGCTTTGGCTCGCATTTGACCCAGGTTTTGAAAAAGCAGGCCCAGATTGATTTGGAAACGATACGTGTGCGTGGTGCCGATGCGAACTATAGTGCGCCGGCGGATTTGCGCCAGATGTATAATGACTTAAAGGCCTATGTTGGTCGTGAAAACGCCGAAGACAAGTTGTTGTAAACCATGCAGAACAATACAAACGACAGATTTTTTGACCCGAGTATTCCGGATGATATGGCGGCCTCTATTCGACCGCGTGCACTGGCGGACTTTATCGGGCACGAGTCTTTGAAACAGAACCTGGGGGTGTTTATTTCCGGGGCTCGTTCGCGGGCAGAGGCGATGGACCATGTATTGCTGTACGGGCCGCCCGGATTGGGCAAGACAACGCTGGCGCATATCGTTGCGAATGAGCTGGGGACAAATTTTCGGGCGACGGCGGCGCCGATGCTGACCAAGCAAGGGGATTTGGCGGCGATTTTGACGTCGCTGGAGCCGATGGATGTTTTGTTTATCGATGAAATTCATCGTTTGCCGACCGCGATAGAGGAAGTTCTGTATTCCGCGATGGAGGATTTTAAGCTGGACATCATGTTAGGCGAAGGGCCCAGCGCAAAAAGCGTTCGCATAGATTTGCCGCCCTTTACCCTGGTGGGGGCCACGACGCGTACAGGCTTGCTGTCTAATCCGCTGCGTGACAGATTTGGAATTGATTTGCGGCTGTCTTTTTATTCGCCGGAAGATTTGGCAAAGATTATTCAGCGTAGCGCGAATATTTTGGGCACGCCGATTGATGAAGCCGGGGCTTTGATGCTGGCACGCAGTGCACGTGGCACACCGCGTATCGCGAACAGGTTGCTGAAACGTGCCCGTGACTTTGCCGGTGCATTGGGTAAAAAAGAGATTTCCGCCGATACTATCAAGACCACCCTGTTCCAGCTGCATATTGATGAATGCGGGCTGGATGAGATTGACCGCGAATACATGACAACGATTATCCGGCATTATGCCGGCGGACCGGTTGGAATTGAAAATCTGGCGGCCGCACTGTCTGAGCCGACCGATACAATCGAAGATGTGATAGAGCCGTATCTGATGCAGTTGGGCTTTATTCAGCGTACGCCACGCGGTCGCATAATAACAGATGCGGGATATAAGCATTTGGGGCTTGAAAAATGACCGCACATATATTTCCGTTTTCAATCGCGTATGCAGATACCGATGCCGGCGGCATTGCGTATCATGGGCGCTATATAGAAATAGCAGAGCGTGCCCGGATGCATTGGTTGCGCGGGGCACGGCCGGCGCCGGGCGATTTGGGATTTGTTGTGCGCGAGATTCGCGCACGTTATATGCGCCCGTTGCTGCTGGGGGATGAATTTGCTGTTGTGTCAGAAATTATAAAGCGTGGCGCGGCCAGTCTGGATATAGAACAAAAGTTCGTGAAAGACGGTGATGTTTGTGCTATAATTGATTTAACTGTCGCGTATATAGGGGCGGACATGCGTCCAAAGCGTATTCCGGACAATGTTCTGGGGGCGGCACAATAAGTTTATAACAAAAAAAGGAAAGGGAAAAATGACAAACAATTTTTCGTTGTTATCTTTGTTTACAACGGGTGATATTATGACATTGGTGATATCGCTGTTGCTGGTTGCGGCCAGTGTTATGTCCTGGGCGATTATTATTGAAAAGTTTCGACTGTGGCGCGCCCGTAAACGTATGGTCTTTAAGATTGATGACCGCAATCCGGAACTGTTTATTGACCGTGCCATGCGGCCGTATGATCGGAATCTGTGGTTTTTATCCATGGTGTCTTATGTTGCGCCGTTTGTTGGTCTGTTTGGTACAATTTGGGGGGTAATGGATTCTTTTGCATCAATCGGTGTAAATCAGTCCGTATCCATCGGTGTTATTGCGCCCGGTTTAGCGACGGCGCTGGGGACGACCGCGCTGGGGTTGATTGCGGCGGTGCCTGCGGCGGTTGCATATCAGTACTTCATGCGTCGGGCGGATGATTTGTATGATAGCCTGATGGACGCAGTCCGTGAAAGTCAGTTGAAAAAATAAAGCGGGGGCGAAAAAACATGTCTCGTAACAGACGCAGAAAAGCAGACGCTGCAATATCGCTGACGCCGATGATTGATATCATGACGGTTCTGTTGGCGGTGTTTATGGTGACAACGCCGATGATGACAACAGGGATTGATTTGAATCTGCCCAATGCCGGCAGTTCGGCGTTGACCGGAAACGACCATGCGATTCAAATCAGTGTTGATGCCGCGGGGCGTTATTATCTGGGGGATGTTCAGATGGCGCGTGACGAGGTTGTAAAACGCGCGGTGGCGATGCGTGGTGAAAATCCTCAGCTGACCATTATGATAAACGGTGACCGCAGTGCGGATTACGGGGCTGTGATGTCTGTTATGGGCAAATTAAAGGATGCCGGATTCCAGCGTGTCGGTCTGCGGACGCAATTGGACAAGTAATTGTGGCAATGAAGAAGTTTAATCAATTTTCATCGGAAAATATGCTGATGTCCGTTGGCGGGCACCTTGCATTGGTTGCGATAATGGTAACCTCGTTTGCGCTTGTGGTTGAGCGGGCGCGTCTTGTTGCGCCCGACCGGGTTGAGATTACTGAAATAGATTTAAGCGCAATAAAAGTATCCGGTGATGAAACGCGCTTATATAATACTGCGGCACCTGTGGATAAAGCGCCGGATGTTGCACCGGAGCCACCCAAACCATCCCCCGTGCCAGAGGTGCCCGCCCCTGTGCCGGAGCCGATAGCAGAGCCGTCACTGACAGAACCCGAGCCCGTGCAGACGCCGGAAAAAAAGGTTGAACCGCCCAAGGCGGATGCCAAGGTCGAAGACATGCCGGCGCCCCGTAAAAAGACAGTGGTACGCGTTAATCGCGAAACGGTGTCGCTTGACCGTACATTGACAATATCCGTTGTTGATGCGTTGCGCGTCGCGATGACGCGCTGCTGGACGATTGATACCACGCGGTCGGATATTTCTGATATTCGTGCGGTGGCGCATCTGACCATGCGTCAGAACGGAACGGTTCGCGACGTTTGGTTCGAAGGGGCGGCCGCTGCTGAAACAAATCCGGCGTTTGCCTATGTGCTTGATACTATTCGGGCCGCAATAAATGTATGCCAGCCGTTTCGAATGTTGCCGCCGGGTGAGTTTGCCAAGTGGGAGAAAATCCAGCTGACATTTTATCCAAATCAGGGCAAGGTTATGTAAAAAAAAATCCGCCGAACGGCGGATTTTTTGTAAATAAACAACCGCCCCCACAGGGGCGGCGTGCAGATGCACTATAAGCCGGATTCTGTACTGCCGCGGGCCCAGTCTTTTCACAACCACGCCCGGGTAGCGAACATAATTAATCTGCATTTCGTGTTACCACGAATGTCAAGCCTTCTACCCGCCCCCAATCCTGGGACTGGTCACAGGGGGCCTATTTGAAGTTGCTGCGCATAGAGATTGGCCGTTTCACTCGAACTAAATCGATTCGTCACTGTTCCTCTAATCGTCGGGTTGCCCCGCCCGGTCATTAGCCGGTATGCCGTCCCATGCAGTCCGGACTTTCCTCCAACCCTGTGGGGTCAGCTATGTCCCGCGCATCTTACGCGTGCAATACTAACAGCAAATAAAAAAAATTCAAATAAATTTGTGTCCCGGATATATTTTTTTGCTTGAACCGTTTCCCCTATTTTTTCTATGATTAGTATCAGAGAAAAAAAGTGGGGAATTATGTCCAAAATTATACGCGTTTTTGCGTGCTTGTTCACGTTGTTTTTTGTAGGCTCTGCATATGCGGCGGGATATACCTGTGACAATTTAAAGAAATATACGTCGTGTACGTCCAGGTATTATCTATCCGATTGCGGCGCATCCAGCAATTGGAACGGCCAGACGATTTCTTCGCCGGCTGTCGGGAATTCCTGTATACTGGGAACCGATGCAAGTTATACATATTCTGGCGGTGCTGTTTGCCCTAAAAGGAGCACGGTTAAATGTGTTGCAGGTAAATATCTGCCGGCAAATAAGTCGTCTGAATCGGATTGTACGATATGTCCGAACGGCTCTTACTGTGTTGGCGGCGATTTTACGCCAAATTACCCTTCTAATCAGGGGATTGCGACGTGTCCGGCGGCGAGCACTACAACTGCTGCGGCAACGTCGTCTTATCCGGATGCGTTCTATCCATATACTTCTACATCAGGCTCGGTTGACAAAACGACGACTCCCACTCGAACCGGGGTTTATAATCAATCGTGGGGAACAGGCTGGGCAACCATCAATGATTGTAAGGCAGCATATGTTTTTTCAAACGCCGGTGGTTCTTTTAACTCGGATAATGTACGCTATAACTCTTCGACCGGCAAATATGATAACTTCTCGGGCGCGGATATCTATTATGGCAGTGCCAAGGCCGGTTATTACCTGTACACCAAGTACAGCGATACGTATTGCAACACATCGACAAACAAGATGTTGTATAGAAAAACTGTTGTGTGTCCTGCCGGATATTATTGCCCTGGCGGTTCGGTTCCGCAATGCAGTACCGGAACACATAACAATGAGTGGGGACGTACAATATGTCCGGCGGGTAAATACTGTCCCGCAGGAGCCAGTGCCGGCACAAATTGTTCAGCGGGTACATATCGAAGCGCGACAGGCGGTACCGCCGCCAGCAGCTGTACGGCCTGTGCGATAGGTTCGTATAGTTCGGCCGGCGCAACCGGGTGTACGGCGTGTACCGGTGGGAAAACAACCACCGCCACCGGCCAGTCGTCATGTGCCGCAACATGTACAAACGCCACCGGTGCCAACACATGGACGACACCCACGTGGAGTGCAAACACCGTAACGAACAAGTGCGCAATTAGCACGTGTTCGACCGGATATACCAAAGGCGGCACGGCCAGCAGTACTGCCACAAGTTCTTATACCTGTTCGGCGAATTGTAATACGGTTACGTTGAATGCGACGACAAACGGTGGAACTGCGAATACAACGGTATATAAACGGACCGGCTCCACAACATGGTATAGCAATAATACTTGTTCAACCTCTATTACAAGCATAACCAAGCCAACCAAATCGAATGCAACATACGCGGGGCATTATAATACAAGTTCTAACTCAGGTGGAACGCAGTGTGTGACATCTGCGGGTGCGCTTAGCACATCGACGTCATGTAACGTGACGGGGGCGACGACGTTTTATGCGCGTTATAATTGTAATACTGGATACACAGCAAGTGGTACCACAATCGCCGGGGCATGTGCGGCAAGCTGTATCGCTGTCACGTTGAACAATACGCAAAACGGCGGTACCGGTGGGACAACCACTTTGTACAAGCGTGTTGGCAGTACAACCATATATTCCGACAGCGCCTGCTCCACAGCGTTGACACTTGTAAAGCCGACCAAGACAAATGCAACATATGCGGGGCACTATAATACAACCGCTTTATCGGGTGGCACGCAGTGTGTGACCTCGTCCGGGACATGGTCTTCCGGTTTTAATCCGACATCGGCGACAACATGTTATGCACGATACAACTGTAATACCGGCTGGACGGCCAGCGGTACAACGATTGCCGGCACGTGCGGTGCGACATGTAATGCGATTACATTTAATGCAACCCAAAATGGTGGCAGTGGCACGGCGACTACTTTGTATAAAAAATCCGGTTCTACAACGTGGTACAGCAATAATACATGTTCTACGACGATAACCGCCCTGTCGTCGCGGCCGACCAAGACAAATGCAACATACGCGGGGCACTATAATACAACCGCTGCATCGGGTGGCACGCAGTGTGTAACCGCGGCGGGTGCGCTTAGCACATCGACGTCATGTAACGTGACGGGGGCGACGACGTTTTATCCTCAGTTTACATGTAATACCGGTTGGACCAATGCAGGTACGCGTATTGCCGGGACCTGTACTGCGACGACAAACACAATAACGTTGAACAAGAACGGCGGTACTGGTACTTGCGGAGGTCAAAGCAGCACAACAAACGGCAGCTT
>JAIDLK010000049.1 GCA_029051085.1 Alphaproteobacteria bacterium | reverse complement strand
TTACCGGCGCTTTCTTTGCCGGCGTTGCTTTTACAGCTGCTTTTCTAACTGTTTTTTGTGCCATTTTTCTTCCTTTATGTTATGACAGTCCTATTGTATTTAAAATAAATTTTTAAGTAAAGCAGAAAATGCGAACGGCCCACCAAAATCGGTGGGCCGCACGTGAAACAAAATCAAACGATTTAGTTCAAAGCGTCTTTCAGAGCCTTACCCGGCTTGAACTTAGGCTGGTTGGAAGCCGGAATCTTAATCGCGGCACCAGTCTGCGGGTTACGGCCAGTTGTAGCTTTGCGCTTTGCGGTCGCGAATGTACCGAAACCAACCAAGCGAACTTCGCCCTTCTTTTTCAGAACTTTGGTAACTGTGTTGATGAATGCATCCAAGCATGCAGCAGCTGTTGCTTTTGTAACATCTACTTCGTTTGCGATTGCTTCAATCAATTGCTGTTTGTTCATTTGTTTCTCCTTTCATAAATGTATTTAAGGTCTGTCCGGCAGTTCATAGGCAATGTCAACAGAATCTGTCACCCCCGGTTTTGCGCCACTTTTTATTTTTGATATAGCGCATCGCCTTTAATTCTGTGGACATTGCCCGTCCTGCTTACCCGAATCGTAGAGAATTGGCGCCTTTAAGTCAAGAGCATAATTATTTTTTAGTAATTTTTTACATTGTAACCGCATCGGCACGAACCGCCGCCGCACCCGGTGTATTATTCTCGCAAAGGACCCAGTCACCCCCCACACCACGTATATGAACCGTCCTGAAATGATTGGGTGTAAGCGATAGCATCAGTACAATTATCCCCACCCAAAATGTAAACTTGGTAAATTTCCATATATTTGTAAAAGATTCGCGTTTGAATTTATCATTCAGCAAGTTTTGATACATCGCCCAGCCCCAATTAAACAGCAGTATCATTATCACAAAGAAAAACGATATTATAATATAACGGTTAAACGGGCGCATGGACATGGATATGGAATCCCATGTTTGGGATGCGGCATGGCATACATACAGCTCTGACCCGGCAACGGATTCCGGGACAACAATCGGATTTTGTGGAAACATCTGAATGCCAAAAGACGCGGCAACAATAACTGCGACCAGTGCGATTATTGAAAATATAAATGAAGATTTCATTATGGCACTCCGATATAGCAAAAGTATTATATCATAAAAAACTAAGCGATTGCAATTTTAGAAACTTTTAATTAACATTTCATTTATGTTGCGTAAGAAAAATCTTGTAGTTGTCGGACTTACCACCTTTAATACAGAGATGCTGAAAATATCAGTTTCGGCAATTGCACGCATAAAATCAAACTTTACACTGATTATTCATAATGACAATCCGAACCAGACCGTAACCGTACGCACCATTCGAAAAATCGGATATCGTGGGCGCCTGCATATTATCAACAGCACACAAAACATCGGATTGCGGGCCGCGCGCCTAAGAATACTGGATGCGGCAGGCAAATACGCCCCCAGCGCGGAATGGATTATATATATTGATGACGACGATATTCTGTTATCAGCAGACATTCCGTCCGTCGGGACAAACAATTTCGCGGTTATACAAAACAGCCTGGTGGTGCGACGGCGCGTTTCCGATTTGATAACGGCGACATGTCAGCCGCAAAGTCTGTGTCCTGATGGCGACAATATTGTTTTAATGCGGCCGTATCTGGGTCTGGGGGCGACCGCGGTCCGAATAGATATAATGCGCGCCGCGGCAAATATATTGCACGCGGCCGGAGCACGCCTGGACGAGATTGACGCATCATTGGAATATCGCCCGCCGGTGGACATAATGATGTGGAACGCGCTTAATTCATACGCCAGACATACGGACCCGAATGCCGCCCCGATTTATATGGATTCTGTCAACTGTATTCGCAACGGCATTGATTCTGCGGCCATCAAATACGGTCGACCATTGACCGCGCCACGCAACAGCGCCGCCGCAGTCAATCGTGCTCTGGCCCGATATGATGCGGTGATATCGCATGCAATGTCCCAATTTTAATTTTTTCAAATATATGATTGAAAACCAGTTATATTATTTATAAACTGGCCCATAAGAAAAAAGGAATACCCATTATGAAATACAATGAAATAAGAACTACATTTTTAGATTTCTTTGAATCCAAGGGCCATAAAATTGTGCCGTCGGCATCACTGATACCGAACGACCCGACACTGTTATTCACTGTGGCCGGCATGGTTCCCTGGAAAGGTATTCTGCAAGGGGCCGAGGCACCGTTCGCAACACGCGTGGCCGACGTTCAGAAATGCATCCGCGCAGGCGGCAAGCACAACGATTTGGATGAAGTCGGTTTCGACGGCCGTCATCACACATTCTTTGAAATGATGGGCAACTGGTCGTTCGGAGACTATTTCAAAGAAGGTGCGATTGAAATGTCATGGGAACTGTTGACCAAGGTAATGGGGCTGGACCCGAATAAAATTCGCGTAACAACCCATATATCGGACGAAGAATCAACTGAACTGTGGCGCAAAATCGCCGGGAAAGAGGCAATTCGTCTGGGTGACAAAGACAACTGGTGGTCGGCAGGCGACACCGGCCCATGCGGCCCGTGCACCGAAATGTTTTATGATTTCGGTTCTGATATAGAGAACGAAGACGACCGCTGGGTCGAAATATGGAACGACGTATTTATGCAGTTTGACCGCGACGCGAACGGGAATTTAGCCCCGCTGCCAAAGCAGAATGTCGATACCGGCGGCGGATTGGAACGCTGGGGCGCAATGATGCAGGGCGTGCGCGACAATTATGACACAGACCTGTTCCGTGCACTGATTGGCGCAACGGAAAGTGTGGTCGGCGTAAAAAAGACAGACGACAATACGGCATCATTCAAAGTTATCGCCGACCATTTGCGAGCCGTAGGCTTTGCGATTGCAGACGGCGTTATTCCGTCAAATACAGACCGTGGCTATGTTATCCGCCGCATACTGCGCCGCGCGATGCGTCATGGCCAGATTTTGGGGCATAAGGGCGCCCTGCTGTCCAAGCTGTATCCGGCGTTGGTAACAGAAATGGGAACGGCGTATCCGGAGCTGGCCGCACAGCAGGCACGCGTGACGGAAATTATTCAGAACGAAGAAAATGCGTTTGCCGACCTGTTGCAAAACGGAATGAAGCTGTTGGATGCGGAATTGCCGAAAGTCAACAACGGCATTTTACCGGGCGATGTTGCCTTTAAACTGTTTGACACATACGGATTCCCGCTGGATTTAACACAGATGATTCTGCGCGATAAAAACATGGATGTTGACGTGGACGCGTTTGAGCGCGCGATGGCGGAACAGAAAGAGCGCAGCCGTGCAAACACAAAAGGGACACGTGTTCTGTGGGAATCTCAAAGTGCCCTGCCCGCGACGGTGGACGCAACAAAATATTCGGCCGACGCAAACATGGAATCCAAAGTTTTGGCAATTCTGCGCGGCGGCGAATTCGTAGAATCTGCGGACAAAGGGAACGAGGTTGAAGTCGCACTGGATAAAACCAATTTCTATGGCACACAAGGAGGCCAGGTTGGGGACGCAGGCGAAATAACCAAAGACGGCACATCGGTTATGAGCGTATCCGAAGCCGCACGCGCAGGCAACATTGTAATTCACAAGGGTACGGTTAGCGCCCCTATTGCGGTTGGCGATACGGTAAAAACGATTATCAACGACAATTCGCGCGCGGCAACAGCGCGTGCACATACGGCAACGCATCTGTTGCAGGCGGCAC
>JAIDLK010000048.1 GCA_029051085.1 Alphaproteobacteria bacterium | reverse complement strand
GTACCGCGATAACATTGCGCGTAACAACGTTGGATAAATCTGCGGCGGCATCTATGAAACAGGCATCTGCAAAAATGGCGGAAATAACGTCATATCTGAAAAAGCAGGATGTTAAAATGCAAACGACCCAGTTCGATTCTTATGAAAAGACGGAATGGGATCGTGTCGCACAGAAATCTGTGGTTTTGGGAATTGAAACAAATATCGCAGTAGAGGTTTCTGCCGACAGTATCGATACAATTGAAAAGATTCTGACGCAGTTTGCGGGCCAGCAGAACGTTTATTCTGAAAATCTGCGAATGTTTACCAGCTCTGAGGCAATGAAGCCGGTCCTTGAAGAATGTCTGGGGCGTGCGGTTGAAAACGCGCGTACACGCGCCAATGCATTGGCCGCGGGCGATGGCAAGCGCGCTGGTAAAATGCTGGCGGTGGAATATGGTGCCCAGACGGCCAGCATTGCGCGCCCAACATCCAATTTCCTGCGCAGTGCTAAGATGGCGATGACCGAAGATGCGGTTGCGTATTCCGGTGGCGGAATTGTCGCCCAGGATACACAGATAACAGTCAATGTTTCCGCGGTATTTGAAATAAAGTAAAATATGAAAGAAGCCGTCACTGCATTTATCGGATACCTGTCGCAGACAAAGCATTATTCTGCGCATACGGTGGCGGCTTATGAGTCCGATATTCAGGATTTTCTAAGCTTTTATGCCGAATATGCCGGTGGGGGCGGCGCGCTGGCAGACTTGGCGCGTGCGGATACGCTGTGTTTTCGTGCATGGCTGGCATCGCGTGCGCGGCGGAATTTTGCGCATAAATCGACGGCACGTGCGATGTCTTCGCTGCGTGCTTTTTATCGTTTTTTGCGCCGTCAATACGGCATTTTAAATGACAGTATTGGGCTTATATCTTCACCAAAGGTCCCGCGCAAGCTATCCAAGGCAATTAACAGCTCCGATGTTGCAAACATGCATGATGCAATTCGTGAAATAGATTCTGAAAATGCATGGATTGCTGCGCGTGATTGGGCGCTGGTTGTTCTTATATTTGGATGTGGGCTGCGCATATCAGAAGCGCTGTCTCTGCGTAATCGCGATATCGCGGGGCGGCCCGAAACATTGTGCATAATGGGCAAGGGGCAAAAACAGCGCATAATACCTATTTTACCGATTGTATACGACGCTATTGAGAAATATATTGAACTGCGTCCGTTTGGGCGGGCGCTGGATGAACCTCTGTTTCGAAGTATTCGCGGTCTGCCGATGAGTCCACGAATGGCGGAAAAGGTGGTTGAAAAACTGCGCAATTATCTGCAACTGCCGGATTATGTAACGCCGCACGCATTGCGTCATACGTTTGCGACGGCGCTGCTGGCGGGTGGGGCGGACCTGCGCAGTCTTCAGGAATTACTGGGGCATGCCTCGTTATCTACAACCCAGCTTTATACTCGTGTAAATATGTCTGAAATTGAAAATATTTATGCGCATGCGCACCCGCGGGCCGGATAAAGCCAATTTAAAAGTCGCCATATTGGCGACTTTTAAAATTCCATCAACTTTACCTGACCCGGATTGTTTTCAGAAGGCATCTTTTTGAAAATATAATACATTGCGCCCACAAAAACGGCGCCCACCGCAACGGAAATTACAACAATCTCGCCCGTATTTTTGCGTTTTTTAGATTTTGTCGGTGCGTTCGCAGGACAGTACACCAATTGGCCGTTTTCCCAGCACATATTCGGATTACTTGGCAGATTGTCATACTGGGGTATGTCGCCGTCCGGGCGTGCCGCATAAGACATTGCCGGTCCGAATATTGCCAATGCAAATAGTGTTACTGCAAACAGTTTTTTCATGGTAAATCCTTTCCCTGTGATTTAATGATAGAGAGTTATATGTTTTAACGCAAGTATAAAAAAAGAAAGCCGCCCCGGGGGCGGTTATTTTTACTGTGTTTTTTGTTTTGCAGGGATTACAGACTTTTTAATATTCGTGCCTTGCTTTTATCCCATTCGCGACGCTTGATTGTTTCGCGTTTATCTATTTTGTTTTTACCATACCCGATACCCAGTAAAACCTTCAGTCGTCCGCGGTTGTTAAAGTATAGTTTCAGGGGTACGATTGTTGCGCCCTTATCCTGCAGCTTGCCGGCCAGTCGATTTATTTGTGCGCGGTGCAGTAACAGCTGCCGTGGTCGCCGTTCGTCAAAATTTGTAATGCGTGCCGCCGTCGGCAGCTTTTGAATTTCAATCCCTGCCAGGAACAGATTGCCGCTACGTTTTTGAACAAAACCGTCAACAATTGTAACCAGGCCGTATCTGATTGATTTGATTTCCGCCCCCGTCAGTGAAATTCCGGCCTCTATTGTATCTTCAATAGAATAGGCATACCGCGCTTTGCGGTTTTCTGAAACCTGACCTGATTTTATAATTTGTCTTGCCATGGGGGATATTTTATCTCTTTGCCTGTGAAAAATCAAATATTATGGTAAACGCATCTTGGGATACAGGCGCGTCGTATTCCGGGCCAGTATCTCGTCCAGTTCTTCTGGTCTTATTCCGTGCAGCTGTCCCAGTACTCGTGCCGTATCGGCCACCATAAAAGGTTCGCAAGGTTTACCACGATGCGGTACCGGTGCACAGTATGGGCCGTCGGTTTCAATAACAATGCGGTCGATGGGGATTTTGCGAAAAGTTTCACGAACCTCATCAGAATTTTTAAATGTCAAAATACCGCTGGCGGAAAAATAAAATCCCCGGTCCAACATTTTTCGTGCCAGTTCCCACGAACTGGTATAACAGTGCATTACGCCCGTTATATCGCCGTTTAAAATGTCGGCGGTGTCGTCCTCCGCCTCGCGCGTGTGAATCGCCACGGGCAGGGCGGCGCGGCGCGCTATTTCAATCTGTTGGCGAAACAGCTCTATCTGCGCCATGCGATTTTCGGCGCCATAATGATAATCCAGTCCGATTTCGCCGATGCCGATAACACGCGGGTGATTCAAAATGTCGTCGGTCAGATGGGCGCCTGCATCCATCGGTGCGTATTCGGGGTGGATGCCGATTGTACACCATACGTTATCATGGCTTTGTGCAATGTTCAGTGCCGCCTGAATGTCCGCCGGATTCGCCGTCGGACAAATTATCCCTCCGACGCCCGCATCTGCGGCGCGTGCCAATACGCCGGATAAATTGTCCCCGCACATCGCCGCATCTGTTAAATGACAGTGCGTATCTATAAGCATTTTTGTATTTCCGTTATTATTTTAAATACGGCGATTTCAGGTTCCAAATTCACGCGCGCTATGTCCGCAATTGAATGCGTTACCTCAGGATAAAGCTCTGCCAAACCAAACGCCGCCACCGCATCCAGCAATATCCCGTGCAGTGCCGGTTCCGGTGCGATTTTTTTTGCCAACGCCATCATGTCGCCATATCCCGTCCGGGGATTGTTCAGTAATTCGACCAGTTCCTCATAAATAACATCCCCGCCGGATGATTTCAGGGCGGCAATCCGTCCAAAGCTGCCGTTGGCAAGCCTCAGGGTTGATGTGCCTATGTCGGCATCGGGAATGAATTTTGTGCATAGCTCGCGCAGTTGTGAAATGCTAAGCGGTCTCATTTTTTCAACGCGTGCGCGCGAACGGACGGTCGGCAATACGTTTGCCAGCTGGTGCGTGACCAATAAAAACAATGTTTTTGCCGGTGGCTCTTCCAGCAGTTTCAGTATGGCGTTCGATGCCGCTGTGTTCAGTTCATCGACCGAGTCTATCAAAACCACGCGCCAATCGCCGGACATTGATGACATCTGCATACGCTCTATCATTGCGCGTACGGTATATACTGAAATGACCTTGCCGTCGGATTTGCTTTTGCCGTCCTTGTCAATGTTTCGCGCTTGGTCGATTATAAAAAAGTCGCCGACATTCCCATAAACCATCTTGGCGATTTTGTATGCCAGTGTCGCCTTGCCGATACCCTTTGGGCCTGTCAGCATCCATACCGGATGCATGGGATGCGTTTCACGTGCATCCCATGCGGCCATAAAGGACTGTAAAACATCTGTGTGCCCAACCAGTGTGTCGTTATCCATCGGGTGTGGGAAAGAATAGGCCGGAGTCTTCTTTGGCGCCATTTTACTTGCCCCCGAATATTACGCGAATATTGCGAATGATGCGTCCTATGAACTGGGTTTTTGATACGCGCTCCATTGCAATCAGCGGCGCGCGCGCAACAACGACGCCATTATGTTCTGCAATTATTTCGCCGACCACGTCACCCTTTGCAATCGGGGCCGGAATCGGGTCTTCGTATCGTGCCAATACCCGCAGCCCCGCTAAGTTTGCGGATTTGGGCATGGTTATTGCAAAGTTCTTTTCAACTGTTGCGATTACGTGTGGCGCGCGTCCGTACCATACCGGGATTGCCGCAATTTTATCCCCTGCACGATAGAACAGTTTATTTGTTGTTGTTGAATATCCGTAATTTAACAGCTTTTTCATCTCTCCGGCCAGTGCGTCATGCCCCTTGCCGTTAAATCCGTTGATAATACCGATTAGCCGGCGTCCGCCAACAGTGCTACTGGCGACCATGCCGTATCCGCCATCGGCGGTATGGCCTGTTTTCAAGCCGTCCGCCCCCGGCATTATGAATAGCAACTTGTTATAATTTACCGTATGCGTCCGTCCCCATTCACGACACCAGTCGGTCTTATGTTCGCTAAATTCAAATCGCTTGGTTGCGAACATCGGATATATTTCCGGATAATCGGATATTATATGGTATGCAAGTGTGGCTAATTCCCGGCTGGTCATTAAATTATTAGGGTCGGGCAGGCCGCTTGCATTACCGAATGTTGATTGCGGCATGCCTATGGCGCGCGCTTTGTCCTGCATCATTTTTGTAAAGGCGGCTTCATTCCCGGCCAATTTTTCTGCAACAACCACAGACGCATCGCCGCCCGACAGTACGATTAGCCCCAAAATTAAATCGCGAACGGTTATAGTCTGACCCTCGACCAGGCATATCTTGCTGGCGGGATACCATTTGGAATCATGATAGTCCGCATTCTTGCCAACCGTTATACGGTCGTCCATCGTCAGTCGTCCGGCCTTTATTTCATCAAACAATACCGCCAGTGTCATCAGCTTTATCATTGATGACGGGGGCATCAAAACGTCGGCGTTTTTTGCAACAATTTCAGCTCCTGAATCATAATCAATCAAAAAAGCTGACTTTGCCTTTGTTGTAAATTCGGCGTGTGCCGCGGTTGATGTAAGTAAGACAAATAATAAAAATAATTTCTTTTTCATGACACATGAATCCTAGCAGGAATGATAAACATATGGCAACATTTTTTTATTCGCGTTCGCCTATAAAAGCATCACCTGTAATGTCTTTTAGAAAAACATTACATACAGTGCGTGGTGGGATTCGCGTCCCCTCGATACGAACGGTTATATCATGCTCGTCCCGGGCAAAGTTGTTTTCTTCGACCAGTACCTGAACTTTTTCCCCAAGGCGTTCTTTTGCAAAGCGGGCGCGGTTTTGTTCCGCCGTCTCAGAAATTTCTTTTACGCGTTTTTTTGATATTGCGCGTGGTACCAGGTCTGTCATCTCTGCCGCAGGTGTCCCCGGACGTGGCGAAAAAGGAAAAGCATGAATCTTTATCGGTCGTGTTTGTTCCGCCAGTTGCATTGTTTCCGCCCACAGCTCGTCTGTTTCGCCCGGAAATCCGCAAATGATATCCCAGCTGAACGTTACGCCTATTTCTTCGCCGCGGCCTGCAATCTTGCGTATCAGTTCGCCGTTATGGCGTCGCCCCATGCGTCGCAACACGTCATCGGCCCCGGATTGCATCGACAGGTGCATATGTCGCATCATTCGTCTGTCGGCCGCCATTATGTCCATTATTTTAATTATTTCCGGTGATGCCGGGTCCATCGAAGACAGACGCAGCCGCATAATTCCGGGCTCATCTTGCAGCAATTTTCGG
>JAIDLK010000047.1 GCA_029051085.1 Alphaproteobacteria bacterium | reverse complement strand
ATGGATGCAATGATACGCCGTTTCAAGACTCAGCTGGAAAAGGCGGTTCTTACAACCAAGCTTCAGGCGGCCGGTGCTTCATCTACATAACCAAACGCGAAGGCATTGCGGCGCTGATGCCATCAATACGACACTACCGCCACGGTACAATAATACCATATCAAATTTTCTTGACTTTTACAGGCACTTGCGCCATAATATCGACGCTTTAATAATAAAAAGGTATAAGTAATGGCAGCGACAAAATCGTTAAAAAAGTGTGAATTAGAGGCCAAATGGTATCTGATTGACGCGACTGATTGCACGCTGGGACGTTTAGCGGCATACACCGCAAACATTCTGCGCGGCAAAAACAAGCCGACATGGACACCGAATATGGATTGCGGCGACCATGTAATTATCATCAACGCCGACAAAGTAGCTCTGTCCGGTAAAAAAGCCGACAAGACCAAGTTCTTTTGGCACTCTTTGTGGACAGGTTCTTTGAAAGAACGCACACTGGGCCAGATGCGCAGCGAAAAGCCGGAAAAATTGGTATTCAACGCTGTAAAGCGTATGATGGGGCGCCGTACTGCGGTTGCATTGGCAAATCAGCGCCTAACAAAACTGCATGTATATGCGGGCGCAGAACATAAGCACGAAGCTCAGAAACCGGTTGTTATCGATTTTGGTTCTTTGAACCGTAAAAACAAAAGGGGCGAATAATGACAGAAACGAAAAAGACCGCAACCGCGGCAAAAGCGACAAAAAAAGCCGCCCCGGCGAAATCCGCCGCTAAAAAGGCAACTGCGACGTCGGTAAAGCTGAACGGCGCAACATACGCAACCGGCAAACGTAAGGATTCCGTTGCACGTGTTTATATGATTCCGGGCAAAGGTAATATCTTTGTTAACGAAACTCCGTCAAACGAATATTTCCGTCGTCCGGTGTTACAGATGATTATTGCCCAGCCTTTTGGGGTAACAAAACGCGAAACAGCGTATGACATTCACGCATTCGTTCTTGGTGGCGGTCTGTCCGGCCAGGCGGGCGCGGTAAAGCACGGTATTTCCAAGGCACTGGAAAAAGCGGAGCCGGAATTGCGCGCGGCATTAAAGGCTGCGGGCTTCCTGACACGCGACAGCCGTGTTGTTGAACGTAAGCACTATGGTGTTCGCAAGGCCCGTCGTTCAACACAGTTCAGCAAACGTTAATCTCGTTTCGAATTGGAACACAAGCACCCCGGAAACGGGGTGTTATTTTTTGTACATGTATATTAACATTAGAACTTGTGTACTATATTATAATCCATAAAAGCTTTGAAAATGCCGTTAATAAAAAGCCCCGGCTGAATCCGGGGCTTTTTATTTTTTTACCGTACTTTTTGGAATGCACTGGGCATAGTGTGTTTCTGTGGCGCCGATACGGAATCAGCCGCGTTTTTGATTTTTTCCTGAACAACCTTATCTGTGGTCTTTTCCTTTTTATCCACAGACAGCCATCCGCACGCATACGCCAAACACATCACACCGGCCAATGAAAGCGTCGCCAACATCTGTCCACATGCCTGAGCCTTTAGTCTAAAATCCACCTCGTCTTTAAATTTCATTTTCACACCTTTTTATTTTCATACGAAGTTTAGACACCCCGCCCACTGAAGTCAACAAAAAGAGAATTATCATACTTGCGTTTATAAAAAAAGCGTGTATAATCACTGCGCAATTTCACTGTTCTTTAGGGGAAAAACATGTTCAAAAAAGAAAAAATCAAAGATTTGCATTACTCCGTAACAGGCCTGATATCTGCAGACGAACTGCAGGCGGCTGCGGATGAAATTTTAACAGAATACGGCAAAAAGGCAAAAATGCCGGGCTTTCGTCCGGGGCATATTCCTTTGTCCGTTCTGCGCCAGAAGTATAATGCCTCTGCATACGGCGAAGCAATTGACAAGCTGATGAACAAAGATTTGAATGAATATATCACATCAAAAAAAATCCGCTTGGCCGGCGCGCCAAAAGTAGACTTGGCCGGCTGGGAAATTGGCAAAGATGCCGAATACAGCTTGGAATTCGACATTCTGCCGACATTGCCGGCAATTGACCTGGAAAAATTTACGGTTACAAAGAAGGTAGCTGATTTGGACCCGGCCGAAGTTGAAAAGTCTTTGGAAAACATTCGTAAAAATCGCAGCACTGCAGAAAAACAGGACGCAAAATACAACGCGGCCGACGGCGACTTGGCTGTCATTGATTTCAAAGGCTTTGTCGGCGATGAAGCGTTTGAAGGTGGCGAAGCAAAAAAACACCACCTGATTTTGGGCAGCGGCGCATTTATCCCGGGCTTCGAAGACCAGATTATCGGCCACAAAACAGGCGACAAATTTGACGTCAACGTAAAATTCCCGACCGAATATCATGCGGCAAACCTGGCTGGCAAAGATGCCCGTTTCGAGGTTGAAATCCATGAAATCCGCAAGCATATCCTGCCGGAATTGAATGATGAATTGGCAAAAGCAATCGGCCAGGAATCCGTCGCCGCACTGCGCACACATATTGAAAACATATTAAAAGAACAGTATGACGAAGCCGCCCGCCGCGAAATGCGTAATGAGTTGCTGGACATCTTGGCGGACAAGGTAAAATTGGACGTTCCGGAAACACTGGTAACCCAGGAATTGGAAATGGCCAAGGCCGAACACGACCGCACACATGAACACTGTGGTGGCAACTGCAAGTCTGATGACCACAAATGGGACGAAAAGAAAGAACGCAAGGAAGCAGAACGTCGTGTTAAACTGGGCTTGATTTTGGCGGAATGGGGCACACAGAACAAGGTTGAGGTCACGCGCGATGATTTGCAGCAGGCCGTATGGGCCGAAGCGGCACGCTATCCCAACCCACAGCAGGTTTTTGAATTCTATAACAAAAACCAGAATGCATTGGCGATGCTGCGCGGTATGATTTTCGAACGCAAGGCTTTGGACGCCATGCTGGCCCACGTCAAGACCAAAGACAAAAAGGTCAAGGCAGAAGAACTGTTTAAGCAGGCATAAAAAGCAAAAATCCCGCCACTTGGCGGGATTTTTAATTTGAATAATAGCAATTACCTTCATACGTGCCGCTGCCGCTTGCATCACTAAACGCAGTTCCAGACGGCAGATAGCATTCTGTCACAGACGTTGCACCGGCACCGGCCGTTGTGCCGTACACACCACCAGAGGCCGGACAACGGGTACAAGAGGTGCCATTTTTATAATAGCCAACATTGCATCTGAAAACCGAACCATTTCCGCCACTACATGTGGCGTTTCCAGGACATGCCGTGCATCCGGATTGCGCCGAGGTAGCCGTTCCATAATACCCGCTGGCACATTTGTAGCTTACTGTGCCCGGCGAACATGTACACCTAACCAATCCGCCACCACTGGGAAAGCTGCCCGTTACCTTGCCGGCGGCCCTTACAGTTGTAATTCCGCCAGACGTGGTCGTTTTGCCGGCGCACATATCACACGCACTTATAACCAGGAAATCACCACTATCATCAGACGATGGCTTGCAGCTGTCATCATATATATAAACAGTTGTCCCATCATTCATTGGCATATTGGAAATAACACACATCTCTGCGCCTAATGCCATGCCGGCATATGCCAAACACGACGCCATAACAAATAAAGATTTCATTTTTGCCCCCTTGTTTTTTGTTAAACAAAAACCGCCGAATAGATGGCGGTCGGGGAGTTCAAAAAATCACACAAAAGAATGACCCCGACGGTCTTTGGATACGAGCAGCATCCTGTGGTATAACCGACGGCTCCCCGACCTGTTAAAATCGGGGCATATATAACAAAGGGCGCGTTTGCGCCGCAATATATGCGGATACAGCATGCATATGCACACCGCTTTTGTGTGGGCTTTTTGACGACCCCGAACCCAATATCCCTATCGGATTCCCCAAAACTATATCGCATACATTTATTAAAGGCAATCTAAATAACATGGATTTTTTGTCAGTTGCAATCACATAAAAACAAGACTATAATTTTACTGGAAAAGGAGCGAATAAATGAAAAAAGTTCTGGCTATCTTTTGCGTTGTCGCACTGACCGCATGTGCGGCAAACCTGAACACCAACAGTTATCAGACGTCGGCAACCGGCCAAATTAACTCTGTACAAGAGGGGACAATTATCAACGTACGCGAAGTGCGTGTTGCAACGGAAAACGGTGGTGTCGGCTCACTGGCGGGCGGTATCGCGGGCGGGGCGGCCGGTTCAATGATTGGCGGGAACAGCGCCGTTAACATCATCGGCGCGGTCGGCGGCGCAGTTTTGGGCGGCGCATTGGGTGCCAAAGCCCAAGAAGGCCTGTCTGCACAAAACGGATATGAATATATCGTAAAACTTGAAAACAGCAAGGCGATAACACTTACCCAGGGCGCTGATGTAAAATTCTCGGTCGGCCAGGCGGTATATGTCCTGGACGCGAACTCCGGTGAACGCGCCCGAATAATACCGCGATAAACACACGATTTGCACCCGCCGTCTGGCGGGTGTTTTTATATTGCAAAAACCACCCGCATAATTTATAATCACAAACGAATCCAAAGGGATATTGGGTTCGGGGTCGTAAGAAAACCCATAATTGAACGGTCGGGCAACCGGCTGAATCCGCAAAGTACATTGCGGCGCATTGGCGCCTTTTATTGTACAAACCCTGACCATAATCGGCCGGGGAGCCGTCGGTTATAGAACAGGGCGCATTCGCGCCCAAAGACCGCCGGGGTCATTTTCAATTATGATTTTCTTAACTCCCCGACCGCCATCTATTCGGCGGTTTTTTTGTTCATACAAGACAAGGGGTTGGGAATGAGAAAAATAATACTATATGCCGGCATAATTGCAATTATACAAGCACCACAGCCATCACTCGCATACGCGCCATCGTGCGAAGAAAAGGGCGACAGCGCAAATGATTGCGCCACATACACGTGGAGCGATTCATTAAACGGATTTGAATGTAGTGCCAAAGAAATCGGAACCTGCAGCTGCTATACAAACGGCTCAGGAACAAGCACATATAATTGCGTCTGCAACGGCTGCAGTAATTGCAACAGCAGCGAATGGGAAAACTATGGCACAGGATACCAGCGCCGCAACATCGCATATTGCAGTTGTAATTCCTGCAGCCGATATTACAGCTATCGCTGTGCGGAGGGATATTACGGCACAACGTCAAACGGCACATCCGGCTGTACGCGCTGTCCGGCATCCGGTGGCATTTACGGCATGTCCGCCGCGGGCAGCACGACCATAACCGCATGTTATATTCCGTCGGGAACCGGCTTCAGCGACAGTACAGGCTCCGGCATATACACCGAAAACTGCTATTACAAAAATTAAAAAAACCGCCAACCGGCGGTTTTTTAAGATATTATCGCAAACGCCCGTTCGTGAAGTCCTGAACTTTTATACGCTTTGCAGTCAAATCGTCAATTAAACGATCCCTCTCATTCATCTTTTCGGGTACGGCACAAAAACAATTATATTGATTATTGTATCTGACACTAAAGCCGTTTTGCCGAAAAGCGTTTAGCCACCATTGCCGGGCTCGAATCAATCGCGGCTCGCTATGAACAATCGGGTCGCCCATTTCACGTGCCGCCACAATATCTTCGGTCGTATTATGAATCGCAATCAGCATATCAACATTACTAAATTTACTTAGCGCCAATGGCAGCGTAACCTCGTTCATATAGGTCAGCGTACCATTACAATATGCCAAATCCGCACGAACAGGCATCGCATCCAAAATGGAGCAAATCTTTATCTGCCCACGGGCAAAGTAGGGCTCTGTCAAATACGCCAAATCATGATTTGGATTATATCGACGCACATCTATGCCGGTTGCCTGCAAGCCCATTCTTGACGCCATTGCAACCATAACCCCGGTGGCCGCACCACAATCAAAATAAGACCGCGGCTCCCGACCGAAACGCCTCCGATACATTTCTACCTGTGCCTCCACAGGAATGGTGCACATCATCATCGGTGTTCCATCATCTTCACGAAAAGGATAATGGAAAGAATACTTTTTTAAATAATAGATAGACATGCCAATAAGAATATCACTGATACGCTAATTGTCAACAAATATCTTGCTTTTACAAAAAAGATAACGTATAATCAGTCAGATTTTGCGGGTGGGCGCTAAATCAGTCCGATTAACCCCACAAGACCTCGCCGTTTCAAAAATAATTTGGCGATGGCAAGCTTTGTATACATTCTTTATGAAAGATTTATCCAAAGATTTATTTAACCCCCTGTCTGGCGAAGATTTCGTCAAAATGTTTGATGCGAACTATGGCGCACAGGAAACACTGCAGGGTTATGCAACCAAGGGTACAGTCAAAGACATTCGCGGTGACTTCGCAATGGTTGACGTTGGCCTGAAATCCGAAGGCCGCGTTCCGCTGAAAGAATTCGGCGCATCTGTTCCGTCTGTCGGCGATATCATCGACGTTTTTGTTGAACGTTATGAATCCCGCGAAGGTACAGCCGTTCTGTCATACACCAAGGCACGCGCTGAAAAAGCATGGAAAGATTTGGAAAAGACAGTTGCCGAAGGTATTGACCCGGAGGGTACAATTATCGACGTTGTCCGTGGTGGCTTTACAGTTGACCTGGGTGGCGTATTCGCATTCATGCCGTCTTCTCAGGTAGACCACAAACCGGTTCGCGACGCAAAGTCTCTGATTGGCCTGAAAGACAAGTTCCGCGTATTGAAAATGGACGCACTGCGCACAAACGCAATCGTTTCCCGTCGCGCGATTCAGTCTGACTCCATCGCCGCCGCACAGCGCGAAGCGATGAAGAACATCACACTGGGCGCCGTTATCGAAGGTACGGTTAAGAACATCACAGATTACGGTGTATTCGTTGACCTGGGCGGAATTGACGGTTTGCTGCACGTAACAGACCTGTCTTGGAAACGCGTTAACCACCCGCGTGAACTGGTTCACGTCGGCCAGAAAATCAAGGTTAAGGTTATTCAGTTCGACCCGGAATCCCATCGTATTTCCCTGGGTGCGAAACAGTTGGAAGCAGACCCGTGGGATACAGCGTCACGCGCATTCAACGTTGGCGACACAATCTCTGGCAAGGTATCCAGCCTGACAGACTACGGTGCATTCATTGACCTGGGCAACAATATCGAAGGCCTGGTTCATATGTCTGAGCTGTCTTGGACAAACAAAAACATCCACCCGAGCAAAGTTCTGCAGAACGGTCAGGATGTAAACGTTGTTGTTCTGGGCATCGACCAGGAAAAGCGCCGCATCTCGCTGGGTTATAAGCAGCTGCAGCCGAATCCGTGGAAACAGTTTGCCGAAACACACAATGTTGGCGACGTTGTAACGGGCCCGATTAAGAACACAACTGAATTCGGTCTGTTCGTTGCACTGACACCGGAACTGGACGGCATGGTTCACATCTCTGACCTGTCTTGGAACAAACTGGATGAAGAAGAACTGAAAAAGTTCGTTCGCGGCCAGGAAGTAACCGCCAAAATTCTGGACATCAACCCAGAAAAAGAACGCGTTACATTGGGTATCAAGCAGCTGACGGAAAGCGCGGACAGCAAAAACATCGCCATCAAAAAAGGCGCTGTTGTTTCCGGCACAGTTTCCGAAGTAACCCCGGACGAGCTGATTTTGGCTCTGCCGAATGAAATCCGTGGCGTTATCCGTCGCACAGACTTGTCACGCGAAAAAGCCGAACAGGACACAAACAAGTTCCACATCGGCGACACAGTCGAAGCGTCTGTTGTTTCTGTTGAAGGCAACACCGTTAAACTGTCTATCCGCGCGTTACAGGTAACGCTGGAAAAGCAGGCGGTCAAAGAATACGCCAACCAGGCCGACAGCGGCTCTGTGCTGGGCGACATCTTGGGCGCTGCGATTGAAAACAGCAAAAAATAATAAAAGGGGCACCCACCCCCGTTTAAATTCCAAAGGCAATAAAAAATGAAAGATATGAGTGTGCTGA
>JAIDLK010000046.1 GCA_029051085.1 Alphaproteobacteria bacterium | reverse complement strand
ATCAATTTCTATTATCCAAAGGAGGATGATATGTCTGTTTCACAATACATAAAAAATGATACTGCTGGGTTAGCACCTGGAACATATAAAATTATCGCGATCGGCCCGGGTGGCGATGGATTAGATGGTAACAAGGCAACCGGCAAAAATAACGATACAAGTGCTTCGGAGAGAAATCCAGTAAACGGCGCAAATGGCGTTGGTGGAGGTGCCGGTGCTTATGTGTACGTACAAAACATTGAATTAACCACAATGACAACAGTTGGAATAACGATAACAGAAAATGAGACTTCTGTTATAATGAAAGACTTTTTCAATCCGTCAAATGTTTTGTTGGATCTGATTATACCAAAAGCAGAAGCTGGCAATGGTAAAAACGGGGGTAACTCTTTAGGCAATGGCGTTTATTCTGGTACAAGTGGGGGCGGTGCTGGTGGCCCAATGGGTCAACGTGGTACCATAGCTTTACAACCTGTTGGTATCGGCGGTAAAGGTAATTTCTATGACGGCGCAAACTCAACCCAGGGTGTTGCGAACACAACAGCTGGTCACACTGCCGGAAACGGTGGCATTGGTGGCAATAATTCCGCATCAGAAGTTACTACTGGTGGCAAGGGCGGAAAAGGCGCAAGTGCTGACGAATGGAATATTACAGATGAAAATGTTTCAGCAATTACTGTTGCGACCTTAGCCGAAAGAATCGGTGGCGGTAATGGATCTAACGGTACCACACCGTCTTCTAGACCAGCACAGGCAGGAATTGCCGGTTCTAGAGGTTCTGGTGGTGGCGGCGCATGGGAAGCAGGAACAGACGGCGCCGTTGGAGGCACTGTAAGTGCAGGTGTAAATGGCACTGGCGGTATCGGTGGAAAAGGCGGAAAAGGTTGCTTATGGATTGCAAACTTGGCTGCTCAGAAAGTCCGCTAACATGTTTTGGAAAAAAAGCACCCATTTGGGTGCTTTTTATATTTTGTAACTTTTTTATGCATTTGCCGGGGCGGCCGCCTGTTTCTGGGCGTACAGCTGGGCAAAGTCCACGGGCTGCATCGCGAATGTCGGGAAACCGGATTCAGATGTTAAGCGTGTAATTAGACCACGTACCGCCGGGAACAGCATTGTCGGAACATCAATCAACAATGTGCGCTTTTTGGCTTCTTCGTCTTTTTCCTCTTCCATCTGGACCAAGCCTGAATATGTGGATTCAATCAAGAATATGGTTTTTTCGCCCGCTTCCAGTTTTGAATGAACCTTGGTAATCAAATCAACCATGAACAGGTTGTTTTCCGCACCTTTTATCTGAATGTCAATGTTGATTTCCAGCTTTGCCTGACCGTTGTCCTGTTTAAAGAACAGTTCCGGGACATTCGGGCTTTCAAAAGAAATGTCTTTTAAAAACTGGGAGATAATGTTAAATTTTGCCATTGCGATTGCTCCTTTTTTTACGCATCGTTTTATGGTAATATAGCATTATCATAGTTCTTTTACAAGTGGGGGGATAACAAAAAATGACTTTTGGGAAAACATTACTGGTGCGTATGGCGCTGTGTGCCGGTATGGCGGTTGCGCTGGCGTCATGTCGTGATTTGTCGCCTGTGGGGGGGACGTATACCAGTACCGGTGATAATTCTGTTATTCCGTCCAATTTAAAGAAAGTTTCCTATTCCGATTTGCCGGGATGGCGTGATGATGATGTGCGATATGCGTTACAGGCATTCCGCAATAGCTGTAAGGCAAAGATTCAATATACCGGCCGTGTTGTGCCCGACCGTGCGCTGTTTGAGGAAAAGTGCAAAAATCTGCCGGCGGCATCGGCCGATACGGCGACTGTGCGGGCATGGTTTGAATCCAATTTCCAGCCGTATCAGATTCACACCGACACCGGGGCGTCACGCGGGACATATACCGGTTATTATTCGCCTGTAATTCCGGCATGTCGGACAAAAACGGCACAATGTAACGAGCCGTTAATGGGTATTCCGACAGATGGGCGCAATTACAAGGGCGTTGCGAAAAAAGACATTGTTGAAAAGCAGATTGGCCGCGTTCTGTACTGGGCGAACATCGTTGATGTTCAGAACATTCAGATTCAGGGCAGTGGTAATTTAAAACTGGAAGACGGTACGGATGTAAAGTTGAACTTTGCCGCCGTTAACGACATGCCGTTTAAGTCAATCGGCGAAGAACTGCGCGCGCGCGGCATCCGGCCCGACGGTGGATATTCGGCCGATGCGGTGTGGAGCCATCTGAAGGCGAATCCGGCACTGGCCAAAGATGTAATTTATAAAAATCCGCGTTATGTATATTTCTATGAATCCGTACCGCCGGATGTAATCGGCAAACTGGGGACGCCGTTGTCAAAAATACGCAGCGTGGCGATGGATACAGATTTATATACGCTGGGGCTGCCGGTGTATGTGAATACGAATTTGTCAGACGGGCGTGCGTTTCGTCGCCTGATGATTGCCCAGGATACGGGCAGTGCCATCAAAGGCTGGATTCGTGCGGACATATTCTTTGGCAAGGGTGACGAGGCTTATAAATACGCCCATGGCCAGCATGCCCAGGGTGAGATGTTTATCCTGATGCCAAAGGTGTATGAATATGTCAAACCCGGAAGATAAGATGTCACGGCGCAGCGGTCGGCCGGGGACACTGGCCGGTGCGCTGGGCGATTTGATGGAAATACTGGGGGTGCGTGCGTCCGATGCGGATTTGGCGGGACGCTGGGATGCGATTATGGGGCCCGAGATTGCATCGATTGCGCGCCTTGCCGCAATAAGGAAAACACGCAACGGGAAATACAATGTTGTTGTGCGGCCCGCGAATCCTGCGTTTACGTTACAGCTTTCTTATATGGCGCCGGAGATTACGGCCCGTATAAACAAATATTTTGGCCGTGATGCGGTGGCAAAGATAAGTTTTAGAAAGTAAGTACCGCCCTGTTTGGGGCGGTTTTTTTGTTTTTAACTCTTTTTTAGTTCCTTTATTTTGCGATATATTTTACGCCGACGCTTGTAAATATTTTCGAGCACCCGCAATCGCATCGATTTATAGGCCAGCAAAAACATTCGCTCTATAATATCTGCGGGAATTTGCGTTGTGCCACGCTCCAACTGGCAGATTTCTTGTTGGGTTATATGTAACAGTATTGAAGCCTCTTCCTGGCTCATGTTGCACGTGGTGCGTGCGCGGCGCAGTATAACGCCGATGCGGCCCGTGGGTCCGTCTATGCTTTTCATTTTTTCCTCCATATTTTTGACAAACAAAAATCCGCCGTGATGAAGGGCGGTTGGAGGTTAGTAACTACTGTAACAATAGTGCTGCTTATTCATGTATATCACAGCCCTCCAACCAGTTGTGGAGTTTAAAAGTTACAAGAGGTTACTACACCTCACATCGGGTATCACCCGATGCGATGGAAATTATAACAGAAAAACCGCGAAAAGCAAATATTTACTGGATTGCCACGTCGGCGCAGACGCCTCCTCGCAATGACAGTCATTCCAGACTCATTGTCATTGCGAGCGATAGCGACGCAATCCAGTAAAGATTATTTCCCCAGGCACAGCTGACCGAATGTGGCATCCATGACGTCGGCCGCGCTGATTGTGCCAAGTATTTTTCCAATACTGTCGGCCGCACGGCGTGTATGTTCGGCAAATATATCCCAATTGTCGCCACAGTTCAATGCCGCGCCCAGGTTGTCGGCCGCTTCTTCCAGCAGTGTCTTTGTTCGTGCGTTTAACACAACGTCTGCGTCCGCGCCGTCCGTTATGTTTTTTATTTTTTCACGTATGGTATTTATCAATTCGTTTATACCTGTGCCGTTTTTTGCCGATATGTTCAGGCCTGTGCCGGATGTATTCAAATCCGATTTGTTTATAATCACGATTTCGTTGTCGGCCGGTTTTATATCGGTCGGCCCATCAAACACGCGCAGGACAATGTCCGCGTCATTCATTTCATCGCGTGTTTTTTGAATGCCGATTTTTTCAATTTCGTCCCCGGCGGCATCGCGCAGTCCGGCCGTATCCATCAAATGGACCAGGTATCCGTCAATATCGATATCGGCGGATATTATATCGCGTGTTGTGCCGGGAATGTCGGATACAATTGCGCGATTGGCGCCGACCAATGCATTGAACAGTGATGATTTGCCGACATTCGGCCGCCCGGCCAGTACGATGTTTATTCCCCCGCGAACGGCCCGCGCCGCATTATAGTGTGACAATGCGCGCGTGATTTCCGTATGCAGCTTTTCTGTGCGCGTCCGCAGTGTTTCCCCGATGTTTTTCGGCAAATCATCGGCATCATAATCCAAAATTGCGGCGGCGTATGCGGATATGTCAATCATGTCGTGGCGCCATGACTGATACTTTTTGCCATCCCCCCCCGCCAGCGAGCGCAGCGCCCATTTTCGCTGCATATCCGTGCGCGCATCAAGCAGCGCCGCCAGACCGTCTACATCTGTCAAATCCATTTTCCCGGCATAAAAGGCGCGGCGTGAAAATTCACCCGGCATTGCCATACGCGCCCCGTTTTCCATCAGGTATGAGAATATTTTTTGTATAACGGCGTCTGCGCCGTGGGACTGAATCTCTATTACATCCGTGCCGGTAAATGAATGCGGTGCGGCAAAGTATATTATTAAACACTGGTCTATCAAATCGCCGGCATTATCCGCCAGGTTTGCAAAATATGCACGTCGCGGCATGGGTGTGCGACCGATGAACTTTGCGGCCATGTCGCCCAAATTATCCCCCGATATTCGGATAACCGCAACACCGGATTTCCCGCGTCCCGATGACAGGGCAAAAATCGTATCGTTATTCATTTACTTTTTCCCGCTTATGCTTTTCAGTGCCATCGGAACCAGTTTTGTAATATCTGTGCCGGGGTTGTCCGCAACCAGTTTCTGGGCCATTTCAACAACATCCATGCGACGATAACCCAAAGCCTCAAGCGCGGAGAGCAAATCAGACAATGCGCCCCCGGCCATATCAGAACCAAAATCAAGTGATGCGCCGCCAACCTTGGACTTTAGCTCAACGATGATTTTTTCCGCAACTTTTTTACCGACGCCCGGCGCGGTTGCGATTGTTTTTGCATCACCGGTCGCAATGGCGGAAATCAATGTGTCTGTCTTTATCGTGCCAAGAATCGCCAGTGCAACCTTTGGGCCGACACCGGATACCGCCGTTAGCATGTTAAACAGGTTTTGCGTAGATGCGCGCGTAAAGCCAAACAGTCTTATCGAATCTTCGCGTACGACCGTTTCAATCCATAGGGATACGGTCTCTTTTGGGGTTAAATATTCGGGGGTATAAACCTTGTATCCCACAGGGCCCGCCATGATGATTACAAAACCGTCGCCGATGTAATCAACAATACCTTGCAATTTGCCAATCATTTGCTATCCTTTTGGGGTAATTTTAATCCAATATAATTAAAAGGTCAAATTATGAGTGGACACAGTAAATGGCATAACATTCAGCATAAAAAGGGTGCAGTTGATGCCGCACGCAGCGGTCTGTTTACAAAACTGGCACGTGAAATTACCATGGCGGCAAAGCTGGGGGACAAGAACCCGGATAACAATCCGCGTTTAAGACTTGCGATTCTGCAGGCACGCAAAAGCTCTATGCCGAATGATAATATCAAGCGCGCGATTGACAAAGCATCGGGCAGCAATACCGAAAACTATGTTGCGGTACGCTATGAAGGATACGGCCCGGGCGCGGTTCCGGTAATTGTAGAGGCGCTGACGGATAATCCGCGCCGCACCGTACCGGAGGTTCGCAATATTTTCGCCAAAAACGGCGGCAATATGGGTGAAGAAGGCAGCGTTGTATTCATGTTCACCCGCGCGGGTCAGATTATGTATCCGGCATCGATTGGTAAAACCGAAGATGAAATGATGGAAATCATCATGGATGCGAATGCGGACAATCTGGAAACATCCGAAGAGGGCTTTATCATCACAACCAAGCCTGATGACTTTATCACGGTTCAGAAAGCGCTGGCGGACAAGCTGGGCGAGCCGGAACAGGCCGAGCTGACATGGATTGCGAACATGCCGATGGATTTGGACGACGAAGCGTATGCAAAGATTGAAAAGCTGGTTGATGCGCTGGATGCAAATGACGACGTTCAGAAAGTATTTACGGCGGCGGCATAATAATGCGTATTTTGGGGATTGACCCCGGGCTTTTACATACGGGCTGGGCGGTGATTGAAAGCAATGGCTCGGCCCGAAAATATATCGCCAGCGGCGTTATACTGCCGCCGGCGAAATTATCGTTTCCGGAACGTCTGGCGATAATATTTCGCGGCGTGTCTGAATTATGCGAAACTTTCCGGCCGGATGCGTGCTCTATCGAGGTTATATTTGTAAACGTCAATCCAAAGACGACACTGGTTCTGGGCCAGGCGCGTGCGGCCGCAATTGTTGCGGTTTCAACCCGCGATATTCCGGTTTATGAGTATGAGCCGAACAAGATAAAAAAGGCACTGACATCGGCCGGGCATGCATCAAAAGACCAGATTGACAAGATGGTGCGCATTTTATTGCCGGCGGCAAATCCAAAGACCCCGGACGAGGCGGATGCGATTGCAATCGCACTGGCGCACAGTAATATGAGCAGATTTATTTAAATCACTGGATTGCTTCACATACGTTCGCAATGACAATAGTGATGCAACACCCGGATTGTCCACATTGTCATTGCGAGGGGCGCAGCCCCGTGGCAATCCAGTATTATATATGACTACATTCCGTTTTTAATATATCTCTTGTTTATGGTATAATGTGTCCATAACCAAAGAGAGAAACAATGAAAAAAGATTTTATCCAAGAACAGGACATGAAGTTACGCATGAAGCATAGAATGCTGCTGCGCGCGTTTTTCATCAATTTAATTTTGGGCGTGATTGCGCTGGCGCTGACGTACTTTCCGATACTGCTTTACGTCGCCGTATGGGCGACGGGCATTTCCCCGATGGTAATGTATTTTTCCATTATCGGCGGGATTGCATTCTGGCAGATGCTGGGGGTGGTGCTGTTTCTGGTGCCGGGAATTTCCGCATGGATGGAAAGACGCAGTTTGGCCAATTATTAATATACCGGGCGTATGCCCGGTTTTTTGTTTGATTTACTGGATTGCTTCGCTATCGCTCGCAATGACAATGAGTCTGGAATGACTGTCATTGCGAGGAGGCGTCTGCGCCGACGTGGCAATCCAGTAAATATTTGCTTTTCGCGGTTTTTCTGTTATAATTTCCATCGCATCGGGTGATACCCGGTGTGAGGTGTCATAACCTCCACAAATAAACATGCTCCAACCATGGTTGGAGGCCTGCGATATATTTGAATAAGCGGGACTATGTTTGTGTAGTTATGAACCTCCAACCGCCCTTCATCACGGCGGTATGTTTTTTTATAAAAACCAATGGAGGAAAAAATGAAAAAAATAGATGAAACAACCGCGCGTCTGGGCGTGGCAATGCGGCATGCGCGTAATAAATGTAAAATGCCCCTGGACGAGGCGGCAGCAACACTGCGAATAATGCCGGATGAATTATATGAATATGAGCGTGGCCGTGTTATGTTGCCATATGATATAATGGAGCGCGTGTTTATAATGGGCTATAAAATGATGATGATACGCATGTTGGAAAGTGTGTACCGACGACAACGCAATATGTTTCGCAAATTTAATCAAAACAAATAAAAACACCGGGATTTCCCGGTGTTTTTATTGCGCTGTTTTTTATTCCTTGCGCATGGGATATTTGCCGTCGATTAAGTTCTGGCGCACGACGTGATGTTTTATCTTTTGCGTGCTGGTCGTCGGCAGTTCGTCCGTTGTCATTGCAAAGTGTGTCACCCACTTATAGCTGGCGACCTTTTTATTTGCATTCGCGATTGCCGCGCCCAACTTTTCCATTGTCATGTCCGGTTCAACACTAAAGACGCCGTATGCAACGGTTTTATCCTTTATCTTGTGTTCGAATACCGCAACATTGTTTACACCCGGGATTTTCATGAACAGGGCCTCCAGCTCGTCCGGATAAACGTTTTTGCCGGAATCCAGAACGATAACCTGTTTTTTACGGCCGGCAAAGTGCAGTTCGCCGTTTTTATCCATTGAAACCATGTCGCCGGTGTTAAAGAATCCGCGTTCGTCAAATACAACCTCGTTTGCATCAGGGTTGTTTAAATATCCGCCAAACACCTGGTGACCGCGAATCCACAGAACGCCGACGCCGTCTTCGTTCATGTCGCGGATTTCGCATTCGTTGTTTGTTGTCGGTGCACCGAATGCAAACGGAAAACGTTTCTTTAACGGTTTGGAAATGCATACGGGGCCGACGGTTTCTGTCAGGCCATATCCCTGAATAAAGCGCATGCCTAAGCGTTCATAGAATGTTTCAACCTCCGGCTTGGTCGCGGCACCGCCCGCAATCAGCAGCGATACACGCCCGCCGAATATTTCACGGATTTGATTTTGAACGCGGTTTACGATAAAGCCCAAACCGATTTTGCGCAAAAATTTGCCATATTTCAAAACCGTGTTTACCAGCCACCATTTGTTCTGAGATTTGGCCGTATCGATAATACGGTTGCGAATAACCTCAAACAAACGGGGAACGGCCGGAATTGCATGCGGACGGAATTTTTTGAAATCCGCCATGATTTCCTTTGGGTTAACGGTCGGCTGAAGCAATACACCCGCGCCATAGTGCAGCGTTGCCAGCAATTCGACTGCAAAACCGAAAATGTGATACATCGGCAGAAAACCGTACATAATATCACCCGGTCCGATATAATCGCGCATGTCGTCAAGTGACTTGGAACATTCAATCAAATTAAAATGGGTAAGCGGTACGACCTTTGGCTTGCCGGTAGAACCCGATGTGAACGACAGTGTCGCCACGTCCAACGGTTCCAGCGGTGCCGGTTTCAGGCGACCGTTTGCCTTGCCGTCTTCTTGGGTAATGTCAAAGAACTTGAACTTCTTGGTCTTGTAAAAGAACGATTTTTCCGCACATACCATATGACAGTCGGTTGTCGATGTCATGTTGTCATATTCAAACGGTGTTAAATTAGTATCCAGCAGCAAAACTGTTCCGCCCAGATACCATATTGCAAACATGGTTGTCGGCATCTGGGGAATATTATGCGACAGTACACCCACGATGTCGCCGCGCTTCATACCGGCCGCATGCAGTTCGGCCGCACGACGTTTAACCAGTTCAACAAATCCGGAAAATGTTACCCCTTCGCGGACCAGGAACAAATTGTCCGGCCATGTGGCGGCGGCTTTTTCCAGCAATTGATACATGTTCATAATAAAAATTCCTTGTTGTTTTTATATTGGACAGGAATTATTATAACCATCAAAGGGAATATTGCAAATATGAAAATTCTGACACTTAACATTAACTCCATACGTGCACATGCGCAAAGCTTTATTGACATTTTACGCGGGGGCGAATACGACGTAATCATGGTTCAGGAACTGAAGGTTGAAGATGCCTCGTTCCCTTATAACCTGTTTGATGAATACGGATATAATATAAAGGTATTCGGCCAGAAAAGCTGGAACGGGGTGGCTGTCTTTTCCAAGTTTTCAATAGAGGATGTAACGCGCGGCATGCCGGGATATGCGGATGTAAACGCACGTTTTATCGAATGTGTTATTGATGGGCGTGTGCGTATTATAAACGTATACATGCCAAACGGTGACACGGTGGATTCACCAAAGTTTCCGTACAAGCTGGAATGGCTGCATGCGTTTACCGATTATATTTCACAATACATAAATTCGCCCGAACCGGTTGTTATCGGCGGTGACTTTAACATTGCAATCGAAGACCGTGATGTGTGGAAGCCTGCGAACTATGTCGGTATCGCAATCGCCGCACCAGAGGCACGTGCGATAATGCGCGGGTGGCTGGCGGACGGATGGGTTGACGCGTGGCGCGGATTACACCCGGATGATGTTGATTACACCTGGTACGGATATCGTGGTCGTGATACGGTCGGTAATCGCCAGGGGTTGCGACTGGATTATTTCCTGTGTAACAAGGTTGCCGCGGATATGGTGCGTGCATGTGAAATCGACATGGGGCCGCGTCTGGCGGATAAACCGACGGATCATTGCGGGTTGGCGTTGGTGCTGAAATAAAAAAATTAAGGAGTGCGGCATGGCAAAGGTTGGTATTTTATATATTGCGCTGGGGCGGTATACTGTTTTCTGGGACGAGTTTTATGAAAGCTGTGAGCGGAACCTGCTGCATGCGGACAAGCACTATTTTATATGGACCGATAATCCGACCGATGCAATGCGTGCGCCGAATGTAACGATTATTCCCGCGACAAAACGCGGATGGCCGTATGACAGTCTGTTGCGTTTTGAAATGTTTTACGGTCATAAGAAAGAACTGTCGAAATTTGATTACTTGTTCTTTTTCAATGCGAATTTCAAATTCATAAATCCGACCGATTTATCCGAAATCGCACCGCGTGAATGGGACAACGGTCTGTGCGCCAGTCTGCATCCCGGTCGCCATGGCGACATCTGGCGTGATACGCCAGATGGTTTCCCCTATGAAAGAAGAAAAGAAAGCACCGCGTACGTTCCGTATGGGACTGGACGGCATTATGTATGCGGGGCGTTTAACGGCGGTACGGCCGATGCATTTTTAGAGATGTGCGGCGCGCTGGCCAAAAATGTTCAAAGGGATATTAAAAACGGAATCAATGCGGTGGTTGATGATGAAAGTCATCTGAATGCTTATCTGGCGACGCGTGATTTTTTGTTGTGTGGTCGTGCATACGGATATCCGGAACATAAATTAAAGCGCTTGGCGCCGGGTGATGCGGTAATGGTAAAGATTATCAGTCGTGAAAAAAATACTCCGAAATACGGCGGTACCAAATGGTTGCGCGGCCAGACGGATAAAAAAATCCCCAATAGCAGATTTTCTTATTTCATGCGGTCTGTGACACGCGCGGTATCTTCGTTGATACCGGTGCGCCGACTGCGTCGCAAAGTTAGAGAGATGTATTGGTAAAAAATAACGGGCCTGATGGCCCGTTTAAAATTCTTCGCCGGTCTGTTCAAAGCGTTTGTGAATGCAGCCGATGGCGGTCTGGTGCACGCCGGGTGTTGCAGAGTAATATACGAAACGACCGGCGCGGTATGATGTGACGAAATCATCATCGGATAGTTTCTTTAAATATTGCGACACTTTTATTTGGGGCAGGGCGACGCCCGCGGCGATATTGCATACGCAATCTTTGCCGTGTTGCATCAGATATTCCAGTATCCGCATCTTGTCAATATGTGCGAACAGCTTTATTCTGTTCGCCGCCATTGTCGTATAATCGCTTGGTAATATTTCACGATAATCATCGCGCAAGAACTTTAGCTGGTCCGTCATGTGACCGAACAGTTTGCGCAGGCATACAAATATACTGGCCGGATATTCTTCGTTTATTTCATAGTAAATAAAAATTCCATGACGGGTGGTACGCACCAGATTGGCATCGCGCATTTTGCGCAAGTGCTGTGATACAATCATTTGTTCGGTCCCGACGCCGCGTGCAATCGCCGATACGGATGACGTGCCGTTCACGTCCAGCCATTCCAGTATCCGCAGGCGCAGCGGATGCGATATGTATGCGATGCCGCGTGACGCACGCGCCATAATATGCGCGGGCAGCTGCTTTTTGATAATGGTGTCCGGTAATTCCATGTTGTTTATGATAGCACTTATTTTTTTGGCCGGCAAATATTATTTGACTTTTTGATATGTATCATTTATTATACATATTATTTTTGATATATAAAGAAAGGGGAATTTATGAGAAAGCTGATTGTTGCGCTTATGGCGATAATGCCGGCGGCGGTGTATGCGAATCCGGCCTGTCCGATATGCACGGTGGCGATTGGGGCCGCGCTGCCTATTACCCGGCGTATGGGTGTGCCTGATGCTGTTGCGGGCCTGTGGGTGGGTGCGTTTTTGGCGATTATGGGTTATTGGATTATAAAGTTTATGGATAAAAGAGGCTGGCGTTTTTGGGGGCGCAATGCGATTGTTTTAGCCGCATCGGTTGCAACAATCGGTTTTGCTTATATCGGCCAGGTGAAATACAGTCCGTGCAGCTATTTCGGATTTTTTAAAATAGATCCGCTGTTGTTTGGAACTGTTCTGGGGGCGGTGTTATTTATATTAACGGAAAAGCTGTACGATTTCATGAAAGAAAAAAATGGCGGTCATGCACATTTTCCTTTTGAAAAAGTTGTGCTGCCGGTTGTTGTCTTGGCGATTGCCAGCGGTATTTTGACTATATGCAGATAAAGGGGAGGAGATAATGCGAAAAATAAAAAACGTAAAAGAATTTGTTGAAAAGATGGATGCGGCAAAAAAGGTAAATCCAAAGGATTTGTCATCGGATCAGGATTTGTCGATTGGAATTATGAACCTGATTTCCATCGAAGAGCATCTGATGTTCTCCGGTGCCAAGACAGGCAAGACCGCTTTTTACGACCAGATAAATGAAGTGCGCGAAATGCGCAAGCGCATGATGCAGAAAATTATTCCGTCATACGAGGGCGAGGTTTGGTGCATATCCAAGCATTTGCTGGCGTCCAGTATGCGTTTGTTTGAAGTGGGAACCAAGGCGCTGGCCGCCGGGGACAAGGCTCAGGCGTACGCGCTGTTTGATGATTCCTATGGTCTGTACTGCATGTTCTGGGGGCTGAATATGGGTATGCTGGGGGGCGCGTCGGATTTGAAATATATGCCAAAGGAAAAAAGAGCGGCGGCAAAATCCGATGTGGCTGTGGCGGCATCCGACAAGGCCCCGACATCAATGGGAAAGCTTAAAAACTGGGTCAAAAATGCGGTAAATTGCTGTATAGAATAGGTGCGCATTTTATCCTTGCATTTTTGGACCGCGCCCGTATAATTAACGGGCACATGCCCTAATAGTCTAGTGGTAAAACACGTCCTTGGTAAGGACGAGTCGCAAGTCCGATTCTTGCTTAGGGCACCAGGTTTTGAAACAGACGCATAATGCGTCTGTTTTTTTATTTGATTTTGTGATGCGTTGAGATACCATTTTGTTAAAAGAAAGAGGGGCGTGCGCAGATGCGAAAATTCATCGCCGTTTTGTTTTTATTTTTTTATGCGATGTCGGTCGGCGCCGCCGAAATTACAATGACCGCGACCGATGCCGTTCAGATGGCGGGCAATATGGTGCGTGCCGGTGATTTTGAGCATGCGGGTCAAATCCTGCGGCAAATGCCTGATACCGGCAGTGCGCCGTTAGAGATAGAGAGGCGTTTCCTGTTGGCGCAAATGGCACAAAAACAGGGTGATTTTGATGCGGCGATAAAAATATATCAGGCGTTGTTGGATGTGTATCCGGGGTTGGCGCGTGTGCGTTTTGAATTGGCGATTTGCTATATGCATCAGAAAAAATGGCGGCGTGCCGATTATCATTTGCGCTTGGCGATGGCGGGTGACGACTTGTCCGATGATGCAAAGCATATTATGAACTATTACCGTTATGTGGTGCGGCGGAATAAAAACTGGAACGTATGGTTTAATTTCGGGGCCGCGCCAGAAAGCAATATTAACAACTCGGTCGGCGGTCAGGAATGTATAATGACCATGTTTGGTATGATGTGTCGTACGCTGGATGCGCCGGAAGCCGCGGTTGGCGTAAACCTGATGCTGGGTGGGAATTATGAGTTCAAGCTAAGCGATGTATGGCGCTGGAAATCAGAGGCGAATATATATTCAAACTTTTATGATAAAAACCAATATGACGATTTGTATTTAACATTGTCAACAGGGCCGCGATATGTATGGACGCGCGGCGACGTATGGCTGGGGGTGGTTGGGGCCCGTCGCTGGTATGGATGGGAACGTTATAATCGCTCTGTCGGGGCACGTGTGGATGCCAATTATGATTTTACGCGGCGTTTGTCAGGTGGCTTATATTTGCGAATAATGGATAATAAATATGATGAGTATAACGACCTGTTGAACGGGCATACTTATTCTGCAAACATAAGGTTGACCTATTCGTTCAATTCAAGTATGTACGCCGTTTTGCGTGGCGGGATATCACGCGAAGTTGCCGCGGCCGATATGTATTCTTATTGGTCGCCGGGAATTGCGGTTGGGCTGGGGGCGGAATTACCGTGGGGATTTCATGTATATGCGGGACCGGATGTATACTGGAATTGGTATGATGCGGCGCGATGGGCGGTGCGAGACAACCATATGACACAGATAAAAGAGCGTGATTTTACCCACCGGTATGCGATGTCTGTATCCAACAACAAGCTGGATGTATTTGGATTTGTTCCGACAATAACCGTCAGCTATACGCGACGTGATTCAAATATATGGCAGCGCGAATTTGACAAGACGGCCATAGAATTTACAATGCAACAAAGGTTTTAGCAAAGGAGGAAAGTATGAAAAGATATATTTTATTGGTGTGTGTTTTGGGACTGGCGGCGTGTCATAGCGGCGGCGGTCATCATTCGGATTATGTCCCCAGTCCGGTCGAGCCCGCGATTGATATGCCGGCCGCGGCGCAGTCTTGGAACGGCGGCAATGCGGAAAGCGGTGATAATTTCAGTCGCGATGTATTTCGATTTACACTGGATGGCGCCGGGAATATAACGGCGGTTGAACTTGACGGTCATATGTATGCAAAAACGGGTGAGAACGAGTACAAATATTTGGAACCCGGTGAAACGCATGTTTTGAATCTGGCGACGCTGGGGCGCGAGGCGGGTTTGCAGTTTGCAGATTTTGGCTATGCCCAGAAGACAGAGCTGGAGGCCAACAAGACAGAACGTGATTTTTATGTCTTTACCGGTGGTCGTACGGACAAGATGGTAAACGCCGATTTGGCAAAGGGGGCAACCTATGTCGGTACGGCTGTTGCGTATATAGAGGCGGATATGCCCGGACGTATTGCGAACCAGGTGTCAAAGACGGACGATGCAAAACTGGTTGTGGATGCGGCGGGAAATCATATGTTGTCTATGAATTTCTCGAAAGCGGACAATCCTTGGTATGATGTGACGGCGGATAAGACCGGCAAGATAACACTGGCCGGTGGTGGCAATGTTGCGGCGGATTTCCGTGTTGATGGCATGGCGGTAGATGACAATTATGCAACAGGGCAATTCTTTGGCGATGCTGGCGTTGCGTCAGAGGTCGTATATCGCGTCGGGGCAGAGTTTAAAGACAATGCAACCGGCCGTGAGGTTGAATTTGATTCTGCATTTGGTGGAATAAGACAGTAAGTGTGGAAAGAAACCGGCCGATTGGCCGGTTTCTTTCCGTGCGCGTATTTTTGTTGCGTACGGTTATTTTTTGTTTATAATTTTGCCGTATTGCGCCGTTCTCATGATGACGTGACTGACACCCACCGAGTGGTTGTGCGCATGTGTTGAAGTTATAAGCCGGGGTGGCACCGCGCAGGGATTTGTCTCAGCGCCCCCGATATCATCGATAAAGGGACCAAAATGTTATCACTTAAATCAAAATATAGAACCCATACATGCGGGGAATTAAATGCATCCAATGTGGGCGAGATGGTGACGCTGTCCGGATGGGTTCATCGCAAGCGCGACCATGGCAGCCTGTTGTTCATCGACCTGCGTGACAATTATGGAATTACGCAATGTGTGTTTGACGGCGGGGATGCGGCGTTGGAAAAAATTCGCCCGGAATCCGTTATAACTATTACCGGTACGGTTGTTGCACGTGATGCGGCGGCGGTAAACGATAAAATTCCCACAGGTGCCATTGAAATCAAGGCCGATAAATTTGATGTTTTAACCAATGCCGATGTATTGCCGTTCCAGGTATTTGGCGACGATGACACCGTGGCCGAAGATTTGCGTTTAAAGCATCGTTATATCGATTTGCGCCGCGAGTCTTTGCATAACAACATTTTGTTCCGCAACAAGGTAATGAAGTTCCTGCGTGATAAGATGTGGGATATGGGATTCTCTGAATTTCAGACGCCTATTTTGACGGTATCCAGTCCGGAAGGGGCGCGTGACTATATCGTTCCCAGCCGTCATCATCACGGAATGTTTTATGCATTACCCCAGGCGCCGCAGCAATTTAAGCAGTTGTTGCAGATTGCGGGGTTTGACCGTTATTTCCAGATTGCTCCATGTTTCCGTGACGAGGATTTGCGTGCCGACCGTCTGTTGGAGTTTTATCAGCTGGACTTGGAAATGTCTTTTGTAGACTTGGCAGATATTCAGGCTGTGGGTAACGAGCTGATTCCGGCGATGATACGCGAATTTGTTCCGGGGGCAAAGATTTGTTCGGAAATTCCGCATATACCATATGATGTGGCGATGTTAAAGTACGGCTGTGACAAGCCTGATTTACGCAATCCGATTGAAATTTCCGATGTAACGGAAATATTCCGTGGTTCCGATTTTGGAATCTTTGCAAATGCGATAGAAAGCGGGGCGGTCGTACGTGCGATACCTGCGCCTGCATCTGCGGATAAGCCGCGCAGCTGGTTTGACAAGCTGGGGGATTATGCCGTTAAAGAGCTGGGGCTTGGCGGTCTGGGCTATATCGTATTCGGTGACGAGGCTAAGGGTCCGGTTGCAAAAAAACTGGATGAAGAGCGTATTGCAAAATTGCGTGAAATCGCAGGTGCCGGTGCAACATTGTTCTTTGTTTGCGACAAGGCCGATGCCGCGGCCAAGGCGGCGGGCAAGCTGCGCATCAAGCTGGGTAATGATTTGGGCCTGATTGATGACAAGGAATTCCGTTTGTGCTGGATAGAGGAATTCCCGTTCTATGAATTGAACGAAGAGACCGGGGCGATTGACTTCGGACATAATCCGTTCTCGCTGCCGCGTGGTGAATTGAACGGCGACCCGCTGAAGATAAAGGCAAACCAGTTTGACATGGTTTTGAACGGGGCCGAGATTTGCAGCGGCGGGCTGCGTAACTATAATCCGGAAACGATGGTGCGTGCCTTTGAAATTGCGGGATATGGCGAAGAGGATGTAAAGGCCAAATTCGGTGGAATGTATGCCGCGTTCCAGTATGGCGCCCCGCCGCACGGCGGATGTGCATTCGGTGTCGACCGCTTGATTCAGATTATGCTGGGCGAGGATAATCTGCGCGAAGTGGTTGCGTTCCCGACCAATCAGCGCGGCCAGGATTTGATGCTTGGGGCCCCGCGTGAGGTAACGGAACAGCAGCTGCGCGAGGTTCATATCCAAGTGCGCAAGAAAGGCTGATATTGATAAAGCACCTGTCGGTTGACAGGTGTTTTTTTGTAAGAAATCAAACCTATTGGCAACAATTTTTTCCCATATATAATTTTTTATATATGGAGAGTGTAAATATGGATTCGCATTTGGAAAAGTTGTCCGATATGTTGCGTTTAAGCCCCTATCAGAAAGAAGCGCTGGCGGCGGGGGCCGGGAAATATAATATGTCACGCTTGGTAAAGAGGGGCGGTCTGTTATATGCGCCGTATGATTCGCGGGGACTGTTTGATATGGCGACAAATTTGCTGCGCGGTCATCGAGCCGATTTAATAGGGTATAACAAAACACTGCTGCGTGCCCATAGGCGGATTAAATTTCATGCCGCGGGTTATCACTCGGTGCGTGTGGGACGTTTTGTATACTATGCCGATGCGTCCGGTGCCGCGATATCACGCCGTGCGTTTATGCGCGGTATTGAAAATTATGCATCACGTTAAAATTTATTGTGTGTTGCAATAAATTCGCGCAGGAATGATGCGTCAAAATTCTTCATTATTTCCGACAGTGAATAGCGGTGTGCACCCGATGGCAGTATCTGGAGAGATATCTGTGACGGTGCGGGTGATGTCCCGCGCAGCGTGACATCCAAGTTTGCACGCATGCCGCCGTCCGATATTTCAAGTACACCTGTTGCGGTTGCGTGACGCATTGAAATTGTTAGCGGTGCGGTTGTTTGAAAATCACGTCCGGCAAATTCTCCTTTCAGGCTCAAATCCTTTAAAGCGGAACGACCGCCGTCCAATGCGATGGCAATGGCATATTCCGCGTTAAGGCTCGTTATGTCGGCGGCCGATGCATAGAAATCGTCAACACCAAAGCCTGTTATATATCCGCCGGAAAATACAGCGTCGATGGTGCCCTTCATATTATGTGATATGTCATGTGCGATTTGGCCGGATGTATGAATTGCCGCCTCGCCCGTGATGCGGGTGTCCGATATGTTCAACGGCATGTTCTCTGACAACAGCGCGCCGCTGATTTTAAAGTTGCTGGCTTGGACGGAAATATCGTACTCTTTTTTGTCCTTGGATATTATTGCCAACAGATTTCCCAGGTTGCGGTCGGATATGGAAAATGTTTGGGTTGCTTCTTTTAGACTGTAGACAAAATTGCTGTATTCATCGCCGTTGTATATCAATCTGTCCGCCTGTAATGATATATTAACGTCCAAACCAAATGGCAGCATTATCGGTGCATCGGTCAGGAATTCCATCTCGTCATAATTATCGATAAAGTCTTGGTCCGTCAAGGCATCCAGGTTTAATGTATCCGTTTTCAACGTAATCGTTTTGCCGGTCGCGGAACCCGTAAATTCATGGCCCAAAATACGTATGGTTAAATTTGATATAGTATCTCCATGTTTTAGGCCGGATACGAAATATTCATCGTTTGCGATTGCGCGCAAATCCATTTTGGGGAACCAATCATGAAGGCTTTTTCCGGATATTACGAATGCGTCACCTTGGGTGGTTAACTCCCATCGGCCGCTGTGCGGGCGAAATGTTACACGG
>JAIDLK010000045.1 GCA_029051085.1 Alphaproteobacteria bacterium | reverse complement strand
GAATACTGAACGTTGGGATGATTTTGTCGGGCGCGTGTCTGCGCTGAAATCGGGATTAGGTGCAAGTAAAGTTTCTAATCTTTTAAATAAAAATTTTGAAGCTTCCGAAGATGATTTTCGGCAACGTAATGCAAATGACAACGCATATGCAGCACGTTATGTTCGCCAGATTTTAAATACCGCGTTCCCGGACTTGCGGGTTGATGTGCGCGCTGGGGCCTTGACGCATTATTTACGTGGTCAATGGGGATTGGAAAAATCACGTACAGAATCAGACCGACATCATGCCCAAGACGCCATTGTTATCGCATGCGCCACGCCGGGTATGGTAAGGTATTTATCGACAATATCAGGATTGTTTGAAAATAAACGTAACGAAAAAGGCAAGCCTTGGTGGGATAGCTTAAAGCAGAATATTCGAGAGCCATGGGATGGGTTTCGGGCGGATGTTTTGCGGTCCGTTGATGACGTGTTTGTTTCACGCACAGTACGCGGCAAGGCAACGGGCTCTGCACACAAAGATACAATAAATTCACCAAAATCCAACAAGGGTAGTATGATTTTGCCGCGTGGACGTGCTGATAAAGATAATATGTTCCGCATGGATATCTTTAAAAAAGACGGCAAGTATGTGGTTGTTCCAATATTTGTTGCGGATACGGTTGATAAAAATCGCCAAGATATATTCTATCCGCAGCCCGCCAAGGCGCAGCAGCCTGCTGTAATTGATGATACCTATGAATTTGTTATGACATTGCACAAGGATGATTATATAAAGATTACGACAGCAGATGATAAAGTATATGAGGGGTATATAGTGCAATGCAATATGCCTGCTGGACAGTTTATTATAAGAAGTGCGGATAATGCGGCGGTATTTTCAGTTAGAACAGATACCTTTGAACCAAATGATTTTATCGTAATAGCCGGGACTCTGTGCAAGGTTAAGGACTGCGTTGATGGCAAGTTGCGGGCTGTATGTCCTAACGGTATTGTAGAAGAAATCGATGCTATGCGAAAGCAAACCCGTAGTGGTGAAGCGGCGAAAAAGCAGATACAAACCGCGGATAGATATGAAAAGCGTGATGCGCAAAAGAAATTGAATGTTGGTACATTCAAAAACTTACAAAAGTTTCAAATTGGCGTATTGGGCGATATGTCAGAGATAAAATCTGAACGTCGTGCGCCGGTCTGTGCCATAAAACCGCAATCAGAAAAAAGAAAAGGAAGGAAGCAACCTAAAAGGAATAAAAATGGGGTGGCGAATCCTTCAACTAACGAAACCATGTAAATTATCAGTAAAGCAAAAGCAATTATTTTATGAATCAGATGATACCAGAACAACGATTCCGATAGAGGACTTGTCGGTAGTTGTTTTGGAAACGGGCTTTGTACAATTAACAGGGCACGTTTTGTCAGAATTTGCCGCAAATGACGTTGTTTTGCTGACTTGTGATGCATCGCATTTGCCGTCGGGCACTTTTTTCCCGTTTCATGATAACTCGCGTTATTCAGAAATGGCACATATTCAAGTTGCCGCCAGTGAACCATTAAAAAAGCGTATTTGGCAATCAGTGGTGCAGCAAAAGATTCTGAATCAATCTGCTGTATTGTGTGCGTTGAGAACAGAAAATGCATTAAGCGAAATAGCAAAGCGTGTTCAAAGTGGCGATAGTGATAATCGTGAGGCTTATGCGGCGCAACTATATTGGCGATTGCTATTTGGTGATTTTACACGTCGTGATGATGCGAATATTATCAATAAAGCGCTAAATTACGGATATGCCATTGTGCGTGGATGTGTTGCACGTAATATCGTTGCCGCCGGATTGTTGCCGTGTTTTGGTATTCATCATGATAATCAGTTAAATCAGTTTAACTTGGTTGATGATATGATGGAACCTTTGCGGCCATTTGTAGATTATTGTGTGGCTAAGTTAGATTTGTCTGACTGTTCGAATTTAACGCCGGAATTAAAAAACAAACTAATATCAGTTTTGTTGGCTAATGGAAATATGAATGGAGAAGCCATATCATTGCTAAAATGTGCAGAAATGATGGCTGCATCATTGGCCAAGGCATTCAGACAAAAGGATTGTCGTTTATTAAATTTGCCGGTTTTGGAGTTTCTATATTGAATATGGAGGATTTTGAGTAATGGCGCAATACGGGGAACGATTTATGAGAATGATAGTATTTTTTGATTTACCAACACTAACAAAACAAGATAGAAAACAAGCGTCTAAATTTCGTAACGCCTTGCTAAAGGACGGCTACTATATGATGCAACTGTCTGTTTATTCAAGAATTTGCAAGGGAGTGGCCCAGGTTGAAAAGCATGCGGGGCGCCTAAAATGCTTGATTCCGCCCAGTGGAAGTGTTAGACTAATGACGGTAACAGAAAAGCAGTTCGCTGATATGGAGATTCTCGTTGGTGAATCGAAAAAACAAGAAAAAATAGGGGCAAAGCAACTTGTTATGTTCTAGTTTTTCTTTAAGAGATTGCAAAATAACCCGCTATGTTCAGCGGGTTATTTTGTTGACAATTATATCAAAACCAATTTGGAAAGCAATCTACAACCACGTTCTAAATCTTTTATATGGCTATTCAATTATATCAAAACCAATTTGGAAAGCAATCTACAACCCATGTCGAAGACAGGGCAACGGCCTTCGGATTATATCAAAACCAATTTGGAAAGCAATCTACAACTTGGCGATAACACAGTAGAACAGTTATCGGATTATATCAAAACCAATTTGGAAAGCAATCTACAACATTGATGTTCATTTATGAAATCTCCTTACTATTATATCAAAACCAATTTGGAAAGCAATCTACAACAGCAAAAGAATACTGCGCGAACCGGTTGCAATTATATCAAAACCAATTTGGAAAGCAATCTACAACTTCGTTTGACTACGAGTTACCCTTATACCGATTATATCAAAACCAATTTGGAAAGCAATCTACAACTGCTAATATGCCGGTTTTGAACGAAGAGTTATTATATCAAAACCAATTTGGAAAGCAATCTACAACCCAACAATGCCAGCGATCGTGCAGATGCCAATTATATCAAAACTAATTTGGAAATCAATGTACCGCGCCGATGGCAATATCTGATAACGCTCCAAATATGTGAATGCTTGTCGAAATAATTTAACGTTTTTCTAAGATGGCTTCTAAAAAAATCCCAGTGAATCTTTGAAATGTGCTGCAAGGTGTCGGATTTTTGTTAATCTGATATGGCTGTTTATCCTTATCTTTTCTCGTGGGTTATTATTCTTGTAATGCATGCTTGAATTTTTATTAAAAAATGTAATAATTATGAAACGACAATAATCCTAAAAATTACATACCAGGAGAGGGGCATGGCCAAAGCAAAAAAGCAGGATAAAAAGCCGGTTGAAAACATTGTGGAAACAGATGAAGTCGGGACAAGAAAAAAGAAAGCTCGTCGTACGGCTATTATTGTTGGGTGTGTGGCTGCGCTGTGTGCCGGGGTTGTGATATTAAAGCATGTTTTGACAACGGGGCCTTTTATGTATGCGGGTACGCTGGAGACTACAAAGGTTGTTGTTGCGGCGCGCGTGGCATCCGATATATCAGACGTATATGTTTTTGAAGGAGATACGGTTGTCCGGGGGCAGCCGTTGATGGAGCTTAGCTGCGATACATACAAAATTCTGGCCAAGCAGATTGACAATGATTACGGGCGCGCCCAGGCTTTGTCCGAGCGTGGGCATATGTCTCAGGCGGAATTTGATGTTTTGACGCGCAACAAACAGGATAATGATTTAAAATTGCAGTGGTGTCGTGTTTCGGCGCCGATGGATGGTATTGTAATAACCCGCTTTCGTGAACCGGGTGAGGTTGTTGCGCCGGGAACGGCATTGATATCGCTGGCGAATCCGTACGAGATATGGGCTTATTTTTATGTGCCGTATACCATGTTGCATCGGTTGCAGATCGGGCAGTCGGTGGTTGGCATTCTGCCGGAGGCGGATAACAGACAGTTTCAGGGGCGTATTGTAAAAATAAGTGAAGAGGCGGAGTTTACGCCAAAGAATGTACAGACCAGAGAAGAGCGTACGCGCCTTGTATATGGCGTAAAAGTTCTGTTTGATAATGCCGATTTAACACTAAAGGCCGGAATGACAATAGAGAGCGCTTTGGTTGATGAATAAAGTTGAAATAAATATTTCAAATGTATCTAAAAAATTCAAAAGCGTAGCGGCCTTGGACGGTGTCTCGATGCGGTTCGAGACGGGCAAACTGTACGGGGTAATCGGGCCGGCCGGTGCCGGGAAGACAACTTTGTTTCGGCTGATGTTGCAGCTGATGCGCAGTGATGCCGGCAATATTGAATTTATTGCGGATGGGCGTCCGGTGAAATTTAACGATTTTGCACAGCATATTGCCTATATGCCGCAAAGTCAGAGCTTGTATGCCGACCTGTCGATAGACGAGCATATGGATTTCTTTAAAAAGCTTTATGGCATTGGTAATGAGGAATATGCTCAGAAAAAGCAGGAGCTGCTGCATCTGGCGCGACTGGATAAATTTTTGGATAGGCCGGCGGGTAATTTGTCGGGCGGGATGTATAAAAAGCTGGGGTTGATGTGTGCGCTGTTGCGTTCGCCAAAAGTAATGTTGCTGGATGAGCCGACAAATGGTGTTGATCCGATTAGCCGGCGTGAGTTCTGGAGCCTGTTGCATGCATCGCTGGCCCAAGGTATTTTGGTTATTATGACAACGGCATACATGGACGAGGCCGAACGCTGTAGCGAAGTTGTTTTGATGGAGCAGGGACGTGTTCTTGGGGCCGGTGAGCCGCGTGATTTGCTGACGCGGTATCGATGTGCCAACTTTGATGAATTTTTCTTGAAACGCGGGGGTGAAAAATGACATCGCCGATTGTTGATGTACAGAATCTGTCGGTTATATTTGGCGATTTTTTTGCCGTGCGTGACGTATCTTTTCGGGTTGTCCCGGGCGAGATTTTTGGTTTCCTGGGGGCGAATGGTGCGGGCAAGACCACAACCATCCGTGTGCTGTGCGGTCTGTTGCCGGGCAGTCGGGGGCGCGTGATAATTGACGGGGAAGAGTTTGTGGCCGGACGCGAAAATGTCATAAAGCAAAAAGTGGGCTATATGTCACAGCGCTTTACGTTATATGACGGATTGTCTGTAAAGGAAAATTTTGATTTTGCCGCTTCTTTGCGTGGGCTGGGGCGTGCGGAGTATTTGGCGAACCGTGAGCGTCTGCTGGGCTTTATCGGATTTGATGAAAGCCTGAATACCGTGGTTAGGGATTTGCCCGGCGGTATAAAGCAAGAGGTGGCCTTATGCGTGTCGCTGTTGCACGACCCGAAAATAGTGTTCCTGGACGAGCCGACCGCAGGTGTTGCGCCGGTCGCACGCAATCGTTTTTGGCGTCTGATTAAAGAATTGGCCGCGGCTGGCAAAACAGTGTTTGTTACAACGCATTATATGGACGAGGCCGAGAATTGCAACCGTATCGCACTAATGCGTGCGGGTGAATTGATTGCGATTGATACACCGATGAATCTGAAGCGGCAAACGTTTGGTGATTCTTTGTATAATTTTACGCCGCGTGGGCGCTTGCATCTTCTGTCGCCGGATGATGATATGGAGATATGCGAACCGTATGGGCGGCACTGGCATGTCAAATTCAAAGATGGCGTGAATGCCACTGCGGCCCTGCGGCGATTTAAGGCTGATTTTGAAATTGAAAAAATTCAGCCGTCACTTGAAGATGTTTTTATCAGATTGGTTGAGGGGCAGAATAGATGATGCGTTTTTCCATGCGTCGAATGAGCGCAATCTTTTCCAAGGAATTCAAGCATATATTCCGCGATCCGTTTACTTTGCTGATGGCGCTGATGCTGCCGTTGGCGATTGTTCTTATTTTGGGGAACTCCATAGAGTTCAATGTAAAGTCCATAAATATGGCATATCATGATGCGGACCGGACCGAAAGCTCGCGAAAGCTGCTGGAAACGTTTGCAAGCTCAAATTATTTCCGGCCATTTTCAATAGACAATCCTGAACGCGGGTTCGCCGATATTATAGACGAGCGTGCGCGTGTCATGGTATCCGTTGCGCCGGACTTTGAAAAGAATGTTCTGGGCGGTGGCACGGGGCATGTTCAGGTGCTGTTGGACGGGGCGGACAATTCATCTGTTATGGCGGTGGTAAACTATCTGAACACGATAAATCAAAAAGCTTATTTAAAAATTTTGGATATGCCGCAAAGTATGGTAACGAAAAGCCTGTCCTTTAAGACGCGCTATCTGTTTAATCCCGAGTTGAATTCACGCTGGTTTTCGGTGCCCGGTCTGTCCGCTGTTATTATCGCGCTGGTGGCGATTATGCTGACGACTCTTACCATATGTCGTGAGTGGGAGCGCGGCTCGATGGAAATGCTATTGTCGACACCGGCAACATCTCTGGAAATTATTCTGGGCAAGGTTTTGCCATATGCGATACTTAGTTTTGTCGGCTTTGTTCTGGTGTTTGTTGTTGCGCGTGTTGTGTTTGGCGTGCCGTTTACGGGGCATTACATAACGCTGATATTGGGAACGCTGCTGTTTATTCTGGGGTATCTGGCAATCGGGCTGTTTATATCCGTATCAACGCACAAGCAAGAGGTTGCAATTCAGTTCGCGTGTATTATCGGTCTGTTACCGACAGTGGTGTTGTCCGGCTTTGTGTTTCCGGTTGAATACATGAGTCGCGGATACCAGTTTTTTTCATCGTTATTTCCGGCCCGCTTTTATATGGATATAACGCGCGACCAGTTTTTAAAAGGCAGTTCAATGGTTGATTTGTGGGTGTTGTTTGCTCTGCTGGGGCTGCAGGCGCTGGCACTTATGGCGGCATGTCTGGTGCGTTTCAAAAGGACGTTGGAATGAACAAATTCTGGGGATTTTTTAAGAAAGAAATCATTGGTCTGTTGCGCGATCCGGTTTTGCTGGTGGCGGTTATGGTTATGCCCGCGGTTCAGCTGGTTGTGCTTAGCGGGGCGATAACACTTGAGGCAAAAAATCTGCGTCTTGCGGTGGATGCCGGAACAAACGATGTCATGATGGAAAAGATTTATAATCATGCAATCGGGTCGGGATGGTTCGTGCGTGCACCGGATACGGACAAAGATCCGGTCGCCGCGGTGCAAAGCGGGCGTGCAGATGTCGCGATTGTTGCGCCTGACGGGGGGCTTACCAAGGCGCTGGTGCGCGGTGAAGGCGAAATACAGATTCTTATTGATTCCATGAACATATTAAAGGCGCAAAGTATAGAAGCCTATCTGCAGGGTGTGGTTGTTCAGGCGGCCCGCGAGGTCGGATATAATCTGCCGGCGTCGCCGATTGCGTTTGATTTGCGTATCCTGTTCAATCCCCAGCTTAATACGAAATGGTTCATGGTGCCTTCGCTGATTGCGGTTTTGGTGTTTGTCGCGCTATTGATTTTGATTACTATTTCAATTGCAAAAGAAAAAGAGACCGGGACGATTGAAACGCTGATATCGGCACCGGTGTCAAAGTATGACATTATCATCGGCAAGGTTGTGCCATATATTCTGGTCGCGTTTTTGATAATGCTGTCGATTTTGTTAATCGGGCTGATTGTATTCGGTATTCCGTTTGTCGGGTCGGGTTTGATGTTTGTGCTGGGGTTCTTGGCGTTTTGTGTGCCGGGGGCGGCGATTGCCGTTTTGCTGGCGAATTTTACACGGAATCAGCAACAGGCGCTGCTTGGGATTGTAATTGTTGCGTTTATGGCATTAATGTTGTCGGGGGCGCTGATTCCGACGGAAAATATGCCGACGGTTCTGCAATACATCAGCTATATAAATCCGCTTAGTCATTATTCATATATGGTGCGCAGTATTATTTTAAAGGGACCGGATTGGTCTTATTTCGCCCAGCATTCGTTTGTAATGATTCTGGTCGGGATATTGATATGGGTTGTGGCTGTTAAAAAGTTTAAAGCCACGCTGTAATGAAAGGAAGAAAGATGAAAGGCATATTGTATTTTAATTTGGTGGCGCTTGTGACAATGCTGGGGACGGCGCATGCAGATGTGTATTCCGCACTCCAAGGGGTTTATGACACCAATCCCGTAATCGCCGAGGCGCGCGCCGCCGTCGGTGTCGCATCCGGCGAGCTGGCTGCGGCACGAACGGAAACAAAGCCGTATCTGGGGATAAATGCGAATGCGGGACTGGCGCGGACCAAGTTTATGGACCAGACTTTTGATACCGTGCCCACCGAGATTGGCGCCACGTTCCAGCAGAATATTTTTCAGGGATTTTCCACCATGGCAAAGATAAAGGGGGCAAAAGGTATTGTTGCCGCGCGCCAGGCATCGCTGTATGCAACACAGCAGGACGTATTCTTAGATGCGATAAATGCATATGTTAATGTTTTGAATGCAGACGAAGTTTTAAAGCTGAAAAAGAATAATCAGCGTGTTTTACAGGAGTATTATGACCTGTGTCGCCAAAAGCAGGATGTGGGTGTTTTGACCGCAACCGACGTTGCCCAGGCCTCGGCTCGTCTTGAGGGGGCAAAGTATCAAACGACCCAGGCCCAGGCGGAATATGACAATGCGCAGGAGACTTTCCGCCGCATATACGGCAAGGCAGAGGATAAGTACACAGAGGTTTCGTTGGACAAGGTGCGGCATCTGTTCCCCGAATCCGTTGATGAAGCCGAAGAATATGCGATGCGGAATCATCCGCTGATTGTTGCACTTAATGCACAAGAGGCGGCGGCTCGCGAAAATATCACTGTTGCGCGCAAAACGCGACTGCCGTCGGTGGATATAAAGGCATCTGCGATGCAGCTTAACGACATTCCGGTTATTGACGATGTTCGTGACGGGCGTGTCGGGGTTTATTTCAGTATGCCGTTGTATGACAAAGGGAACGCGTCGGCGAATGTGGAAAAAGTGCGTCATACCGTCGCCGGAATTCAGGACCGTACGGTTGATGCACGGCGTGGAATTGTTGAACATCTGCGCCAGGCGTGGAATACTTATGATGCCCAGACATATGCAATAACCGCGGCCCAGGCGGCGGTTAAGGCAAATCAGTTGGCGCTGGACGGGACGCGCGAAGAACAGGCGCGTGGCCGTCGTACGGTATTGGATGTTCTTAACGCCGAGCAGGAGTTGCTAAATTCGCGCGTGTCGTTAAGTCAGGCGCGCCATGGGAAAGTATCGGCTTATTTTGCGGTTTTGGCGGCGACAGGAAAGCTTAGTGCGGAAAATTTGGGAATAAAAATTACGGATAAAGAATAAGGACGCAGGTAATGAACAGAGCGGAAATACAGTCGTATCTTGAGAAAAGATTTCCGGGCGAGCCGGTAAAATATGTCGGCGCCGGTACAGATTCAACCGCATTTAAGGTTGGGGCAAAAATATGTCGTTTTCCGCATCACAATGCAGCCGCGTACGAGATGGAGGCCGCATTATGTGACTTTATACGGCCAAATATATCCGTTGCGATTCCAAGTGTGAATATTGTTCGGGACGGGGATATTGTATTCGCTGTTCATGACATGATAACGGGCGGAAAATGGTCGTGGCATAAATTTTCATGGTCACCGCTTCGCCAGCGCAACCTTTCGCGCAGCTATGCCCGTTTTTTAGCCCAGCTACACGGGGTTGACGCCGTGCGGCTGCAGCGGGCGGTTCCCGGCATCGGGGGCGGAATCCCTTATTGTGATATTGATGAAATTGCGGATTTTTTAAACCGTTTCATGACGCCGGGGCAAATGAAGTTCTTTCGCAGAAATTACGAACGTATAGTTGGGGCCCCGGTGAAAAAAGAAGATATTGTTTTCGTGCATATGGGACTGAAAGGCGCAAATTCCGTTGTTGCCGATGATGGCGGACTATGTGGCGTATTTGATTTTTGCAGCGGGGGCCTTTACGAACGTGGACGTGATTTTGTGTTAAGTTATCTGGGGCGCAATTCCGGAATGTTTCGTTCTGTTTTACGGGAGTATAACAAGCTGACGGGCGGCCGTGCACCAAGCGCCGCGCGCGTCAAAGATTTGGCTGTGATTGAATTTCTGTGGCGCCGCAGACTGTTTCCAAACGGTGTCTTTCAGCCGCGTAACGACCATTTTATAATGAAAAATATTGCGGTTGCGCTGGCGCGTTTTCATCGGCTGCCAAAGCCTTTGTATTGGATTATATATCTTCGCATGCTGTGGCGATTACGGCGCGGAATAAGTGCCTAAGGGTAAAATGGCGGTGCTGTGGTATAATGCAGGTGATAAGAGAAGAATAGGGGGGATTGCTATGCCAAAACCAAAAAGCAAAAATACAAAAAGTACCGCACCGCGCCGCACATCGTCGAATCCGATGTTTGCGTATATTCAAAATCTGTATAACCGCAGTGCACCGTTGCTGATATGCGAGGCGGCTCTACTTGGATTTGCCGCGATATTGATAGTGTTTCGACCCGTCGCCATGCTGTCAATGATGACGTTTATTGTCGGCGTTGCGTTGATTTTATTCGGGCTGTATCGTACGATTTCAGGGTTTATGGTATCGCGTGCGCCGGGTGGTGGCTGGATTGATGTTATATTTGGTCTGGTAAATATAATATTGGGTGTGCTGTTTTGCGCATATCCGGTTGATTCTTTTATGGGGATTGTATATGTGTTTATCGCGCTGTTGTTATTTAAGGCGATAAAGGCGCTTATATTTGCAATAAACATGGCGCGAGCGCGTGTCGGTCATTATGTGATGGATTTGACTGTGGCGGCGGTATTGTTTTTGCTGGCGATATTGCTGATGTTCTTTCCAATGGTTGGTGCGATTACAATGATTTATATTCTGGCGATAATACTGCTGCTGTATGCCGCCTCAGACATATATATGTTTATTGAGCTGTTTCACTTAAAAAATAAAATAAAAGAATAAAAAGGGCCCCTTGGGGCCTTTTTTATTCCCAATTTATTTCAAGTGACATTTTCTTTTTATTTCTTGCCAGTTGTTTATTGCAAAGCCCCGCTGGTCGGATGGTTTTTTCATTTCTTTGATGCAATCGGCGTAAAATGATTGCGGACAGCGCCAGCATTCTTTCATTGTTTGTTTCGAGTATTGCTCAAGACTGCTTTTTTTTACGCACTTTTTTGTTTCGCGGTTAAAAAATTCACTGGTCTGGTCGCATTTTATGCATACCTGGCGGTCAAGTGATGGGCCCTGGTATAAGTTTGCTTCGCATGATATGCAGGTGTTTGATGTAGAACTTTCAAATGCTTCGTCGGCACCACATGGTTTTATACATTCCCTGTTGCGTAATAGCTGTCCTGGAGCGCATGTGTCCGGTTCGGTACATTCTATAATGTGTTGCCCGCCGCATGCGTCGGTTTGTATCAGTTTATTACATGTTCCACCGTAAATACTCACGCGCTCTGTGGTTGTGTTGGTAATCCAGTGGGCGGATTTTACATATTTGCCTTCCGATTCTGTTGTACCGCCACAGCACCAATATGTGTCGTGGGGTTCTGTTTGAAATATAAAATGGTCGCCGTGATACTGCCAGAAAACGGTATCGTGGCTTTTTGATTTTTTGCCGTCGCATTTGGCCGCCTGGTCGCCGCAATAGTAATAAGCCCAGTGGTCGTCATATTCGCTGTCGCGCCAGCATTCGTGTCGCGGGCCGTGCCTGTGATCGGCATATGCGCCGCCCGTTATGACGACAGCTGCCATGATTGCTGATAATATTTGCTTTTTCATTTTTATCCCCATTTTTTGTATATAAAAACCACCAAGCGTAATTGGTGGTCGGGGGGTTAGAAAAATCAGTTCATTAACGATTCCCGTCGCTTTTGGATAACCCTGTTGTATAACGACAGCCCCCCGACGATTATATCGGGGATACAACGGCGCAAAAGCACCGCAATGCGGAATAACGATGCGTTTGCACCGAATGAACTGGGCTTTCTACGGCCCCGAACCACATCCCTGCGGTCCAGTTAATAGTGTATTTGAAAAGCAATAGTTTGTCAATCGGCTTGAATTTGATAATTTTTTATTATAAGATGTACTTTGTGCGCCCTTAGCCCAGCTGGATAGAGCATCGGATTTCTAATCCGCAGGTCGCAGGTTCGAGTCCTGCAGGGCGCGCCAAAGTTTTTACAGGCCTTGTTTCTTAAAAATAGTTGTTGCGGGTCTGTTCCTTTCGGACTAGAATAAATTTAACTCAAG
>JAIDLK010000044.1 GCA_029051085.1 Alphaproteobacteria bacterium | reverse complement strand
CGTTGACTAATAAAGTTCCGGAAACAGCTCCAGCAGATTGATTCGCCCCGCCTCCAGATTCAGATTAAAGGTAGTCCTTTTCTTGGTCCAGTCATAATCACCGGAGAAAAAGATTTCATTGCCGCGCACAAGAACTTTTGACTTTCGCAAAGTTATTTTCCCGCGATTAACCCCACCGGCCAGATTGATGGACATTGTCGGCATAGGCGCCAAATCAAGATTCAGCATCGCACCCAGTGCCGCAATATCGGGAATATCACCCGCAATAACAAAATCAATCGGAACTAGGCTTGTCCCCTCCAGTGCCACATTTGCAATCAGCGCCTCGCCACCGGTCGATATTGCAACTCGAACAGGATATATCTTGCGTTCGTCATTGTATTCCGAATACGAGACGATAAATGGATACACCTTGTCCGCAGGCTTAATCCAGCCGGCATATTCCCGTGCATCCTCGCGCGGTACATATCGTATATCCAATCCGGCCAAAGAATACTTTGCGTCCAACAAATGCAACTCAAGGTTTTTAACCGTCACGCCACCCAATCCCGGATCGGCAAAAGGATACTTTGGCTGAACCGTTTCCGCCGGCGCCTCTTCCGTCTGTGCGACATCCGATATCATGTCATTATCGACGCGATTTGGCATTATTGAATACTGGCCGTCATGATTCTTTTCAATGCATACGGCGGCATCATTAATCTTTACATTTTTAATGGTAGGCCTGTCACGCATCAACGACAGCAAATCCAGCGTCACATCAATCGTCTCTGCACTGAATGCATATTCATGAGTGGCCCATTCGGCATTTCGCACGCGCACCTGATGCAGCTCTATCCGCGGCCGCAGCGAGAACTTCCAAGACACCGCACCTTCTATTTCTATATCCAGCCCTGTTGCACCGCGTAAAATCCCCAGAATATCACTGCGCAATGTTTCCAGATTAACCTGACTTAACGCAATAACGAACGCCACAATCAGCCCCATAAAAAATATGGAGACAATACGTGCAATCGTAAAAAACAGATTCTTTCGAAACAGCATTTTTCTTTAAGGCAATTTTAGCTCCAACAGCCCCACCACGGGCCGCATAAATTCGGGCAACTGTGCACGCAGCGTTGTCATCCGTCCGGTGGCGGGATGCTGAAATGTTATCTTATGGGCAAACAGAAAAAGATTGTTTGTCGCCAAAATGGACTGCAGCGCCGGGTCCGCATCCGTCGCCCCGTCGCCATAAAGACTATCGCCAACAATCGGTGCATTCAAAGACATTGCACTGTGCACTCGCAACTGATGTGTGCGCCCCGTTTTTGGCGCAAACTGAACCCAGCACAGCATCCCGGCCTGGGTCAGTACGGTATAATCGGTTATCGCACGCTGCGGACGCTGGCCTGTGCCATCGTTCGTACGCACGGCCGTATCAAACACCCGACCCTTTACCATATAATTATCTATCGTCCCATGTGGTGGCGACACGCGGCCATGCAACAGTGCCAAGTATTGCTTTTGTGCGGTCTTATTTTGAAACTGGGCCGCCAGCTTTTGTGCCGCCGACTGATTTTTTGCCACAACCAAAACACCGCTGGTCTCGCGGTCCAAGCGATGAACCAGCGCAATCTTGTCATATGGAAACAATGCGGCCGCCATTTTATCAACAGACTTGCGTATGCCCGTCCCGCCTTGAACCGCCAGACCGGCCGGCTTGTCAAACGCGACGATGTCATTGTCATCATGGATAATACATTGACGCAGCATTTCCAAATCCGTTAAAGAAAAAGTCTCGCCGGATTCGGATTTCTTTGGCACAACAGCATATCCGGCCAAGGTCGGCGGAATACGTACGACATCCCCGGCACGCAAAATTTCGTTTCCTGCCACACGTGATGAGTTCACACGAATTTGTCCCCCGCGGCACAGCTTGTAAAACTGTCGCATCGGCAGCGACGGATACCGGCGCAAAAACCACCGATGCAGCCGCGCACCATCCTCAACCTGTGAAACCGTCGCCATTTGTGCCATATACGTTATTCGCCATATGTTATGTAAACAGTGTTCCTGCCATTGGCATCATTACAGTTGCCTGCCGCCCCGCCCTGGGTACCGCCCGACATCTGATATCCAATCGAATCGGACCAGGCTTTGGTAACAAAATACTTGCAATCGCCTTCAGACAAACCGTTAATTGATACAATAAACTGACGTGAATTTGACGGGTCCACATTCAGCTCATACGTGCCACCATACGGATTTTTGGCCGACATACCGATGGCCCCGAATATTGTGGCGTTATTTATATGTGAATAATCATCGAATTCCCCCAACAGCTGGCGCACGCCGGTAACAATCTGTATCACATCATCGTTGACAGAGCTGCGCTTTTGCGTACGCATTGCGGTTGAAATCATACCCACCGCCCCGCCGGGACTCACGGCGGGAATGGGCGGGGGGG
>JAIDLK010000043.1 GCA_029051085.1 Alphaproteobacteria bacterium | reverse complement strand
ATAAAATAACTGGGCGCAAATCAGGAATTATGAAAATAATGCGATAGTAGATAAACTGATATATATTTCAGCGGGAAAAAAACTAGGGTTGTCGTATTCGGATTTTGGAACTTATTCAATAGAAAGAGAGAAATTTGACAAGCAAACAAATGAAAAAAGCACAGAGATAATATTGGCTGATACACCGTTGGCGGGCGGATATGCTTCGCATAAAATAAAAAAGTCCGATATTGCAAATGATGTGCATTTTACAGGTCAAGCCGTTGGCAATGCACGCAACTCGGAGCATATAGTAGATTTGTCTGGCACGGCAACACTTGCATTTGACAAAGAAAGTGGCACCAGTACCCTGGGCGCATCATTTAATAACTGGTACGATATACAGGTCGCGGATAATGGCGCAATAGAGTTCAGTAATTACACAAACAAAAATAACTTGCTAAAACTGGATGCCGCACCGGACAGCGATGGGGTTATAACTGACACCGGCGCAAAAATGGACGTTGGGTATTATGCGCCAAAACCGGATACAGGCGTACCAACCGAAGCGACAGGCTTGGTTCAATATACGGAAGCTGCCTCAGGCATAAAAATGGACATTGCGTTCGGCACAAAATAATAAAATAAAAAAATCCCTTGCCCTAGAGCTCACTCCAAGGAGTATACTTATTCCAAAACAAGGGAAAAAATATGAAAGTATTATTATTAAACGGCTCGCCGCGAGGCGGCCACAGCATCTGGAATCAATGCACCGGAACCGGAAACAGCTGTTTTTACAAACTTTATACATAAAAAAACGCCCATCCGGGCGTTTGAATTTTTGGTAGCGGGAGAGGGAATTCGCTTCGCGGAACTGCACAAATTTGCGCGATGCGCAACCGGCATGTTCCCACATGCCTATTTGCTTGTTTGCCCCCCCGACACGTGGATTTGCCACCACTGGTACTACCCTGTGGAAAACAATATATGGTTTCACCATTAAACGTACCACAGTCAGTCCAAGAACTTGGGTGCGATGCACACTGTTCTACACCGCCGCCTTGTTTCTTGCACCAATCGGCGTAGCAACGGACATTCAAAAGACAGCATATACAAAAAACTAAAAAAATATTTCTTAACACGAAAGCACCCCGTAAATTAGAATAAAAACCTAAGTTTTAGTCCAATATCAACAATGTTGAGATTTCCTTTTTCTTTCCAATCGGGATAATAAGATGTTGTTTCTCCAGCTGGTGCGCCTATATTATATGCATCGCCAACTGGAATGTCATCAGATGTTGAAGTAAAAAAACTATATGTTGACACTACGCCTTCACTCTCTACAGAACCTAAATTTACATAACGTCCAAAAATATCTATTATGCAATTTTTAGTTAAATTATAGGATGCGCCAAGTTCAAAAGAAAATGCAAAATTACCGACAGTGCTGCCCTTATGACGTGTTTTAATATTTGAGATCCGAATAGGTGTTCCTGATTTTTGTACAGTACCTTGCATCTCAGGAATTATATAAGCAGCACCATCAAAAATGGTATAATCAGACATAACATTTTGTGCCATTCCAATACCAGCACCAATATATGGTCGTATCTTCAATGTTCCGATAAGGCGGTCTAAATAATAGTAAATATTCAGCATAGTTGCATCAGCAGAAATATCTGGTTCTTTATTAAATTTATATCCGTCTGTATAGTTTGTAACTTTATCATCAATTGGCAACAGACTGTGTGATTTCATTTTCAATGATAAATTTGAATAATGCAAATAAGTAAAATCTAAACGAGTGTTTTGTGTAACCTGTGTACCTAAAAACATCTGAATACTTAATGACTCGCCACTGGCAAATTCCGATTTTTGGAAGGAACCTGGCGCACGCCATGCATCAGCTTGGTCCTTATAATCTGCTTTTATTTTTCCGAAAGTGAAAACGCTTTTTCCAGCACCGATTCCTAAATACAAATTTTGTTTAAAATTTAATTTATTATCAGAGAATTGTTCCTGGGGTTTGTTATAGGTTGTGTAATTTCTATTATTGGCCACATGTTTATATTCTTTAGCACATGCTGGACAAAACGAAACAATGCACAATACAGTTGATAAACATAAATAGCTAAGTAAAGTATTTTTTTTGTTTCCACACATATTCAACAACTTTGATTTTAGTATAAACATACCCTCTCCGCCACTTGACGGAGAGGGTATACAATTAGCGCACTTTTTGTGTCAAATGCACAACGATAACTGCAGGAATACCACCAATGCCTCCGGCGCCACCGACACCGTTAACATGATAGGCTGGATTGCTTGGAGCACCCCCATTTGTGCCAGAGGTCCAAGCGCCACCGCCACCAGCGCCATAAGCTCCTGATATACCCGCTTGCGCCGGCCGTATGCTAGGTGAAGTTCCATTTGAGCCGCTTCCGCCTTGTATTGCTTGAACAATATCTTGCAAGGTAGTAGATTCAGATATTATCAAGCCACTATCTAGCACTCCTTTGCCACCATTACCGCCTTGACCCGTATAAGGAGTGTTACCTCCACCTGCTCCACCGACACCGCCAGAACGCAAACTGCCCGAAATAGCTGGAAGAACGGCTGAACCACCATTTCCATTATTACCCTTACCACCAGGTGTCACAGCAGGTGTGCTCGTTCCTCTTACACCATAAGTTCCACCTGCACCACCACCAGCTCCAACTGCGCCGTTTACATCACCAGATGTTACATTATTTCCACTTGGTGAAGTTCCTCCTTTAGCGCCGTCCCCACCATAACCTATACCAATAATATTGTATGCACCTGGTGTTAATTGCGTATAACCTGTTTCTGTATATATATCAAACGACATTTTTCCCTTCTTTGTTTGGGATTGCGAGTATTATCTAATACTCTTAATAGCAATGATAAAGCGTTTTTTTGAATAATAAATTTAATTTGTTGTAATTAAACAAAAAAAATCACATTGAAAAAATGTGATTTTTAATATATAATCCTGTAAGGTAATATGCGCGTAATAAATTCCTAAGAAAATTTGTAGCAGTCTATTTTATTATACGATAGTATAGAAACACCCAATAATAAACTAACCCTGTGGAACTTTGTACCGACGTTGACGCTAAGTTATACGCGCCGCGATTCAAACACTTGGCAACGCGAGTTCGATAAATGGGGGCTTGAATTTTCAGTACAACAAAGGTTCTAAAAAACCGTCCCAAAAGGACGGTTTATCGTGGTAGCGGGAGAGGGAATTCGCTTCGCGGAACTTCGCAAATTTGCGCGTTGCGCAACCGGTGTACACGTACACCTATTTGCTTGTTTGAACCCCCTTTGTTCGGGGCTTCGCGTCCGCCCCTCTCGCAAAAATTAAAACCGACACAAGGTCGGTTTGAATTTTTGGTAGCGGGAGAGGGACTTGAACCCCCGACACGCGGATTATGATTCCGCTGCTCTAACCAGCTGAGCTATCCCGCCAACGCCCCCGATTATAACAGAGAATTTTCCGATTGCAAGGTAAAATAATACTCGCCCCACCCCAGGATTTCATTCATATACAAAAACATTATATTATTTAATAAAATTCTGTTGAAGCCCAAACGAAAATATTATATATTTCCACTTATGAAAAAAATCGTATTTGCTTTTGTATCTTCGGTCGTCGCATGTGCGGCGCATGCCGAATGGAACCCATATTTTGGCACCGCCCAAAATCAAATTGTCGTTAATATCGGCCAAGGCGTAAACAGCGGATTCCTTGTCCCGCCGCCATCGCAATTCGTGCCGTTTTATATGCTGCCAAATATTCAGTATTCGCAACCGACAACATTCTTTACCCTGCCCGCGCGCCAGTCTATGAACTTTGGCGAAACAGTCGGCATGGGTCGTGCATACGGCTGGGACTGGACTGATTTTTCAATCCCAATGGTATGGGCATCCGGTGATGTGGCGCTGCTGTATGGCAAGAATTGGTACGCCGGCCCTGGTGTTGGCGTTGGATTCCAAGCAAAAGAAAACGACCGTCTGGGCGCAAAACTGGTATTTCAGTTTAAAATATCGGCCGGATATCGTTTTACAGAGCACTGGGGCGGTGAAATTTTTGTTCAGCATTTCTCGAACGGAAATACCGCCGAAGAAAATAATTCATATGCGTTTTACGGACTTGGCGTATCGTATAATTTTTAATTATGTTGATATCACATCCCCAAAACATATTTTGGGGATGTGATAATTTTATACCATAAACGGCAGATTTTCCAATGTCCCCTCTACCACGCGGACATTTACATCAATCCACATAAAGATAGTATCGGGCGTACGCGGAATTTCCGGACAGAACATGTCGGTTGACAACAGGTGACTGGTATTTACCGACAGCTTTGTTATCAAATGATCATCATCAAGCAAGGTATAAATCGGCCCGATATCGCGTGGTGTATTTGCACCGATTTCATGTTCGTTTTGCGGCGCCCTTAAACCATCAAACAGAGTCTTTATACGGTTATCGATATCACTGCGCGTCATGCCGACAATTTCCGGATGCATCATCTGGATATCCAGTTCTGCAATTAGCTTTAAATTCGGTGTTATAATCGGGTTCCAGTCAATGCCGCCGATATGACGCGTCGTAATAGGACTTTTTGTCGCCCCGGGCATCATGTATTTGGTCATATTATTCCAAGGACTATGCTCTACCAGCTTCTTCAACTGAGGATGAAACTGCATACGGATATCCGAAATATGCTGGGCACGTTTCTTTGGGTTAATCAGGATTTCTCCAAAATACAGCAGTTTAAACTTCATGGCAATTTATCCCCTTTTTCCTTGCTAAGTATACCAGAAATTGCTATTGTTTTCATAGAAAAAAGAAAGGAATTTAAATGGCTGTTAGCAACGAATATACCGGTGATTCAATTAAAGTTCTAAAAGGTCTGGAGGCTGTAAAAAAACGCCCCGGCATGTATATCGGCGACGTAGGCGAAGGTGGCAGTGGTCTGCACCATATGATATACGAGGTTGTTAACAACTCTATTGACGAGGCGATGGCCGGCTATGCGGATACAGTTTATGTTTCTCTGAACCCGGACGGTTCATGCACAATACGCGACAACGGTCGTGGTATGCCGTTTGACATAAACCACGATACGGGACGCAGTGCACTTGAATTGATTATGTGCGAGCTGCATGCGGGTGGTAAATTTGATAACGAAGGCGGCGGCGCGTACAAGGTGTCCGGCGGTCTGCATGGCGTTGGTGTATCAGTGGTAAACGCGTTGTCCACATGGCTTGAGGTGCGCGTATGGCGCGGCGACAAAGAAGCCACAATGACATTTGCCGACGGTGTACCGACAATGGATTTAAAGATTTCTGAAAACAAATCCGGCATTGAACACGGGACCGAGGTTACATTCAAACCGTCACCTGATACATTTACGGGAACAGAATTCAGCTTTGATACATTGGAAACATGGCTGCGCGAGCAATCTTATCTGAACGCGAATGTAAAAATTATCTTGGAAGATTTGCGCGGCGCAGATAAAAAAGAACGCGAATTTCATTCTGTTGACGGACTAAAGGGTTTTGCGACGTATTTGGATAAATCCAAAGAATTGCTGAACAAAGAACCAATTCAGATGATAAAGCAGGTTGGCGATACATATATTGAAATCGTTCTGCAATGGACAACGGCATATACGGAAACATCCCTTTGCTTTACCAATAACATTCCGAACCGCGATGGTGGTACGCATTTGGCCGGATTCCGTGCAGGTCTTACACGTGCGATTAACAAATATATCGGTGAAAAATCTAACAAGAAAGACGTTAACCTCTCGGGCGAGGATTTCCGCGAAGGCTTGACCAGTATCGTCAGCGTAAAGATTCCGGACCCGAAATTTGGCTCGCAGACCAAGGATAAACTGGTATCAAGTGAAGTGCGACCGCTTGTGGAAAGCACTGTATCCGAGATGCTGTATGAATATCTTGATGAAAATCCGGCGATTGCAAAATCTATTATTGATAAGATTATAGAAGCCGCAACCGCACGCGAGGCCGCACGCAAGGCCCGTGAACTGTCGCGCAAAAAGACAGGGCCGGAACTGGGTGGCTTGCCGGGTAAACTGGCTAACTGCTCTGAACGCAATCCGGAAAAATGTGAATTGTTTATTGTTGAGGGGGACTCGGCTGGCGGTACGGCCAAGCAGGGCCGCGACCGCAAGACACAGGCTATTTTGCCGCTGCGTGGTAAAATTTTGAATGTAGAACGCGTACGTTTCGACAAGATGCTGGGGTCGGATACAATCGGTGCATTGATTACAACCATGGGCACCGGCATCGGCAAAGACGAATTTGATATTGAAAAAATGCGCTATCACAAAGTCATTATCATGACCGATGCTGACGTTGACGGCCAACACATCCAGACATTGTTGATGACGTTCTTTTACCGTCACATGCCCCAGGCGATTGAACGCGGGTACATATATGTTGCAAAACCGCCGCTTTATGGCGTGACACGCGGCAAACAGCAGATTTATCTGCAAAACCAGCGCGAAATGGACGATTATCTGATGGACCAGCTGGCCTCGGACGGACTTATCGAAACCGCCGATGGAACACAGATTTCCGGCGCGGATTTAAAACGTCTGTTAACACTGATTTTGAATATGCGAAATACTTTGCAGGCACTAAATCACGTAATGCCGCTGCGTTTTATTGAAGCACTGGCGTTAAATCATGTATTCGAAAATGAAACGGCGGAAAACCTGGCGGCGGCTGCAAGAATGCTGGATGCCCAGGAATTGGAATTCGAACGCGGTTGGAAAGTAACCGCAGAACCGGAAGGCATTATGATTACGCGTACTCTGCGCAGCGTTACGGAAAGCCACATGCTAACACGTGAAAAAATCAATGGGCCGGAAATTCGTGGCTGGCACCGTATGGATGGCCGTGAAGAGTTAATGGATACTTTCTCGAAACCTGCGGTACTGCGCGTAAAATCAAAGTCACAGAAAATCTGGGGTGCGTTGGCATTGCTGGACACTGCATTTGAATACGCTAAGACAGGCTTAAAGATTCAGCGCTATAAAGGTTTGGGTGAAATGAATGCGGAACAACTGTGGGAAACCACCATGGACCCGAACCATCGCAGTCTGTTCCAGGTAAAAGTTGACGATGCCGCCAAAGCGGACGAAGTTGTATCCATGTTAATGGGTGATGTCGTTGAACCGCGCCGCGACTTTATCGTCGAAAACGCACTGGATGCAAATCTTGACGTGTAAGTAAAAAAGAGGTGCCGTAATGGCCGAACAAAACGAAGCTTTACCACATATGGATAAAGACGGAATCATGACTTATCCGGACGGGCGTCGTTTTAAAATAAACGACGCCGGCGAGATAGTCGCATTGGACGGAAAAGACATACCCGTGAAATCCGAAACAGAGGCGGCCAAAGATGCAGAGTATGGCAATCTTGATTATTTGATAAACAATCACCCGGACAGGCTGAATGATGTTGATGCGGCACGTGCGCAACGCGCCAGCATGCAAGAAGAGATGGGTATTGATTCTAAAAAAAGTGCCGCCGCATTTGCCAAGGCACGGGAAAAGCTGCGTGCGCGTATTATTCAGAAAAACAATCCCGGTTTAATGGACATAATTTCAAAACAAAGACAAAACGACTAGAATGTTTACGGCGGATTGGTTTAATTCTTTGGATAAAACTTTGCGCGACTTGGGAATGGATTCCGATGCGCAAAGTTTTGATGAAATTCGCGAGAATTTGTCACGACGCCACATATGCACCGCGGATGAATTTGCACAACATTGCGCATACGTTATATTGGCCGGTGGATTTTCACAAAAGACGGCAAAAAAAATCCATGCGAAAATCATGGATGCAATTGCTTCACATGGCGCGGACTTTGATTTGCTGATGGGTTTGTTTGCAAACAAAAACAAGATAAACGCAATTTGTAAAATTTGGCTGAACCGCACAGATTTTTGCCGTCAATATTATGAATTAAACAATACCGATGCACGTGTTTCATATCTGTCCAAATTGCCGCATATCGGAAAAATCACGGCAAATCACCTGGCACGAAATCTGGGCGAAGATGTTGTAAAATACGACATATGGATTCAGCGTCTGGGCGTACTGTTTTCCGGCAATAAAGCACTTGCTGAAAAAATAAACAATGGAAAACTGGATGCGGACATTCGCCACGCATGCGACGAAATGTTTTCGGCGTTGGCAAATGAAACCGGATTGCCCCGCGGATATATAGATGTGGTTTTATGGAAATCTTGTCAACAGGGATTGATAAAGGAATTATCATGAACGTAAAAATCGAGCAAACCTGGAAAGATGCACTGGCCCCTGAATTTGAAAAAGATTATTTCATTAAATTAACGGATTTTGTACGGGCGGAATACTTATCCGGAAAAAAAATATATCCTGCCCCAGCAAATATTTTCAATGCGTTCAACCTGTGTCCATTGGACAAAGTCAAGGTTGTAATGATTGGCCAGGACCCGTATCATGAACCGGGCCAGGCACACGGCCTGTGCTTTTCGGTTTTACCACCGACCCCCGTGCCACCAAGTCTGGTAAACATATACAAAGAAATAGAAAACGATTTGGGCCGCCCATCGGTTACACACGGCGATTTAACACATTGGGCATCCCAGGGGGTGTTAATGCTAAACGCGACATTGACCGTCCAGGCCCACCGGGCCGCATCACATACGGGCCGCGGCTGGGAACAATTCACCGATGCCGTTATTCGCACGGTTGCAACGCGTGATAATATTGTATATATGCTTTGGGGCTCTTATGCCCAGCGCAAGGCGGAATTTGTAAACCCGGACAGAAATCTGATTCTAAAATCTGTTCACCCATCGCCTTTATCGGCGCATCGCGGTTTTTTCGGCAACCATCATTTCAGCCGTGCCAATGAATATTTGGCCGCCCATGGCGCCGCACCTATTGAATGGTGATTTCACAAACCAATCATATCATCGGATTAACGTGCCCCGGTACAATTTTTATTGTTTAGAAGACGCAAAACCGGGGCATCATAAAAAGACCGCCAAAAAATATAGGGCGGTTGGAGGGTGGAAATCATGCAAAAATTCATGCCCGGCCTATTCTTTATATTCAACCAGTCTCCAACCTGCTACGGAATGGAGCATTTAACGCCTGCGCAGGCGATTTTTGACGCGAGATTTCCACGCTCGCATAACAGGAACCCCTATTACATTGGGAATTATATCCTATTTTGATTATTATTTCCAGAAAATTGAATTTTAAGACAATGCGGCCGTAATCTGATCCTGCATCTGAAATGTACCCAGAACAACCCATGCAATTATCGCAGAAACCATTATTATCCCGATACTGTTCAGTGTGCTTGATATCGCCTCCATGCGACGAACGGACTCGTCAAGATAATCATTGGCCACACGTGACAGATTCTGGTCGAAACCATTCATATCAGCATATATTGCCAAATCACCTATGATTTCATCGTTTGGAAAATCAAGACCTGTATTTGCCAACGCCACACCCAAATTGTCACCATTGGCAATATAACGCAACGCGGCCGTTAAACGTGTACGCAGATATCTGTTTCCACCATCGGCCAACATCCGCATCGCATCCGGCACCGTCATTCCTGCCGCCACCATCGCCGACAAAGACATCAGCCATGAAACCGATACACGTATTTTATAAACGTTCCACGGCGGCAACTTGTCTGCAATCGCGCGCGCACGCCCGGCCCAGTTTGGCAGACTTAACCATATCAACCCCACCATCGCAGCGGCCGCCATCACGACCACAAACCAGTACTTGTATGCCATATCGCTGACCCATATCAGGGATGCCGCGGCACCACGCCATACC
>JAIDLK010000042.1 GCA_029051085.1 Alphaproteobacteria bacterium | reverse complement strand
TGGGGGATTTTTTATTTGCGGGATTTATAGGCCAGCAAAGAAAACGCCGCATTCATCAGGCGACGCGTCACCTCTTCTGGAAACACCTCTTTCCCGATTTCACAGCGTTTATATTGCTCTTTGGGCATGCGTAGTAATGACGCCGCCTCTGGCGTCGTTATGCGCAGGAATTTCCGCGCCAGACGCATTGCATTGCCATAGTATCTTGCATCAATCAGTGTCATTGTTTTTTCCTCCATAGGTTTTTAGTTATTAAAAACACCGCCGTGATGAAGGGCGGTTGGAGGTTAAGAACTACCAAAACAATAGTCCCGCTTATTTAGATATATCACGGGCCTCCAACCAACGTGGAGCAAAAGTGTTTTGAGAGGTTCTTACACCTCACACCGGGTATCACCCGATGCGTTATGAATTATAGCACAACAGTTTGGATTTGCAAACATTTACTGAATTGCCGCGGTCGCCGTGCTCTCTCGCAATGACAATGTCGCATTTATTCGTTCGGTGTCCAGGTACAGATTACCGAGGCATGTTCAATATCACCTGTGCGGATTTTGTGATAGGAAACATTATCCTCTATTATGACATCAACCTCTATCTGGGGGGTGTCGGGAGAAATTTCTTTTTTGAAATTTAACTCTATACGACGCAGCGCATGACCGGTGCGATATGCATACCCGACACTTTCTGTCGCCCATACGGCATATACGGCGTTATTTATATGCTGATTTACATCAATATCATCAAAGCGACATTTCATCACATGCGTTTTACGCGGCGCAAAATCTGCAAACTTTTCAAACGTACGGTCCCATGCACGCGATGTGCATATCGGCCATTCGGGCAAATGCTCTTCCAGACGCAGCGGACGACGCGTCGCCATGCTTATCAATATCCACTGGGATGTGGCGCGAACCATCAAGCGCCCGTCGGCGCCACGCACTTCAAAATCACGCGTGGCACGCAATGCATCCTGGCACGAAGGCCATGTTGTAAATGTTAATTCTTCGTTCTCGCGCGGGAGTTCGATGATATCAACCAGATAATGCGTAACAACCCACGCCAGATTATTTTCCAGCAGATACGTACGGCCGCACCCCAGCATCTCCGCATGACGGTCGGCGACAGACTGCAGCTCGTTCATCAGAATAAGCGGCCGAACATTACCGTACCGGTCACACTGGTACGCCTGCAGGATACGCTTTTCAACCAGCTTCTGCTCCATCGCATTACCCCTGAATATTCTGTGCAACAACAAAGTCAACCGCATCACCCGACGCGACAACATCCATTGCACGCGCACCGGACTTTATCACACCGAACAATTCGGACGGCGTTGCAGCCGGAATGGTTAAGCGTTCCAGCTTGGCGCCGTTGCCAACCTTGCGCTCGGTACGCAGGGCGCGAACGGATTTTATAATATCCTGGGCAAGCTGCATTTGAGACACATCTGTATCACGCGCAGAATCAACCGCCGGATATGACGTTAAGTGCAATGTTTGTCCGCCTTCGGACGGCTGATATATTTTCTGCCACAGCTCTTCGGTTACAAACGGAATAAACGGCGCATACAGCCCGATAATGGCACGCAGAACTTCGAACAATGTCCACTGGGCCGACAGCTTTGATGCCGGGCCGTAATTTTCCGGGGACCAAAAACGGTCTTTGATATATTCCAGATACTGGTCGCAGAAGACATCATAAAAGAAAGTATCAATCGCCGCACGGGAATTATAATTATCGTATTTATCCAAATTGCGACGCGTTTCCGCGATGGCCTTGTTTAATTCCGACAGCACCCAGCGGTCTTCGATAAAGCGGTCCGCAACCGCAACCGGGGCGGCGGTGGACGGCTCGAAATCAGTTAAGTTCATCAGAACATATTTCGATGCATTCCATAATTTTGTCAGCAGCTTGCTGCCGCGCTTTACCTCGTCGTCACTGTAACGGATGTCGGTACCAATCGGCGCCGTCGCAATCCAGTAACGCAGCGCATCCGCACCAAATTTTTCAACCGTATCCAGCGGGTCTGTACCGTTGCCTTTGGTCTTGGACATTTTCTGTCCCTTGGAGTCACGAACCAAGCCATGCAGGTTAACCGTTTTGAACGGAACATCACCCATAATATAAATCCCCAGCATTACCATACGCGCAACCCAGAAGAATATGATGTCAGGACCGGTATAAAGCAAATCTGTCGGATAATACTTTTCCAATTCCGGTGTCTTTTCGGGCCACCCCAGTGTCGAGAACGGCCACATACCGGACGAGAACCATGTATCCAGACACGACGCATCACGCGTTAATTTTTTACCACCCGACTGGGCCAGCGCCTCTTGTTCGGTTTCGGCGACGTATATGTTCCCTTCGTCGTCATACCATGCAGGAATCTGGTGCCCCCACCACAGCTGACGCGAGATGGACCATTCATGAATGTCACGCATCCATGACATGAACAGGTTATATCTGTGTTCGGGCATGAATTTTATTTTGCCTTCTTCCACCGCCTTTATCGCAGGGGCGGCCAGCTTTTTGGCATCAACAAACCATTCATCACGAACCATGTATTCAACAACCACATTACCGCGTTCGGAATATGGCGTGGGAATAACCTTGTCATCAATTTTTATTAGCAAGCCCGCCGCGTCTATATCCTTGATAATTTCCGCACGCGCCGTAAAACGGTCCATGCCGCGATACTTTTCCGGCACAACGGCAATATCCAACATTTTCGCATCACCGGTCAAAACACATACCGGGGTCAAATTATGACGCAGGCCGACCTCCCAGTCGTCCTTGTCATGGGCGGGCGTAATCTTAACCGCGCCGGTACCCTTGTCCGGGTCCGCATGAACATCGGCAATAACCGGTATCTCGATATCTGTCAGCGGGATAATCGCCGTTTTCCCGATTAAGTGATTCAGCTTTTCATTTTCCGGATGAATGGCGATGGCCTGGTCGCCGAATAATGTTTCGGGACGGGTTGTTGCAATCTCTATGAAACCACCGTCTTTTAACGGATACTTAAAGTAATAAAACTTACCCTTTTCATCGCGCACATCCACCTCTAAATCAGAAATGGAGGTCTGTTGTTTCGGGCACCAATTTACAAGACGACGCGCCTTGTATATCAAGCCTTCGCGGTACATCTTAACAAACATTTTTATAACCGCATGCGACAGACCGTCATCCATCGTGAAACGCTGGCGACTCCATGCAGGGGTGGTGCCAAGCGTATGCAGCTGGGCCACTATCTGGCCGCCTTTGTCCGCCTTGTACGCCCAGGCGGCATCCAGCAGCTCCGGCTTTGTCAGGCTGCGCGGATTTATACCGCGCTTTGACAAATCCTTTTCCACCATTAACTGCATCGCAATAGAGGCATGATCCGTTCCCGGCTGCCACAGAACATCATAACCAGCCATACGCTTGTACCGGCATACTATATCGGTCAAAACATTGTCCAATGCATGCCCCATATGCAAATAACGCGTTACAATAGTCGGCGGCATCATTATGCAAAACGGCTTTTTAT
>JAIDLK010000041.1 GCA_029051085.1 Alphaproteobacteria bacterium | reverse complement strand
CATCGGGACGGCCTTTTTATATAAAGAATTCTGATTTTAATATGTACGGTATATCGGCCGATTTTGCATTTGGGTGTTCAGACGACTTTTGGGTTGGTGGGGCCATGTATGGCGCCATGGCAGAATCGGATGATGAGATAAATGCATTTTTATCGCAGATGTTCGGGAGCAGAATTTTTGCCGGGCTTGGCGGTGATGTCGTGAATATGCGCGGTACGGTCGGTTTAACCTATGCCGATTTTGACGTACCCTATGTTTTTGATAAAGGGCGGGTGCTCAATAATCTGCACGCCGTGTCTACATATGCGGCTGCGGATATGGGATTCCCGGTCGGCATTGTGGCGCCTTTTGTTGGGGCTGAATATCATGCGGCGTATATGCTGGGTAAGCGCGACGTTTCTTCGGCACTGCGTGTCGGGATTGATGCCGGATTTACATGGAGTGGCGAAACGGTGGGTTATGAGTGCATGACAACCGTTGCCGCTAATACCGATGCGGAACAGACGACCGGGGTTAAGGTTGGCTTTTTCTCGCCGGATGACATGATTGGCGGTGATGTATCCATACATGTAATACATGCCGGCAATGGTTTGTCCGGCATGTTTTCTTTTTCTGCAAAAGTTAGATTTTAATCTGCAAATTCTCCGCGCAACGACGCTTTGTTTGCCGCTGTAATCCGGATTCCTGCAATTGGTTTGGCGTTATCCGGATTGCCTGCGACGATGCATTGCTGCATATATGGCGTGCGGTATACCATATGTCGGCCTGTTTTATCCGGGCCTTCGTACAGGCATTCCAGAACGCTGTTTATACAGCTTTCGTTGAATGTGCGCTGAAGTTCGTTTAAGGCTGCATCCAATTCCGCCAATCTTTGTGCCTTGATGTTTTCCGGTATTTGATTTTGCATGACTGCGGCGGCGGTATGCGGACGTGGCGAGTATTTAAACGAATATGAATTTATATATTTTATACGTTTTGCGATATCGACGGTTTGTTCAAAGTCGCTGTCTGTTTCCCCGGGAAAGCCGACGATAAAGTCGCTGGATATCTGTATGTCGGGGCGCGCGCGGCGTAATTTGTCAACTATATCTATATATAGATTCAGGTCGTACGGCCGGTTCATTCTTGTCAATACATCCGGACTGCCGCTTTGTATAGGCATGTTCAGAAATGGCAGCAGTTTCGGTTCTGTTCGAAACATGTCTATTAAGTCATCGGTCATTTCTGTCGGATAGCTGGATGTAAAGCGTATGCGCTTTACTGCGGGCAGAGGGGCAACAGCACGAATCAGATCCGATAGTCTGAATGTGCGGCCTTCGCGGTCCGTATATTTATAGCCGTTAACATTTTGCCCAAGGAAGCAAATCTCTATTGCGCCTGTTTCCGCGGCATGCTTACAGTCTTGTATTACATCATCAAAGGGGCGTGATATTTCACGGCCGCGTGTATACGGCACTATACAGTATGTGCAGCAATGATTGCATCCTTCCTGTATCGGAATATAGGCGACGGCCGGTGACCGCGACATGCGTGGCAAATCATCAAACTTTTCAAGACCGCCCAAATCTATATTCAATAGTTTACTGTCCGGATTTTCCAGCAACGCCGGAAGTTTATGATAACTTTGCGGACCCAATACAAAGTTCAGCTCAGGTATTCTGCGGAATGCGTCTGCGCCGGCTTCGCGGGCAACGCATCCGACAATGCCGAACAGGGCGTCCGTTTTTTTTGCGCGGCGAATGCGGCCCAATGCGGAAAATACTTTATCCGTTGCCTTGGCGCGAACCGCGCATGTGTTTAATATTATTATATCTGCATCGGATACATCTGATGTTTCCGTCATGCCACGCGATGCAAGCATTGCCGCAATACGCTGGCCGTCGTAAACATTCATTTGACAGCCGAATGTTTGTATAAAAAACTTTTTCATATCCCGTCCGCTCGATTATTTTTTATGCCAACTTGGCTCTTAGCAGTTCGTTTACAACCGCCGGGTTCGCCTTGCCACCGGTGGCCTTCATTACGTTTCCGACAAAGAATCCCAGCAGGCCTGTTTTTCCGGACTTGTATTGTTCAACCTGGGCCGGGTTGGCGGCGATTACATCGTCAACAGCTTTTTCAATTGCGGATGTATCGGTGATTTGTTCCATGCCAAACTTTTTTGCAATGTCACGCGGGTTGCCCGATTCGCCATCCAGCATTTTTATAAATATTTCTTTGGCCTGTTTTCCATTTATGCTTTTTTCGGCAATCATGTCGACCAATTCCGCCAGATTGGATGGCGTGATAATTCGCGGCATGCCAGGCTGAGCTGTATCCACAGCGTTTTTTACATCCCAGTTTTCCGGATGTGCAAACAGCTCTGAAATCATCCAGTTTGCGATGGGTTTTGCACGTTCCTTTTTGCCGTTTACCGCAGAATCAAACCAACGGGATATATCCGTGCTTTCGGTAAGTCGGGCCGCATCATATTCGGCCAGGCCCAAGTCACCGATATAGCGTGCACGCGTCGCGGCCGGCAGTTCAGGCATTTCACGACGTACGCGCTCAATTGTTTCTTCGTCTATTACCAGTTCCAGCAAGTCCGGATCCGGGAAATAGCGATAGTCCAATGCGTCTTCTTTGCTGCGCATTACGGATGTTGTGCCGTCACTTTGCGAATAGCGCATGGTATCCTGGGAAACCATGCCGCCCGATTCGTATAGCTCTATTTGGCGGCGTGCTTCGTATTCAATGGCGGATTTTATGAATTTAAAGGAGACCATATTTTTCGTTTCCGTGCGTGTACGAAACTCCGTGCTGCCCACCGGACGGACAGATACGTTTACGTCCGCACGCATAGAGCCTTCTTCCATATTGGCCTTGGATACACCAAGGGCGCGTGCAATTTCACGTATTTCGCGCAGATAGCGTTCCGCTTCGTCCGGAGATGATATATATGAATTGTTTTCAGGATTTTTAACATCCAGGAAAGTTACGATTTCCAGCAGGGCGACACCCGTGCGGTTATAGTCCGCAAATGATTTTGTCGGGTGAACATCATGTTTTAATTTGCCTGCGTCTTGTTCCAGATGCGCGCGCTCAATAAATATTTTTTTGGGTTTGCCGTCATCCGACATAATTTCGACCCAGCCGCGTCCTACAACAGGCGGCTGGTCGGCCGGCTGTGATATCTGATATCCCTGGGGCAGGTCGGGGTAAAAATACTGTTTGCGTGCAAATGTGCTGCGTTTGGATATTTCGGCATTTAGCCCCAAGCCCATTTTTATTGCCTGTTCGACGCAGTATTCGTTCAAAACCGGCAACATACCAGGCATTGCGCAGTCAACCATTGATACCTGGGTATTTGGGGCAATCGTAGGGTTATAATCTGCGGAAGCGCCGCTGAATAGCTTAGAATTGGACAGCACTTCTATATGTGTTTCCAACCCGATAACCAGTTCCCAGTCTGTCGTTTTGCCCTTTATTGTAAACATTTTTTCTTTTTCCTTGCTTTTTTGTATTAGGTATCTTATTATGCGTCTCGCGTTGGCTAGGTAGCTCAGTTGGTAGAGCAAGGGACTGAAAATCCCTGTGTCGGCGGTTCGATTCCGTCCCTAGCCACCAGATTATTTAGAATGGCTTTGGCCATTTTTTTATTTCCCCATTATCTTGGTTGGACGATTATCAATCTCGGCGGCGGCTTCAATATGCTTGGCCAGCTGCAGAACGCGCATGTCGTCAAAGCGTGCACCGACAACCTGTATGCCAAGCGGCAGGCCGTTGTCCGCCAGGCCGGCCGGTACACTGCATGCCGGCACACCAGCCAGGTTCATTGCCACGGTAAACAAATCCAACGCATAGTATTCCAATGGCGTCAAATCGGATGACAGCGGCATTGCGGTTCCTGCAGACGATGGGCATACTATCAGATCACACTGATTGAATGCGGTGGTAAAACTGTCTGCAATCATTCGGCGTACCCGTGCCGCCTGCATGAAATACACGTCATACGATTCGCTGGACAATACCGCCGTGCCGATAATCATACGGCGCTTTACCTCGTCGCCAAAGCCGGCGGCACGTGTCTTTTTATATGTGTCTATCAGGTCCGTGCCATCCACGCGCAGGCCGTATTTCATACCGTCATATCGGGCCAGGTTCGAAGAGGCTTCTGCCGGGGCAATTATATAGTATGCCGCCAATGCATCCAAGATGTTCGGAATGGAAACTTCAACAATTTCCGCACCCATTGATTTCAAGTCCGCAACGCGGGCCTCAAATATACGTTTCATGTCAGCCGAGATTTCAACATTTGCGAATTCTTTTATCACACCAACACGCAGTTTTTTCCCTTCGCCCAAGATTGGTGAAACGGCGCTATGTGCATAAAACTCTGCCTTTGCGCTTGTTGACTCTTTGGGGTCGTGACCCGCCATCGTTGCCAACAATAATGCCGCGTCATCAACCGTGCGTGCAATTGGGCCGGGGGTGTCAAGGCTTGATGCGAATGCAACACAGCCCCAGCGGGAGCACAAGCCATAAGTTGGCTTCATGCCGACAAGACCTGTTATCGCCGCCGGAAAACGGATTGAACCGCCGGTATCTGTACCAGTGCCGCCGATGGCAAGGCCCGATGCAATCGCAGATGTTGCGCCGCCGGACGAGCCGCCGGCCGTCAGACGTTTTTCCATCTGCCACGGATTAACCGGAGCGCCGAAATAACTGGTCTTGCTGAAAGTGCCCATGGCAAATTCATCCAGATTTGTTTTGCCCAGCAATACTGTGCCGCTGTTAATGAACTTTTGTGAAATTGTTGATTCATATTCCGGAATAAAATTTTCCAGCATGCGTGACGCGGCGGTTGTACGAATGCCACGTGTAGCGAACAGGTCTTTCATCCCAATCGGCATGCCGTCCAGTGGCAGGGTGTTGCCGGTCGCATAGCGTGCATCCGCGGCGGCGGCATCGCTTAGTGCGCGTTCCGGTGTTGTGGTGATATAGCAATTTAAATCAGCGCCATATTTTTCAATGCGGTCCAGATATGCGCGTGTTAATTCAGTTGCGCTTATCTCGCGTGATTTTAATTTTTCCAAAGCCTGGGTAATTGTTAAATCAATCATTGTTTGTTCCTGATGTTTTTATTATTCGTCCATAACTTTTGGTACGGCAAAATAGCCGCGGGAAACGCCGGCCTTGTCAGGGGCGTTCGCCAGAACCGCATCACGAATGTTACCGTCGGTTACCGTATCTGATCTGCGTGGCATTTCGTGTTCTGCCGGAGATATCATCGGCATGACCCCGGTGGTGTCTATTTTTTGTAGTTTATCCAGCCATTCAATGACCGAGTCAATGTTCATTTCCTCAAGCTTGTCGTCGGGAATTTCTATTCGTATTAAATCCGCGAATTTGCGCAATTGCTGCTTGCTAAACGCCATGTTTCATCCTATATTAAAATTACCAAAGGATTATATAATGATTCTGCCAGATTTCAAGGGTTTTCCGCGCACAGGGCGCATAATTGGGCTTGACTGGGGCGCGCGTCGCACAGGGGTCGCCGTATCAGACGCATCCCGTGAATTTGTATTTGTGCGGCCTGTCATTGTCACGCCGCGTGGCGATAATTCATGGGCACGGCGTGTTGCGGAACTGGCGGGGGCGGAAAATGCAAAGGGTATTATAATTGGAATGCCCGTTCATTCCGACGGAAGCCCGTCTGAAATCTGTGATGAAATTCGTGCGCATGCCGCACAGGTGTGCACATACATCGATTTGCCAATTGCTTTTATCGAAGAAAATTTAACCAGTGTCGCCGCCCAGGAATCAATGGGTAAGGTACGGCGTACGGATATAAAACAGCGCCTTGATTCAGAGGCCGCGCGCATAATACTTGAAAATGCGATTGCGCTTATGCGTAGAAGTGATGTTTAAAAAGTCCCGGATTCAATGCATATAGCACGATTTTTATTCTTCGCGTTTGTCCGGAATTTTGCCATCAGCCGACAGCAGAACCGCAATCCAGCGTGTTGAATCAAACTGGGCGGTTATGATGAATGTCGCCACCAGCAGTGGTACGCTGAAAAACATTCCCGCAATGCCCCAAATCATTCCCCAGAATACAAGGTTTATAAGTATTGCCAGTGTGGATAGATTAAGTGTTTTGCCGGTAAGTTTGGGCTCCAGTATATTTCCAAATATTATCTGCAGACCGATTAGACCGCATGCGACCAATACCGGCTGATGCAGTGTTGGGGCGTTTATTAGGGAGTACAATATCGGCAGCCCACATGCGACGATTGCGCCGATTGTAGGGATATAGCTTGTTATGAATACTATGAATGCCCATACACCCGCGAATTCCAGGCCCAGTGAACGCAACCATACATATGACAAAATACCTGTAATGGCGGATATGAATGTCTTTACGAACAGATATTTCTTCATGTTTGTATCTATGCTGGAAATTATATAACTCATTTTTTTCGATTGGCGCTTATTGGGAAACATTGCGGCAAACTTACGGTTAAATGTGCTTTGTTCAACGAACATGAATATCATATAAACAACAATCATGCCAATTGTCGTTGCAATGGATGCGGCCGATATACCGACGTTTGTTGCGATTTTGCTGATATTCGGTATTAGGGATGCATCAAGTTTTACGCCCATTTGCACGGATATGTATTCCGCAAGATTTATGATTCTTGTTTGCATTTCCGGCAGGGCTGCAATCAGTTCCGACGACATTGGGCGAATTTGTGTTATGAACAGATATATTACTCCGCCAATCGTTGCCGCGGCCAATAAATTTGACGTCCAGTCAAATACGCGGGCCGGAATAGGATGGATGCCGCCCCGAGGTTTGGTAAACGGGAAAACTTTGCGGTAGTATGCACTGATTGCGTTTATCAGATACCACATGAATGTGGCGACCAACAGGGGGATAAAAATAGACCGCCCCATCCATAATATAAATATTATCCCGACAAATAAAACAAGTCCGTTCAGCATCGTTGTAAAATCCTTGTAGGCCGGCAAATCATGCACATAGCGCGTTTTTTTATTGTTGTTGTGTGCCTTCGATATATTGAACCATTTCCGGCGTTTCGAATGTTGCTTTTGGCGTATGCCGTACCATTGCGGCATATCCGCAGATACTGATTATTGCAAGAATATTTATCACAATTGCAGTTGTGGCATATGCACCGCCGATATTTTGGCGCATGCGCTTTATTCCGACAATCTGTGTCCAGACGGCAAACAGTACGCCCAGACCAAGTGTCAGTAATAATGCGGGGTAGCCGAATGTGAAACCGGCCATCATTATCAACAGGACCAGTATTCCGGCCGCGCGATAATTGCGCGCCACAATCCAATCGGTCAGGCGGTTATACCAGCCGCGGCGTTCCGGCGTGTTTTTTGTCTCCGTATCATCCATAAGATATCCCGGTATCCACAACATGGCAAAGCCAAAGGGTGCTGTCGCCAGTGTTTTCCACATGCCGACACCCATTGCCCGAATGCGGCGGTATTTGGCGTATAGGTTTGCGACAAATATGCCGCACAGATACAGATAGAACAAAGATATGGCCGCAATCAATACAACGAACGACATGCTTGATTGAGATTCCAGCCACAGCATGCGCAGCATCAACGTCTGGGCATTGTGTATTATAAGAAGAGTCGATGTTATAAATGCGATAGAGGTTATAAACATTTGGGCATTGCTTATTGCAATAAAGTCGCGTCGGTTAAGGTTTGTGCCCGGCAATTTGCGTACAAGCCAAGCGCTTGCCCCAAGAAATGCAATAACTACCAAGATGTTTGCAATAGGGGCGGCCAAGCGGCTGCCGACAAGGCCGGCGATTGTAGTTGCGGCAATTATCGCGACAAATGCAATTATGGCGAACATAATCGGTCGTGTTACCAGCCAAGATAAAAGTCTGTTGTTGTTTTGTTGAGGCATAAGTTTCCCTTTGTTTGTATCTGATGTATTTTATCACAACTTTATCGCCGGACAAAATGAAAACGGGGCCGGGGCCCCGTAATGACTATTTTGCAAGTTCGCCGTGGAAAAGCACGGTTTGCGCAGTAGGGGCAACAAGGTCTGTAAAGTTTGGCTGGTGACTGATGAACAAGAAAGAAGTGTCTTTCATGTCATGCATTATTTGTGCTATCAGGCGTTGGGTATCCGTATCGGCGCCAGAGTCCGGTTCATCAAGTATTGCCAATCGTGGTTCCGTCATGACAAGGCGAAGCAGCATCATGCGCTTACGCTCGCCCCCGGAGAATCCGACGTTTACGCTACGATTCAGCCATTCTTTTGGAATATTAAGGCGTGTGCGTGCCTGTTCCATGCGTGCCAGAAATTCACCCATTGACAATTCGCGGCCGGTTTGAAAATGTGCATGGGCCGCCGCGGAATGCTTCAGAAAGCTTAGCCATGTCAGACCCGGAATTTCAGGCACGTTTTGTGCGCCCAAAAATATCCCCAGTAAGGCGCGTGTTGTTGCGTTTTCATTTGTTATATTGCGGCCATCAAATATTATTTGACCGGCATCTATTGTATAGCGCCCGTCGCCGGCAATGACGGCGGCCAGGGTTGATTTCCCACTGCCATTGTGACCTGCAAGCAGGTGCCGTGCGCCGGATGCAATGCAAATATTTATGTCGGATAATAATTTTTTCCCGTCCATTGAAACGGCAAGATTTTTAATTTCCAGCATGTTGACTCCCCGTATTATTGTTGTGCCAATGCCATTTGTATAAGCTGTTTTGATTCGACCAGAAATTCCATCGGCAGGCGTGATATCACAGGTGCGGCGGCGGCGCCTATAATTAAAGCTGTGGCGGTGTCCGTTCCCAGGCCGCCCATTTCCAAATAGCGTAATGCGTCCGCATCTATCGCGCCGGTTGTGGCCTCATGGCTTTGTTCGTTATCAGGATTAGAGTGAATTATAGTAGGCAGTGTATTCGCCGTGGCCAGGTTGCCGATTATTCGCGTGTCGCATTTTGAGGCGTTCTTGCCATGTTGTCCGGAAAAAGCCACCATGGAGCGAAATGTCTGGCGCGAAGCATCCAAAGCCACGCCGTATGACACTATGTTAGATATTGTATTGTCGCCGATATGAATCATTTTTGTACCCGTATCTGCACACTGGGCGCCGCGTGTTATGGATAAAGAATAAAAATCACTGTGTGCGTTGTTGCCGGCCAGAATTGTAGACGGGTATTTCCAGGTCAGGGCGGAACCGATTTCCACCTGGGTCCAGAGGATTTCCGCGCTGTCTTCGGCACGGCCGCGCTTGGTTACAAAGTTTAATATTCCGCCGGTGTTTTTTCCGTCTTTGTATTCCCCCGCATACCAGTTTTGAACAGTTGCGTACTTTACTTTTGCATTTGGCAAGGCGATAATCTCAACAACACCGCTGTGCAGCTGGTGACCGGGGCGGCGCGGCGCGCTGCAGCCCTCCATGTATGATAACTCTGAACCGCGGTCAGCGATAATTAGTGTTCGTTCAAATTGACCGATTTTAGCGGTTTCTATGCGGAAATAGCTGGCCAGGTCAATCGGGCATTTGGTCTCAGGAGGTATGTATACAAACGTTCCGTCGGAAAATGTTGCGGCGTTTAATGCGGCAAAAAAATTGTCTGTTGCGGGAACGACTGAGCCTAAATATTTTCTTACCAAGTCGGGGTGTGTACGTACTGCATCGGACATCGGCATGAATATAATGCCAAGCTTGTTTAGCTCTTCGGTATATGATGTATGTACCGAGCGGCTGTCAATAACCGTATCTGTTGCCATCCCCAGCAGTGCGCGACGCTCCGATTCCGGCAGGCCCATTTTTTCATATGTTTCGGCCAAGTCCGAATTGTCTATCTGTGACGGCTCGTTATAGTAGTTTAAGCCGTCGTAGTCAATCGGGCTGTATTCAAAATCCGCCCAGTGGGGCTCGGTCATTTTTTGCCATGCCCAAAATGCATCCAGACGCCATTGCAGCAGCCATTGGGGCTCGCCACGGGCGGCCGATATTTCGCGTATAAGATTTTCAGAAAGCTGTGGCATTTTTATCCCTGGGCGGCCAGCTGTTTTGCCTGGGTAAAGAATGTTAGTGATTGCCCCAGCAGGCCGTCTGTAAATGTTGCCGCCAGAATGCCGTCGGGCTCGGTTGTGGCAAGATGCTGCAGAAAGCTGTCTGCACGGCGCACATAGTTGTCAATATGTCTGCTGATTTCACTGTCAAGTTTTATACAGCGACGCAGTTTTTCCAGCGCGAACGGATTTTTTGCGTATTCATCCATTATTCCGCCCAGTGCACGCCACAGGGGATGCTCGGTCGTATTGCGCGGCATTATGTCAATTGCGGCCATTATTGGGATTAAATTCTGCAACAGGTCCTGGTAAATCATTTCCGCGTTTTCAGCCACGGCATTTGTCGCAGATTTATTTTTCAGGACCGCCTGCATTTTCACGATAAGGTTGTATTGCAGGGTCAATGTCTTTTTTATTTCGCGTATGCGCATTCCCGTCATGGCGGCAATTGCGGTCGCAGCGATTGATGCGACGCATGTTATGGCAAGGCCTGCTAAAATCAAGTTGTCATGCATGTGTTTCCAAACCCCTATGAATGAAATAAACCAGTCAGATGCAGTGCAGTATAGCATCTTTTATCGATTCGTGCGATTTTATCTTTTGCCTTAGTTTTAAGTCTTGCACAGATTCGGTCAACTTGTTATAATAAGCATAAAATATATGTAAAATATAGGAAAGGAAAATAAACATGTTCCGCAAGGTTTTGATTTTTGCCATGTTTGCAACAGCGGCCGGGTATTGCTTTGCCGCCCAGGGGCTGCCTCAGGTCGTTACGTCAGAGGTGTTTTATTCCGAAGACCGTGCGGTAGAGCAGGGTGGCGAATATGAGGATGTTGTCCAGACCGAGGTTCAGGAATATTACCAAGCGCCGGCGGTTGTTCCGGCATGGCCGTTGGCCGGGTCTGATGCGGACGTAGAGGTTGCGTGCGAGGCCGGAGGATGTGCCAAAGATAAAACATCGGATAATATTCGCATCGTTTCAAAGATAGGTGCCGACTTGGTTGTTGAAAACAATTTTAATATGGGGACGCGTGGTGATTTCGGCGGCTGGTCCGGCGGGGCAAATATGCTGCATGGAACACAGATTCCGGTCGGTTTTGACGATGAGTGCAATTCGGGCTCTGAAATGCCTTTGCTGCATCGAGAGGTTCTAGAGGATGATGGTGGAAATGTTTTGGCTGTTTCGCGCAGCTCTCGCAAGAATTGCGGTGGATATGCCGACGGATATGCCGCCTATGCCGCCAAGATGGGTTTTGCACCGACCAATGGTGATGGGGCGGGCTCTGACGGTTTGAACGCTGGTGACAATGCCGGTGATGAAATCGCGGTGGATGCATCTGCGGATGCAGAGGCGCCGGTTACAATGCAGGACCAGGTGCGTTCGTGGGTTGTGGCAAACGGCCAGACACTGCGAGAGGTGTTGCAGACATGGTGTGACAAGGAAGGATGGGATTTGGTCTGGACTACTCCGCGTGAATATCCAATCGAGGCCAGTGCCGTATTCAAGGGACGCTTTGTTGATGTGGCATCTGCATTGGTTCGTAATTTCGGTCGTGCAACACCGGTTCCGTATGCAAAGTTTTACAAGGGTAACCGTGTTTTGGTAATATCAACCAACGAAGAATAAGCGCCATGATGCGACGTAGGAGAGACAGATGAGAAATCCGATAAAACTTTTTATTGCAGGCGGCGTTGTGTGTGCGCTGGCGGCGGGCTGTGCAACACGTGAATCCGCCAAGATGTCGGCCGCCGTTGACCAGGATTTTATCAACGCATATGATGCGTTCGAAATGTCAAAAACGCCGCGTGCCAAGGTGGCCAGCAGTGACACTGTTTCCATGTCCGAGGGTGTATGGCTGGGGAACAAATCAACCGTGCTGGAACATAGAAATAACTTGCCGGGCAAATTTGAAACGGATACCGGGGTCACCATTTTATTAAATGATCCTGTCGGGCTGCAGGTGGTTGCGAACGATATAAATTCAATCACAGGAATTCCCGTCAAGATTGACAGCCAGGTAAACAGTGAAAAATTAAAAAAGACGATGAATATCGCCTATACGGGAAAACTGTCCGGCTTATTAAGCCAGATTGCCACAGATTTGGATTTGCTGTGGTATTATGACAAGGAATCAATTGTTTTCTATGAAACCGAAACCAAGACATTTACCTTGTATGCGCTGGGGACGGATGTTTCATATCAGTCTTCTGTTCAAACGGATGATGGTAATCAGGTGTCTTTGGAATCCACATTAAAAGAATGGGATGAGGTGGAACAGGCAATCGGTGCCATTATAGGCAAGGCTGATAATGCGGACTATACAGTGTCGCGCAGTTTGGGAACGATTACAGTAACGGCGCCGCCGTCGGTGTTGTCACGTGTCGGGGAATATATTGCGCGCCAGAACAAACGTCTGTCACAGCTGGTTACAATTGATGTCAAAGTATTACAGGTGTCTTTGTCGAACGATTCTGCCTTTGGGTTGAACTTGGCGGCGGCTATAAATTCGACATCCGGGTTGAATATTGTTGCCAATCCTAAAAACAATTTGGCGACCCAGGATGCCAGCTCGATGAATATTGCGGTCTTGTCAAATGCCGTATCCGCGCTGACCGGGGCGACACATATGGAAAACGGGGTTGCTGTTGACGGCGCCTATACGGCCGACCAGATTGCAAATGGTTCTTTGTCCAGTGTCGCCGGCAGTAATGCGTTGATTCAGGCGCTGGCAAAGCAGGGTAAGGTTTCATTGGTGACAAATGTTGGTGTTACAACGCGTAATAATCGTGTCGCCCCTGTGACAAATACGCGTACGACCGGCTATATAAAGCGTTTTGAGTCCCGTAATTTCACAACGGTTGAATCCAGTACTGTTGACCAGGATGACTTGGAGACCGGGTTCTCGATGCAGTTGTTGCCAAACGTGCTGGAAAATGGCAAGATTTTGCTGCTGTTTAAGATTTCTGTACGTGAATTGCTGCGTATGTCCACCCAGACAATCGGCGAGGTGACGTTGCAGCTGCCAGAGGTTGAAGAGCGCAGCTTTATGCAGGAAATCATTATGGAATCCGGGCAAATGCTGGTTGTTTCCGGTTTTGAAAAGCAGACCGGCTCTGATACGAGATATGGCCTTGGGGACCCGGACTTTATGGCGTTGTCAGGCTCTCGCGAGACGGCTTCACAGCGGGACGTGTTGGTGGTTATCCTGACGCCACAGGTACTTGTAAGCCCGATGGATTCCGAACGTGCGATACAACAGCATTGGGGCGCACCTTTGAACTAGTAATAAAGAAACGGCCGCCGTATGGCGGTTGTTTCTTTACCCTTTTTCAACTTTCAACGCAAAAAAAGCGCACAGAATTTTGTGCGCTTTTTATATAACGCTGTTAATTATGCGATTTTCGCAACTTTTTTTGTCAGGCGAGAAATCTTGCGGGCTGCGCGTTTTTTTGGCATAACTTTGCCAGCGGCCTTCATGATTTTGCTTTCCGCTGCGCGGGTTGCAGCAATTGCCGCGGCCTTGTCGCCGGATTCAATTGCAACGATTGCTTTCTTGGTCGCTGTCTTTACCGAGCTGCGACGTGCAGTATTTACGGCGTTCTTTTTCGCCGTCACCAAAATTCTTTTTTCAGATGACTTGTGATTTGCCACTTTATTTTCCTTTTATTTAGTCATGTTTTTTGCTATTTTATATAAAACAAACATAAAATCAAGGAAAAATAAAATGGTATTTGTATTTGCTCTGATAGTGGCTTATTTGCTGGGCAGTATTCCAATGGGCTTGTTGCTGGCCCGCTTTGCCGGCAAGGGTGATCTGCGTAAGGTTGGCAGTGGGAATATCGGTGCTACGAATGTTATGCGCGTGGGTGGCTTGCGTCTTGCCGGATTGACTTGGATTCTGGATATGGCAAAGGCTGTTGCGGCGGTATTGCTGGGCGGAATGCTGGCCGGTCCGGCCCTGGGGGCATGGTGTGGATTTGCGGCGATTGTCGGGCACTGTTATCCGGTATGGCTGCGCTTTCGTGGCGGAAAGGGAATTTCATCCTTGTTTGGCGTATTGTTGGCGATTAGTCCGGTGTCATTTTGTGTCTGCGGACTTATGTGGCTGATTGTGGCATTGTCTTCCGGTTTTTCGTCTCTTGGTGCGGTTGTGGTATTTTGCTTTATGCCTGTTCTTGGGTTCTGTATTGCCACATCTGTTGGATGGGCTTTTGTTGCGATTGGTCTGCTGTGCATGTGGAGGCACCGCGAAAATATCGGGCGTCTGATACGGGGGACAGAATCCAAGATTCAATGGAAATGGAAGAAATAAAAATAAGAAATGCGCGATTTGTATGCGCATTTCTTATTTGTGCTTTATTTAAACATAATTTTGTGATATAATACACTTACTAAGTAATAGGGAAAAGAGAATGATGAAAAAATTCATGCCTTTTGTTGTATTGTTTGCGGCGACACCTGCCGTGGCTTTAACACCTGCCGGTCAGGGGCGTCGTGCGGCGGCATCTCAGATGGCTGCACCGCGGGCAACGGCTTCCATAAATCAGTTGAATGCAATGGCATCAATGAGTGTAAGCCAGACCAATCCCGGTACAACAACCCCCAGCAAGCCCAGTATAAAGGTTGACCCGCCTGTAACACAGGAGCCGAGCGAGGAAGAAAAGAAAGACATGCGCGAAAAGGAAAAGGCGGCATGTATCAATAATAATATTGGTATAGGTAATACTTTCGTTTGGGCATCCCGGTACAGCAATATCAATAATTATGCCTCAATGGTTGAGGATGTAGATGAGCCGGCAAACAACACATGCTTTGTTCGCGTGGAAATGAAATCCGATGATTCCAAGATAAGTGTTGCCGATATCCCGGCGAAATATTTTGAAATGGGCCAGACTATAACATGTGGTTCATGGGCTGATGAAAAAACATTGGAAAAGCGTATTCTGGATGCAAAGAAGTCTGCGCGTACATGGGGTACTGTCGGTGGTGCGGTCGGTGGTGCGGCTGTGGGCGTAGGTGCGATGGAATTGTTTGGAAACAAACTGATTGGCGGCTCGGTTCAGGGGCAAAAGGCCTTAAAGGATAATGAGTTGCTGTATTCCCAGTTGGCGGTGTTAAAAAAGGACGATCCTACAAAATATCAGCAGATTATGTCCCAGTTGCGCAGTCTGAAGAAAGAATGTGAAAGTTCTGTCTGGCAGGGCGCGGAACAGCCGGAGGCATGTGTTAAGATAAATTATTCTTATCTTCTAGGTTTGGATTCCGCTTTATAAAGTAATCCCCGAAAGGGGATTTTTTTATTTGCCGGCCATATTTTACTTTGGTCTGATATTATAAATTTCCTATAATATATATTATGAATAAGTTGTTTGATAAATTATGTGTTTTGCGGGCGCCGCGTATCGGGCCTGTTCGCTATGCAAAGCTGATATCTCAATTCGGTACGCCTGCGGCGGCGGTCGAGGCGCTGGGGCTTGGGGCGGAGCATTTTGATAAGGTGCATCGAGAGATGGATGAAGCCGCCGAAAAGGGCATACATTATATATCTGATAATGACGATATTTATCCCCAGATGCTGCGTCGGGTAAAAAATCATCCGCCTGTGATAACAGTGCGCGGAAATTTGGATGTTTTGCGCAGACCTATGGTTTCTATTGTCGGAACCAGGCATGCAACGGCGGCCGGAATGGGCTTTGTGCGAGAGATGGCTCGTGAATTTGCCTTGCGGGGTATCGTCGTTGTTTCAGGTATGGCGATGGGGACCGATACAGCCGCGCATGCCGGTGCATTGGCCGCCGATGGCAGCGCGCAGACCGTCGCGGTTCTGGCCGGTGGGGCCGATTATATATGGCCGCTGGAAAACGAATCGCTGTATCGGCGGATACTGGAGCGGGGCGCTATAATCAGTGAGATGCCGGTCGGCTTTGTTCCAAATCAGACAAATTTCGTACAAAGAAATCGCTGGATTGCCGGATTGTCAGAAAAACTAATACTGGGCGAGGCTGATATAAACTCCGGGAGTATGACAACCGCCCGATTCGCCGCTGAATATGGGCGCGAAGTTTGGGCAATTCCGTCGCACCCGGCAGATTCCCGGGCCGCAGGGCCGAATTCTTTGATTGCCGCCGGGACTGCAAAATTATGCAGCGGCATATCCGATTTTTTCAATTCGGCGCCTTCTTGTATGGGTAATGAAAAAAAATTGAATTCGGAAAATAGTCTTTTGGATGCTATCGGCTCAATCGCGGTATCCGAATCTGTATTGACGGAGATTGTCAAAAAATCAATTTCGGAAATTAAACGCGATTTAGTTATCTTAGAATTGCAAGGTTTGATTCGAAAAACAGACGGCGGATATGTTCGCACATGAATCAAATCCTGTATATACAGTGTATATACAAGGTGCGGAAATCTGGCAAAAAAACGAATCGTTGTCAAAAAATAAATGTTCAAAAATTGTTCAACATTCGGTTGCAAATAGAATTTTATCTTATAACTTATCTGACGTATCCAACGATGTGAGAACATCAAAAAACAAATGCGAGAGAGTAGAAAGTAGGGCGGACATAAACACTAAATTTTTATGAATCCAAAATCAGGGGTTAGTAAAATTTAGCGTTTATGTGCAGGTGGTTTTTACACTCTTGCGCGGGCAGGAAACTCTTTTAGGGAAGGAAAGGAGAAACAGCATGCAGACAGCGGCAACAAAACAAATGACAAACTTGGAAGTTATCAAGGAGGCCATTGCCGCAAAAATAGATTCTGCCGCGTTTACATCATGGATTTCCCCGCTTAGCTTTGATATTGTTGACGGTGTATTGGTGCT
>JAIDLK010000040.1 GCA_029051085.1 Alphaproteobacteria bacterium | reverse complement strand
TGCCGCACCCAAAAGACTGAAATGTACGTCGCCGCGAATCCGGGTTTCGACCCCTGTCTGGGCGGTTATTGCCGCTGCAAGCTTTGGTGTTAAACTGTTTAGGGTAAACATTGGAGGAACCACCACAACGGCGATTGCCGCGATTGCTGTGATTGTGGCGCAAATATATATTATTCTGCGGCGGGTTCTGGGTTTTAATGCCATTTTCTCTTTCCTTGTATTTTTATTATAATGAATTATATTAACAATTAAAATGAAAAAGAGCATATTCGATCTTCAAAGCGATTATAAACCCATGGGGGACCAGCCGACTGCGATTGCAGAGCTGGTGGGAGGAATCCGTGATGGGCGGCAAAACCAGGTGCTGCTGGGGGTGACGGGGTCGGGCAAGACTTTTACAATGGCTAATGTTATTGCGGAATTGTCGCGGCCTGCGCTGATTATGGCACCGAATAAGATTCTGGCGGCCCAGCTGTATACTGAAATGAAATCTTTTTTCCCAAACAATCATGTGGAATATTTCGTGTCATATTATGATTACTATCAGCCCGAAGCATATATGCCCACCACCGACACTTATATTGACAAGGATGCATCCATTAACGAACAGTTGGACCGCATGCGGCACAGTGCCACGCGCGCCATGCTGGAAGAGCGTGATGTTGTTGTTATATCCTCTGTTTCATCAATTTACGGTATGGGCAGCCCGGAGCAGTATTCGGGAATGAAGCTGGTTCTGAATGCCGGTGACAATATCGGGATGAAGGATGTTATGCGCGCATTGGTAGACATTCAGTACAAGCGTAATGATGTTGCGTTTGAGCGCGGGGATTTTCGTGTTCGCGGTGATACGCTGGACGTGTTTCCGTCGCATGCGCTGGACCGTGCGTGGAAGATATCCTTTTTTGGTGACGAGATAGAAGAGATTTGGGAATTTGATACACTTACCGGGGCAAAGCTGCATCGGTTGGACCGTGTGGCGGTTTATCCAAATACGCACTATGCAACACCTATGCCATCCATTCTGCAGGCAATCGGCCAGATAAAGACCGATTTGAAAGAGAGGCTGGATTATTTCCATGAAAATATGAAATATATCGAGGAACAGCGCCTGCGTGAACGTGTAAATTTCGATATCGAGATGATGGAGTCGACAGGCACATGCCGCGGCATTGAAAATTATTCGCGTTATTTATCGGGGCGCGCCCCCGGCATGCCGCCACCGACTTTGTTTGAGTATCTGCCGCGTGATGCCGTTTTGTTTATTGATGAAAGTCATGTGACGGTGCCGCAAATTTCGGCAATGTCACGTGGTGACAGGGCAAGAAAGGAAACATTGTCTCAATATGGATTTCGCCTGCCGGCATGCATTGACAATCGCCCGTTGACATTTGAGGAATGGGATGCTTTGCGCCCACAGACTGTTTTTGTATCTGCGACACCGGCCCCGTGGGAGCTTGACCAGGCGGGCGGAATCGTATCAGAGCAGGTAATACGTCCGACCGGTCTGCTGGACCCGGTCTGTGATGTGCGGCCGACCGCAAATCAGGTTGATGATTTACTTGATCAGATACGTCAGACAAAAGGACGTGTTCTGGTTACGACGCTGACCAAGAAAATGGCGGAGCAGTTGACGGATTATCTAAATGAAAACGGGGTGCGTGCAAAGTATCTGCACAGTGATATCGAGACATTGGAACGTATTGAACTGTTGCGTGAGTTAAGATTGGGAAAATATGATGTTCTGGTCGGAATCAATCTGTTACGCGAAGGGTTGGATGTGCCGGAATGCGAGTTGGTTGCGATTATGGATGCGGACAAAGAAGGATTTCTGCGTTCTACGCGATCGCTGATTCAAACAATAGGTCGCGCGGCCAGAAATGCAAACGGGCGGGTGATACTGTATGCGGACCGTATCACGGATTCTATGAATGCCGCACTGACTGAAACGGCAAGACGGCGGGAAAAGCAGATGGCATACAACAAGGCCAATGGTATAACACCAAAGACCGTTTCAAAGGCCGTATTCGCAGAGGTTGGTGAAAAAGATGAGAAAACCGATAAAAAGCGGCGTTTTGTATATGATAAAGCCGGCGGTGTTATGGATGCGGAATCAATCCGCAGGCAGATAAAAGAGCTGACCAAAAAGATGCGTCGCGCGGCCGAGGATTTGGAATTTGAAGAAGCCGGCCGGTATCGTGACGAGATACGGAAACTGGAAGACGATTTGTTGTTGGTGGAGTAACGTATGGCGGAATTTATTTCAAACAATGTTGAAGAACTGCGTGCATGGGCGGCGGATTTTGCACAGGGTCTGCGTGCGCCCGTAACTGTTGCATTGCACGGTGATTTGGGAATGGGTAAGTCAGAGATTGCGCGCGCCGTTATCAAGACGTTACGTGGTGCGGACACTGTTGTGCCCAGCCCGACGTTTACCATTGTTCAAAATTATGACGGTATTTCCCATTTTGATTTATATCGTGTGTCGGATGCGGATGAATTGGCCGAGATAGGTCTGCAGCATGCAATGGCAAATGATATAACATTGATAGAATGGCCCGATATTGCGGCGGATTTTTTGCCACAGGATGCGATACATGTTTATATAACGACGCATGGCGACGGTCGGAAAATTGTCGTTAAGTGAATTGGGAAATGGCTCCTGTGGCGTGTATGACGGGATTGCGGCATAGTTGTAGTGCGGATTTAGATTCGCGATGTAAACACTGCGTACACGGACTTTTCAGGTTCCGAACCCATATCCCTGAGGATTCAATGATGCGACCGCGTCGAATCCAAAAATAGCACTGTTTGCAAAAATAAAATCCCGGTTTTGCCGGGATTTTATTTGTTTGCGGTCGGCAATAGTTTTTGTACGGCCAACGGAAAGTCGTTCGCACGCGCCAGGTATGAGCCTGATACCAATGTATCCGCCCCCGCCGCCCAGCAGGCCGGTGCCGTTTCCGCGTTGATGCCACCATCAACGGATATTGTAAATTTCAAGTTATATTTTTTCCGTGTCGCATTCAATACAGATATTTTCTTTATCGCATCGCGGTCAAACGGTTGGCCCGCCGCGCCCGGCGCAACAGCCATAACCATTACCTCGTCCACTTCACGCAGTATCGGTTTCAATATCGATACAGACGAGTCGGGGTTCAGTGCAACCGCCGCCCGTCGACCGGCCGCCCTGATTTCACGCAGTGCCGTGCGCACGCCGGATGTGTTTGTGGATACGACAACCGTATCCGCCCCCGCCGCGATTGCATCGGCCGCCCAAACAGACGGGCTTTCCGTCATTAAATGTACATGCAGATGCGCGTTTGTTTTTGCGCGTATTTGTTTTAATTCACTGATGCCGCCCGCAATTCTGTCCACGTAAAAGCCGTCCATGATGTCAACGTGAATCATTGATATGCCGCCGGAGCGGAACAATTCATATGTTTCAGGGCGGCGCATGTTAAAGCAAAGCGTGCTGGGCATAATCGGGATGAAACGTGTCCGCTTTTTTTGTCTGTGCCCCATATGAAATAATCTGCGCAGCCATTCCCCGCGCCGCCGCATGCGTTCCTGGCGGGCGCGTGCGGCCTCAATCCGTGGTTTTTGTGATGTCCATATGTATGTCGCCAATGCGCGGGCCGGTGCATCATACGGCAGTTTTTGAACCGGTATTGCAAAAGTGTTTTCAAAAAACTCTATCGCGCCGGTCATTTCCGCACCACCGCCACCCAGTATTATTTTTGCAGGTCTGTATTTTGTAATCGCCGGACCGGCGGCCTCTTTTATTGCACCTGCGATTTCCACCATGCGCGGCAGAATTATTTCGTTTATGTCGGCACGTGAAAAATCATATGCGGGGTCCGCAGGGGTAAAGCGGTCCATTTCCTGGGGGGTAAGTGATGCGACGGCACGCTTTACACGTTCGGCCGCATCATAGTCTATGCGCATTTTATCTGAGATGTCGTGACTTATTTTTGCGCCGCCCACGGGAATCTTGCGGTACATAACCGGACCGCGGTCCGTCCAGATGGATGCGGTTGTATATTCATCGCCCAAGTCGATAAACATAGTGTTTTCGTGTGCACGTCGCAGTGTGGCGTTTAAAAGAAAATGCGGGTCGAAAAAACCGGCGCCTTGAATATGTGCGCGACGCATTGCGGATGTAATTTCATTCATTCGCGCCGTGTTGAAAAATATTGCGCCGAATGCAGATATAAGCGCACGGTCCGTATGACCGATTGGTGTTATTACATTTCGTGCCCCAGGCGTGTCATAGCGCAGAGGTATTATATGCATCGGATAGAAACCGTCCGGCGGTGTGATTTGGGCAATCTGTGTCCGTATGTCCGCCGCGGTGATTTTATGCTCGCCGCCCCATGTGGTGCTTTTGGCGCTCATATCAAAATAAGCGTTGCCGAAATCGCCCGTGACATAGGCCGTGTCAAAATGTGCGCCGATTTGACGCTCCAGCTCATCTATAACGGATTTGAGTGCGAATACCGTATCGCGACTGTCCATCGAAAAGACGGCCGATTTATCAATTCGTGCGTTTTTTATGCGGTGTGCGCATCCGCGTACACCGGCCGCGCCGATGTCCAGGCACAGAAAAGATGAATCGAACAGGTTCATTGTTTACTTTACCAAAATGCGTGCGTCGTCGCGCATGTCTATTACTGATATGTCGCGCCCCAGCAAGTCGTGCCTTTCATTAAGAACGATAAGACCGGCGATTGCCGCCGCCGGATTTTTTTCCGGCAGCATTACCGTTATTCCGCCCGTTGTCTGAATGTTCCAGCGGCGTTTTTCAATCCATTCAAGATAATCTATGTTGCCGACAAGATTGTGTGCCGCCTTGGTTATTTCGGATATGTCGTCCGGCAGTGGGCCGCGGAATAATACGGATGCCGGGTCGCGTTCGGTTCCGGGGCGGCGAACAATCGTGCCGTCTGCGGACAAAGGAAAGAAAGCGTCGCCATCGGTCCATTGAGCCACCGCGGTATACATTTTTACACGCACCGACAGGTTGCCGCCGGGCATGCGACGAACAGCCGCATCACGTACGCCGGGTACCGCCGAAATGCGTGCGGCCATAGTGTTCAAATCGACAGAATATGTCTGTGTTCCGGGTGCCACGGCGGCCGCCGTGGCCACGGCATTCAAATCACCGCCGCGTGGTGTGGCCGATATGGATATGCTGTGCACGCGCGCCGCCGCCCCGTGGCCCATCGCGGTCATTATTATTCGCACGGCAAAATATGTCGCCAGAATTATGGACAGCACAAAGCACAGCCAAAACCAGAAAGAACGTTTCATGTGACGAATTATAGCATAATTTTGCCCGATAAAAAAGGGGAGCTGATAAAAAATTACATTGCACGCAACAGATATCCGCGCCGGAACATACATTTTCTGTAAGAACCGACCGATTTGGATGTTGTATTGCGTGGTACGCTCATCAGGCTGCGTTGGCCGACATCTTTGTACTCGTTTGATTGGAATGTGACCCACAGCCCGTCCCAGTCCGGCATCATTCCGCTTTGGTTCGGGGCAATCAGCTTTGCCAGGCGAGACCGGGGCAGATACGAAGGCTTGGTTATTCCAAGGCATGCCTTGTGGTCGCGAACAAACTGTTCGGTTGTTACGGCCTCGTTCTCCCAGTTCAGGACGGTGGCGTTATCAATGCTGCCACGGTTCGGGGACGAACATGCGCACAGTAACAAAACAGGAATGATATATTTTATTCTCATGATATGTATTATAATTTAATTGCGTTAGGGGGGCAATACTTTTTATAATGCAATAAAAGGGTAAGGAGTGCGCCGGTGGCGATAACTGTTCAGAATTTTATTAAGATGGCGAACTTTTATAACCAGATGACGATGATGATGTCCGCAATCTGTGTGCAAAAAGGGGGGCTTGCCATTGAAAATTATGTCGGGCGCTTTTTTGCCGCGGACACGCTGGAATTTGTTTATGAATACGGCCGCCGCTTGGTCGAAAGAGGTGCCGCAACGCCAGAGGTGAGAGCGCTGGTGGAGCGTTTCCGTGTTCAATATGAACGTGTCAGGGATTTGACAACACCATCCCAGCGGCCGATTTATGAAATGACGCTGGAAGAATTTGAAAGGCTGATGAATATATAGCGGGGGCATGCATATGAAAAAAAGCAAATTTATTTACATGATGATTGCAGTGGCGTTGTGTGCCGCATGTGCTCAGAATGCATCTCAAAAAAATATGCCGCAGTATGATACTGTAACGGTTGTGGACAATCTGGTGATTGATGAAAACTCTGTGCCGATTTTTCCGAAAAAAGCGGCGCTGACAACTGATACTGCACGGCGTTTTTCAATTGAACTGCCAAAGCGCTGTAGTGTGGACTGGAACAACCAGACGGTCGTTTCCGTCGTGCCGGAGGAAAAGATAGAGGTTGTGCGTCTTGATATGGGGGACGAGATGCCTAAGCTGCAGGTCTCTGATTACGAGTTTCGTCAGCTAACGGTTAAACAGGCGCTGGATAAATTATTGGATGGAACAGATATTGCGGTGGTAGAGGATGAACAGGGTATAGAAAAAATCACGGGTTCCATTCAGTCCGGTGATTTGGCGGATGCCGTGGATTTGATGTCAAAAATGGGGCGTGCGTATTATACTTATGATGCGGATGCCGCAGAACTGCATCTGACGCATCGCGCAAAGTGGATGATAAAAATGCCGCGCGACGAGACGATTATCATGGCGCTGCTGGATGCGATGCATGGGGCGGATATGCGGAATCTGTTGGTAAACTGGCAGGATAAAACGGTTGTGTTTGAGGGAAACTATCAGACCGAGCGCGAGGTTGCACGCATTATTGCGGATATTTCTTCGAAAAAGTTCATGATTGCATGGGATATAGATGTTTATCGTGTTTATCCAAAAACAGACAATCCGATTATCTGGATGAATCTGTTGCCGGCATTTGGTGAAAATAATGTTCGCATGTCGATACCGGGCGTTGTGGGGCGTGCATTGGTGGTCAGCCCGGAAATCAATACAAAAACCCTGCAGGAGTTTTTGGCCCAGCAGTCCAATGTTGTTTTGATATCACAGGGGACGTTTGCTGTGCCGAACGGATGGCAGTCGCGATTTGATATCGGCCAGTGTGGCAAGGAAGAGCGACTGGAAACCGATTTAATCGTTGGGGCAACCGGAAAATATGGAAATTTTGGCGGTTATAAAAAGATAGATGCGAAAATAGTCCTGCGTACAAGCCAGGGTGAATTGTCGTCATTTACGATACCGTCCAGTGTCGGAGACAATTATGTTATAATCGGTATTCCGACACATTCGTTTGTGACAACACCGGAAACGTTAATCAGTCCGTTTGCCGAACTGGTTGTGTTTATGAGCCCGCGTATAATCTCTATTGTAGATGGGGCGGATATTCCGGATAATTCGTTTACTCCGCTGGCGGGTGATGCGCTGCGTGCGTTTTTGGCAGAATAAGGGACAATACATATGTTGTTTTCAAGACTTGAAAGAAAGATTGCGTTCAGATACATGTGGGCGAAAAAGCGCGGATTCGGTTCCGTGATTTCGTGGGTGTCGCTGATTGGAATCGCGCTTGGGGTGGCGACACTGATTGTTGTTATGTCCGTTATGGCCGGGTTTCATGACACGCTGTTAAACCGTATAATCGGAATGAACGGCCATGTTGTTGTTTATCATCAGGATGGTGCGATTGCCGATTATGATTTTCTTATCGACAAGATGCGCCAGAACAAGGTTGTTTCTGCGCGTGCCACCGGTATCGTACCCATTGCCGAAGGGCAGGTAATGGCGACCGCCGGGGGCAACAATACGGGCGCCATGATACGCGGGATACGCATGTCGGATTTACAGGCGAAAGTTGACAAGGGTACAAAAATATACGGTCGCGCAATATCCGACATAAAGGATGGTGAACTGGTCGCGGGGGCGTCGCTGGCCCGCAGCTTAAATGTTACCATGGGTGACAAAGTGTCACTGGTTTCCGCCGCCGGCGCCACGCCCACACCGTTTGGTACAATGCCGCGTATTATGTCTTATCCGGTTATGTCGTCGTTCTTTATGGGAATGTATGAGTATGATTCCGGATATATATTTATGCCGCTGGAAACGGCGCAGAAGTATTTAAATATTGGCAATTCGGCAACGCATATCGATTTGTTTTTACGTAATCCCGAAGATACGCGTGCGGTTGCGGATGCATTGGGGCGGCTGTTGCCGGACGGATTTGTCGTGCGTGATTGGCGTGATTTAAATCGCGGATTTGTAGGCGCGTTGCAGGTTGAATCAAACGTTATGTTTTTGATATTGATGCTGATAGTTATTGTGGCGGCGTTTAATATAGTTTCATCGCTGGTAATGCTGGTTAAGGACAAATCCAAAGATATCGCCGTATTGCGTACATTCGGTGTATCGCGCCGCTCGATGATGCGCATATTTATTTTATCCGGCACCAGTATCGGAATAATCGGTGCCACGGCCGGAACGGTGCTTGGGGTTATTGTGGCGATTTATATAGAACCCATACGCAAGGGTGTGCAGTGGTTAACCGGGCGTGATTTATTTCCGGCGGATTTATATTATCTGTCAGAGTTGCCGTCAAAGCTGTCGGTTACAACTGTTGTCGGGATTTGTGCGCTGGCGATTGCGTTGGCTTTTGTTGCAACGTTGTATCCGGCATGGAAGGCCGCTTCAACCGACCCTGTTGATGTATTAAGGAACGAATAATGGCGAACATACTGAATTCTTTGTCAAAGGTTTCCGCGGGCGATGTGATTTTATCTGTTCGCGATGTTAAAAAGACCTTTATGGAGGGCGGCCAGCCGCTGCATATTTTGCGTGGCGGCGGGTTTGATTTACATCGTGGCGAGATAATAGCACTGGTCGGGCAATCGGGCAGTGGCAAGTCAACATTGCTGCAGTGTGTTGGCCTGCTGGATAGGCCGACATCCGGCAGTATTTTAATTGACGGTGTTGCGGTTCAGAAAATGGATGATGAAATGCGCACATGTGTGCGTCGCGACAAGATTGGATTTGTATATCAGCGCCATAACCTGTTGGGTGATTTTACCGCACTGGAAAATGTTGCGTTGCCGATGTTGACGCGCGGGATGGCTGAATATGATGCAAACGCACGTGCGATGAAATTATTGCGCGCGGCAAATGTTTCGCATCGCGCATCACATTTCCCGGGCGAAATGTCCGGGGGGGAACAGCAGCGTACAGCCGTGGCGCGCGCTTTGGCAAACGGGCCTGAAATATTGCTGGCGGATGAACCGACCGGCAGCCTGGACCCGGCACATGCCACGGCCGTATTCGACTTGTTGTTGGATTTGGTGCGGCGGAACAAGATGGCAATGCTGTTTGTTACACATGATATGAATCTTGCGGCGCGCGCGGACAGAACGATTACAATAAAAGACGGTATCGTTAAATAGACAATAAAATGGAGGGAGAAATGATGAAAAAAGAAAATAATGTGAAAGTAGCATGCTGTTCGCCTCGGCAGAAAGTATTGGGTATTATTGCGTTGGGCGGACTGTTTGTATGCGGCCTGTTCGTTGGGGCAACCATAAACGGCAAAGAAAAAACAGTGTCTCACAATGTGACAGATGCAACGGAAAGCCGGGATGCGGCATCAAGTGTAAGCGCATGTGCGGGAATAGAAAACTTTTTATTGCGTCGTTTGAAGCCGTTTGATTCCGACATTATAGAATTTCATAGCGAGAATATAGACATCTATAAAACATTGATTGAGAGCGGCTGTCCTGAGAATATTGAAAAATATCAGGGATTTTTGCAGCAGGAAACGGCCATTGTTGAAATTTTGAAAAATAATCAGATGCCGGAAGATTCTCAGACATGTGCGGAAATTGAAGCTTTGCTAACGCAAATGCTGCCGGTTTCTGGGCTTGAATCTAGTGATATAAGAATAGAGCGTGCAAAAATTTATGCCAATTTGTCTGAGCGCGGCTGTCCGGAAAATTCACAGCAGTATGTGAATCTGGCGGCCAAGGAGTTGGAAATCGCGCGTGCTCTGAGGGATGATAAGTTCAGCCAGCCGGAAACGGTGGAGGTGGTGGAAACCTATAAGCGTCTGGAAATGAAGCAGGCGGCAAATGAAGTTTTGAACAAAGTTCAAAAGCTAACCGACCCGGCAATTGATTTTATAATTCAGGTTCAGAAAATAATAGAAGAATAGGGGTGGCACCATGCGAAAAATTCTTGGTGGATTGGTTGGAATAATATTGGCGTCTGGTGCAATCGCGGCCGATGTGGCAGAGCGTCAATCTTGCACCGATATAAAGGGGCGTATAGATGCCTTGGCCGCTCAAGCCGATTTGAGTGACGCGGATGCGGCGCTGTTGGCGGATTTGCGCGGGGCATATCGGCGTGACTGTGCGGCGCGTACGGCGGGGCGTGGTGCACGAACGATTGCCGCGACTCGCAGCGTGTCACAGGACAACACGGCGTCCGAACAGGAAAAGGCGCCCGAGGTTGAAGAGCCTGTCATTGCGGAAAAGTGCGATGCGCCGGATTCCAATGGTTGTTGCCCGGGCGAAGAGTTCGCAGACATGGGGGCAAATGGAAAATATTGCTGTAAGGGTGATATGTGTTTCCCGCCGATGGAGGTAACACCGCCTGAGCCTCAAAAGTCTGAGGAAGAAATTGCCGCCGAGATTGCCGCAAATATAGAAAAAGGCTTGTGCGGTGATGGTAGTAAGCCAAACAAGTTCGGCTGTTGTACGGGTGAAATATTCAAAGACTTGGGCAATACGACATTTGCATGCTGTAAAAAAGACAGCGACGAATGTTTTCCGCCGATGAAATAAGGTTATAAAATGAGCGCTGGCGAATTCAAATCGGAACAGGCGCGCCGGTTGGTTGAGTATGTTCATGAAAAGTATGCTCGCCAGCCGGAACATTTATGGGCCCGGTCACCGGATAATGCAATATGGCGTCGTGGTGACAATGAAAAATGGTTCGGTGCGATATTGACGGTAAAACGGAACAAAATTATACCGGGGGATGATGAAAGGTTTGTCGAAATCCTGGATGTCAGATGCGTGCCGGATATAACGGAGTTTATTGTGGACGGGAATATGATATTTCCGGGCTGGCATATGAACAAGCGTCATTGGATAACAGTAATACTGGATGGGCGCATGAGTTTGCGTAAAATAAAGGCGCTGGTGGATAACAGTTTTGATTTGGCGGGTAAAAAATAAAACGGCCAATCGGCCGTTTTTATTTCTGCTTTTGACGCAATTTGTTGATGTCGTGCATCTTTTTCATGCCACGTGCCTGGCTGGCGCGCTGCATGCGGCGTTCAAATTTATCCAAGATGTTCGCGTTTATTTCTTCGCGTGCGGACATGGTGTTTGCCATCGGGGCAAAGTCAATCACTACAATAATGATATAGTGTGCCGCGGGCGCTTTCAGGGTTTCCACAAATTCGCGCAATTTTTCCTGTTCCGCGCTTTGGGCGGCGCGACGCATGGCGTCTTTGCGCTCTAACTCGGCCGTCACATCTGCCAGCCATTGCGCAGATTTCGTAACTTTGTCCGAGTTGTCAAAGTATTCGGCTAATGCCTGCTTGTCAACATTCTTGCGGTATTTTTTACGGGCGGCTGCTGGGGCGGCCGGCTGGGCCATGGGGGCGACCGACGGTGTTGCGACCGCGGCGGCAAATTCGTTTTTATCGCACCGCAATTTTTTCTGCGATGTTTTTATCTGTGGGGCACCCTTGACGTCCGATGTTTTTTGAAACGGAACCATCGCCGGATTCTCGTATGTTTGATAATAATAGTGCGTGTTGGCAACTCTTGGGACAAACTGCATGCTTGCGATTATTTGAGATATATTGTACATAAGTGCTCCTTTGTATTTTGTATGATAGCAGTGTTGACAATATTTGGCAATAGTATATGCAGGATTGCTTAATTTTTTATTAAATGCAATAATCGCTTGCTTTTGGGGAATATTGGTATATAATCACTGGGCTCTAGATTTGTTGCGGGCATAGTACAAAGGCTAGTATGCAAGCCTTCCAAGCTTGAAATGCGGGTTCGATTCCCGCTGCCCGCACCATAGATTGGGCGTGCGCCGGAGTTGGAGAGCCGGGGCAGACTGTAAATCTGTTGGCTTAAGCCTGAGCTGGTTCGAATCCAGCCACTCCCACCAAAAAATGCCGACCTGTATTGGTCGGTGTTTTTATTTGTGATATGATTTCCTTGGCTAATCAAATGAAAATTTCAGCCTAACTTGTCTTTGTTGGGGAAGCAATTCCAATGCGTTGCGAATTTTATAAAAAAATGCTTGACTTGGAGTTTGGTCTAGGGTGTATGCTTTTCGTGTAACTTAAAGAGAGGAAAGTATATGAAGACATTTTACATAGGCGTCGCTGTAATAGCGTTGGTTTTAGTTGTTGCGGCCATGATTGTGCTGCGTGGGTGCGGCTGGGACAAGACTTTTGCGCAAAATCCCGATGTTACTGTTACACGTGTACATTTTAAAAACAGATATGGAATAAAATTGGCGGGTGATTTGTATGTTCCAAAAAACAAGACGGCTGAGAAAATGCCTGCGATTGCGGTATCGGGGCCGTTTGGTGCGGTAAAGGAGCAGGCGTCCGGCCTGTATGCCCAGGAAATGGCTCGCCGTGGGTTTATTGCGATGGCATTTGATCCGTCTTATACGGGGCAATCTGGCGGAACACCACGGTTTGTTGCGTCACCTGATATCAATACCGAAGATTTTTCAGCCGCGGTTGATTATTTAAGCACGCGCAATGACGTCGATGCGGAAAAAATAGGTATTATCGGTATATGCGGATTTGGTGGAATGGGATTGAACGCCGCCGCGAATGACCCGCGCATCAAGGCCACGGTGACATCCACAATGTATGATATGTCGCGTGTGAATGCAAACGGGTATTTTGATGCGGACAATAATGCCGATGCGCGTTATG
>JAIDLK010000004.1 GCA_029051085.1 Alphaproteobacteria bacterium | reverse complement strand
GTATTCGAAGGCATCAAAGCAGCCGATGTTAAAAAGCTGGTTGTGAAAAACAAAGAAGCTCAGGCTAAAATTGATGAACTTCGTGAACAGCATGTAACAAAGCTGAAATTGCTGAACGAGCGTGCGGACGCCGAAGTTGCAAAGGCAACCGAAAGCAATTCTCTAAATGCGGGTGTACTGAAGGAAGTAAAGGTATACATCGCTCACAAGATGAAGCTGCAGCCGGGTGATAAAATGGCCGGTCGCCATGGAAACAAGGGTATTGTATCCAAAGTTGTGCCTGTCGAAGATATGCCGCATTTGGCGGATGGTACACCGGTTGATTTGGTGCTGAATCCGTTGGGTGTGCCTTCTCGTATGAACATCGGTCAGATTCTGGAAACCCACCTTGGTATGGCGGCGCGCACACTGGGTGCCCAAATAGGCGAGGTTTTGGAAGAAGTAAAGGCCAAGCGCGCGGTTACAGACGACCTGCGTAATGTCATGGGCAAAATCTATGGCAAGGAAACGGCAGAAAAACTGGAAAAGATGACCGATACGGATGTTCGTGCCGAAGCGGCCCTGTTGCGCGACGGTGTTCCGATGGCAACACCTACGTTCGACGGTGCGACACCGGAAGACATTCGTCGCATGCTGAAACTGGCGAAACTGCCGGAAACAGGTCAGTTTGACTTGTATGACGGTATGACCGGTGAAAAATTTGCAAGACCCGTAACCGTCGGTGTCATGTACATGCTGAAGCTGCATCACTTTGTTGATGAAAAGATTCACGCACGTTCGACCGGCAGCTATTCTCTTGTTACACAGCAGCCGTTGTCCGGTAAAGCCCACATGGGTGGCCAGCGACTGGGTGAAATGGAAGTATGGGCGCTGGAAGCTCATGGTGCCGCACACTTGTTGCGTGAAATGTTGACGGTAAAGTCTGACGATATCGTTGGCCGTAACAAGATGTATGAATCCATTATTTCCGGCAGCAATGATATCCAGACCGGTACGCCTGAGGCCTTTAATGTGTTTGTTCGCGAACTAAAAGGTCTTGGCTTGGCGATGACACCAAAGAAAATAGACTAAAAACGGCTGCGTCGTGCGGGGGTGTTAAGTCCACCCCGCACGGCGTGCGCGACAGTACTGTGAAAGCGACTTGAAAGGAGCAAAATATATGACAAATATGTTGCAGAAGATTTTCGGACAAATTGAAACAAAAGAACAGTTTGACGCACTGCGCATTACCATCGCATCGCCTGAGGAAATTCTTTCCTGGTCACATGGCGAGGTAAAAAAGCCGGAAACAATTAACTATCATTCTTTAAAGCCGGAGGCCGAAGGTCTGTTTTGCCAACAGATTTTTGGACCGGTCAAAGATTATGAATGCGCATGCGGAAAGTATAAGCGTATAAAGTTCCGCGGCGTTGTTTGCGAACGATGCGGGGTCCAGGTTGGCTCTTCCTCTGTTCGTCGTGAAAATATGGGGCATATTAAATTGGCGATGCCGGTTGCGCATACATGGTTCCTGCGCGAAGGTAAAATTGCCACATTGTTAAATAATCTGCCGCAGAAAAAGTTGGAACAGGTTATCTCTTATGATGCATACATTGTAATTGAACCGGGGCTTACAAACCTGAAACAATATGATGTTATCAGCGAAGATGAATACCAGGCCGCAGTCGAGGAATTCGGTGCGGACGCATTCCATGTCGGCATCGGTGCCGAAGGTGTGCGCAGCATTATATCAAACCTTGATATGGGTGATGAACGCACACGCCTGCGCGCTGAATTACAGGAAACCAAGTCCGAAGCAAAACGCAAAGCACTGATTAAGCAGTTGAAACTGGTTGAGGCATTCTTGGATTCCAAGACGGACCCGGCATGGATGTTGCCGGATATTATCCCGGTTATCCCGCCGGATATGCGCCCGTTGGTTACATTGGATGCGGGACATGTTGCGGCATCTGATTTGAACGACTTATACCGTCGTGTTATCATTCGTAACAATCGTCTGAAAAGATTTATGGAAATGCACGCGCCTGAAATCATTGTCCGCAATGAAAAGCGCATGCTACAGGAAGCCGTTGATTCTTTGTTCGATAACGGTCACAAGGCACGCCCGATGGTCTCTCAAAACCGTCGCCCGCTGAAATCGCTTTCCGATTCCCTGCGTGGTAAATCCGGTCGTTTCCGTATGAACATGTTGGGTAAGCGTGTGGATTATTCCGGTCGTTCTGTAATTGTATCCGGACCGAACCTGAAACTGCACCAGGTTGGTTTGCCGAAAACAATGGCGCTGGAATTGTTTAAGCCGTTCGTATATGCTCGCCTGCTTGCGGGTGATTATGCGAACACGCTGAAAACTGCGCGCAAGATGGTTGAAAACGGCGAAGATGTCGTTTGGGAAATTCTGGAAAAAGTCATTTACCAGCATCCGGTTCTGTTGAACCGTGCGCCGACATTGCACCGTTTGTCACTGTTGGCGTTTGAACCGGTTCTGATTGAAGGCAAGGCTATCCGCCTGCACCCGTTGGTATGTAAGGGCTTTAACGCTGACTTTGACGGTGACCAGATGTCTGTTCATGTTCCGATTTCTCTGGAGGCCCAGCTGGAAGCACGTACATTGATGCTTTCGTCCAATAACGTTCTGTCTCCGGCAAGTGGCGAACCTATGATTGTTCCGTCCCAGGACATGGTTTTGGGTGTGTACTACATATCGCTGATTAACGGCGAGCACACCGAAAAATCTCCGCGTTTTGCGAACATGGACGAAGTACAGTTGGCGTTGGAAAACAAATCCATCACACTGCATACCCCGATTGTTGCGCGTATCAACGGCAAGACATATAAGACAACCGCGGGCCGTATGATTTTGGGTGAACTGTTGCCAAAGAAAGACAACATGCCGTTTGATTTGGTTAACAAAGTCATGCCGGTAAAAGAAATCAAGGCATTGCTTGCGACAACATATGAACGCTGTGGCGACAAAGATACAATTCTGTTGGCCGACGCGTTAAAGAACACAGGTTTCGAACAGGCGGCGCGCAGTGGTATTTCAATTGGTTTTGACGATATCGTAATTCCGGCTGAAAAGCAGGAAATGATTGCGAACGCAGAAAAGGCGGCCGAAGAAATCGAGCAGCAGTATCAGAACGGTTTGTTATCAGGTGGCGAACGTCACAACAAGCTAATTGACTTGTGGCAGAAAACAACCGATAAACTGGGTGATTTGGCGTATGCCGCGTTGGGCAAGACCTCCGGTGACCAGTGGAACTCCATCCTTATGATGGCGCTGTCCGGTGCCCGTGGTTCCAAGACCCAGATTCAGCAGCTGGCCGGTATGCGTGGCATGATGCAGAAGCCTGACGGTTCTATTATTGAAGTTCCGATTATCTCGAACTTTAAAGAAGGCTTAACCATGTCTGAATACTTTACGTCCACCCACGGTGCTCGTAAGGGTATGTCGGATACGGCGTTAAAGACCGCTGACGCGGGTTACCTGACACGTCGTCTGGTTGAATTGGCCCAGAATACCGTTATTACCGAACACGATTGCGGTACAACGGAATATATCACCGCAAAGCCTGTATACCAGGGTTCCAGCCTGTCTGTTGCGCTGGGTGATGTGGTTCTTGGACGTACTGCGGCCAACGATATTATCCATCCGATTTCCAAGGAAGTTATCGTTCCAAAGGGTGAACTGATTACAAAAACACTGGCCAAGAAAATCAACGAATCCGGCCTGCCAAGCGTTGACGTACGCAGTGTGCTGACATGCTGCAGCGATGGTCTGTGTGCAAAATGTTATGGTATGGACCTGTCGCGTAATGCGTTGGTTCATGTCGGCGAAGCGGTCGGTGTTATCGCGGGCCAGTCCATTGGTGAACCGGGTACCCAGCTGACACTGCGTACCTTCCACATCGGTGGTATTGCGGCCGGTGGTGCGGAAAGCCACTTTATCGAGGTTCCCGTATCCGGTAAAATCAAACTGTCGGGTGTAAATACGATTAAGAATTCCGCTGGTCGCGTTGTTGTCTTGTCCCGTAATGGCGAACTGGCCGTTGTTGATGACAAGGGCGCGAAACTGTTCACAGCCAGCCTGCCGTATGCATCCATGTTGATTGTAAATGACGGTGATGCGGTTGAAAAAGGCGCCAAGGTTGCGGAATGGGATCCGTACTCGAACACAATCATCGCTGAAAAAGACGGTATTGTGAACTTTAACGACCTGGTCGAAAACGTATCGTACCAAGAAGAAGTCGATTCCATGACTGGTATCGTTTCTCGCAAGGTAATCAACTGGAAGACAAATACAAAGAAAGCTTTGAAACCGGCGGTCACGTTGGTTGACGAAAAGGGCAACGTATTGTCTTTGGGCGGTAAAAAGATTGCGGAATACCTGTTGCCGATTTACTCGGTTCTGAATGTTGCAAACGGTGCCCAGGTATCCGCGGGTGATATTCTGGCGCGTATCCCGGTTCAGACCAAGCGTACAAGCGACATTACCGGTGGTCTGCCGCGTGTTAACGAATTGCTGGAAGTGCGTCGTCCTGCGAACCCGGCCCTGCTGGCAGAGGTTGACGGTACAATCGACCTGGAGGATGCAAAGTCCAAGATTATCATTCGTATCGAGCCGGATGATGGCACGGCGCCGGTTGAATATGCGGTACCAAAGGGTACAAACCTGTTGGTTCGCAGCGGTGATACCGTACGCAAGGCGGATAAATTGGTCGATGGTGACCCGGTCCCACAGGATATTTTGCGTATCTTGGGCCAGAAAGCCTTGGCAACCTTTATGGTTGAACAGATTCAGCAGGTTTACCGTCTTCAGGGTGTGGTAATCAATGACAAGCATATTGAAATCTTGATACGTGAAATGACACGCCGCGTTGAAATCACAAATCCGGGTGACACGGGCTTCTTGATGGGCCAGGTTGTTGACCGCGTTGATTTCGAAGAAGAAAATGCGCGCGTCGCCCGTGATGGTGGAAAGCCGGCGGTTGCCTCCCAGGTACTGGTTGGTTTGACACGTGCGTCATTGACATCGCGTTCGTTCATATCCAACGCATCGTTCCAGCAGACGACAAAAGTTCTGGTTGATGCGGCGATTTCTGGCTCAACTGACAAACTGGTTGGTATCAATGAAAACCTGATTGTCGGTCGTCTGATTCCGATTGGAACCGGTGCATATGTCCGCCGCGTTCGCGAAATCGCCAAGGAAGAAGAAAAGGCCGAGCGTTTGGCACGCGAAGGCAACGCTCAGCAGCAGTTGCTGAATATATAAAGCCTTTCTCCGGGCACCGCGTGACGGGTGCCCGGGGTTAATTTTTCCTTGCAAAGGCGGGGAAAATAAATAAAATAGACACGAGTTTTAAATAAAAGGATTCAAAAATGGCTACGCCAAAAAGTAAAACCAGTAAAGCACGCAGCGCCCAGCGCCGCTCGCACGACGCATTGTCTGTAATGCCGTCAACTGTCTGCAAGACATGTGGCGAGAAAAAACGTCCGCATCATATCTGTGCGGCATGTGGTGCAAAATAATAACCATTGGGATATAAAGGCAGATATGGGCGCATCTTTTTGCACCCATCTGCTTTTTTAATAGATATGTCATCAGAAAAGAAAATAATTGCGATTGATGCAATGGGGGGCGATAAAGGCCCGTCTGCCGTTTTCGGCGGCATGAATCAGTTCTTGTATCAAAATGCCGATGCAGATGTATTTTTCCGTGTTTTCGGCGATGAAAAGAAACTTCGTAAATTGATGGGCAAATATCCGCGTGTCGGGCGCAACTGTGAAATTATTCATGCGCCGAACGCCATTCGCGCCACGGACAAGGTGCGCGACGTTATCCGTCACGCCCAGGATACATCAATGTACATGGCAATAAAAGACGTCCGCGAAGGGCGCAGCGCCGCCGTTATCAGTGCGGGCAACACCGGTGTGTTAATGTCTTTGGCGAAATTGGCGCTGAAAACTATTGACGGTATTTCGCGCCCGGCCATTACAACCATGTTGCCGTCCGGTGGTGGTGACAGTCGCGTTGTCATGCTGGATTTGGGCGCAAATATTCAGTGTGATGCGATAAACCTGTTTGATTTCGCAGTACTCGGCAGTGTTTATGCCGAAAAAATCGGCAATATGCCACGTCCGAAATTGGGTGTTTTAAACATCGGCGAAGAAGATACCAAGGGTAATGAAACGCTGCGACACTTAAATCAGGTTTTAAGCGCGCACAAAGATGTTTTGCCGTATGACTATGTCGGTTTTGTTGAGGGTACAGACATCAGCGCCGGCGAGGTTCAGGTTGTTGTCACCGACGGTTTTACCGGCAACGTTGTGTTAAAAACGGTTGAGGGTACGGCCCGCCTGATAAAGCGCGTTTTGATGGATAACTTAAAAAAATCCACATTGGCAAAAATCGGCGCGTTCTTTTTGATTCACGTCTTTAAGCGCCTAAAGCACAAGATTGACCCGCGTTCTTATGCCGGGGCCATGTTCTTGGGGCTGAAAGGGTTTGCGGTTAAAACGCACGGCAACAGTGATGCGTTGGCGTTTGCTAACTCCATTCGTCATGCATATGGCTTAACAAGTGCAAATTTGAATGATTTAATTGCGGCGCGTGCCCGGTCGGTCTCGCAAATCCGCGAAGAGCTGATAAAAGAAGAATAAACAAAATCTCACCCGCCCAACGGCGGGTGTTTTTATATGGTCGGATTGCTTCTGGCCCACTGTCATTGCGAGGGGGGGGCGCGGCAATCCAAAAAGGAAGCGACAGTTTTATTCTTTACTGGACCGCCACGCTACGCTCGCGGTGACAATAGTGATACAATGCCCAGGTTATCCGCATTGTCATTGCGAGCCCGCAGGGCGCGGCAATCCAGTAATCATTTGCAAATCGTAACTTTTATGCTATAATTCATAATGCATCGGGTGATACCCGATGTGGGGCTTAACAACCTCTAGTAATATTTACTCCACAACCGGTTGGAGGGTTGCGAATATATTGAATAAGCAACGCTATTGTTACTATAGTTGTTAACCTCCAACCGCCCTTCATCACGGCGGTGTTTTTAATTTAAAAAAACATGGAGGAAAAAATGAAATCAGTACTAATTGAATGTCGGCATCTGGGTCGGGAGTTTAAGCTGGCGCGTAAAACCGCATGTATTCCCATGCGTGATGCTGCAAAAATGCTGGGCTTTGACCGCAGAACTTTGGCCAAATATGAAAATGGCAAGCTGCCAATGCCGGACAGTATGACGCAGCGTTTGGCGCATTACGGGTATATTTTACTGCGTGCAAAACATCTGACTGATACGCGTAAAAAATAAAAAACGTCCGGTGGCAATTACTTGCCACCGGCGTCTCCTCTCCTTCCGATTACTCGGAAACTGTTTTGCCCGGAACCGCTTACGCTTTGTTATGCGGCCATGGCGCGCGTGCCCTCGGCAGAGCCGTCGGCCGCGTCGATAATCTTTTTGGCTTCTGAAAAGACCATTTCTTTTACGCGCTGTGCCAATGTTTTGGTATCCAAACCCTCGGCAGGTACGTCAAAGTTATCCGTGCGAATCTGCAATGATACGTATGCGCCGACAAGTGATGTGCGCGGCAAATCTTCGATGGAACGCGGGGCGTTGTTATAGCCGATTTTCAATTCGTCCGACAGTGATATAATCTGGCGGTCTTCATTGACCCATACCGTCGTTGTCAGAACCTGATTTAAGGCAATCATTATTTCTTTTATGTTTTTTGCCATGGCTATCCCCCCTTTACTGGATTTTTGGCCGAAAATATAAATATTTTGTGTATTTACACGGGTATTTACATTTTCTGAATCAAATTTTATTTGTTTTGCTTCGTTTTTGGCAGAAATCCGCTTTTTATGCAGCTTTCCGGGCTTTTTGTCTCTTTTTCTCTTGTCTATACACGAATCATAGAACAAAAACGAATCGCAGGTCAAGCGGAAAATATATTTATTTAAAATTTATTTTATGAATATTACTCGTGTCATCATATGTCATGGTTTCCCATATATTTATTCCAATATGTCATTGACAACCAAAAAATGGCGTGCTACATTGTGTCCGAAGAACGGAGACACCGGGCCTTGGCCCTGCAAAGAACATAAGAAAATAAATGTCATTGTTTCTCTCATCTTATGAAAATCGTTTGGATACAAAGGGGCGAATTTCTGTTCCGGCGTCTTTCCGTGCTTCAATTCCAACCGATAAGTTTGCCGGCGTCGTACTGTATCGTTCTTTTACCAGTAATTGTATAGAGGGGCTGACAATGGCCCGGATGGAGCAGTTGGCCGCCGCCACCGATAAAATGGGCGTATTTGACAGCGGGCTGGACGATTTAACGGCGATGCTGTTTGCAGATGCGCGACCACTGGCGTTTGATGTTGCGGGGCGTATTGTTGTTCCGGCCGATATGCTGCGTCATGCGGGGATTACAGACCGTGCCGTATTTGTCGGGCGCGGGAACAGCTTTCAGATTTGGGAACCGGCCGCATTCCGCGCGGCCCAGGAACAGTCGCTGCGAAACCTTCGTGCCGCGCGCCCCGATATTAAAATTGGTTAATAAAAATCCCGGCAAACGCCGGGATTTTTATTACCATAATTTTACACGCTTTTCGGGGGCAATGTACATCTTGTCGGCCGGTGTTATGCCAAATGCATCATACCATGCGTTAATGTTCACAACGATACCGTTAACGCGATTGCGACCCAGTGAATGTTCGTCCATTTTTGTTAAGCGTAATTCCTCGGCCGGGCGAATGTTTTGCGCCCATGCGCCGGCATATGCCAAAAAGAAACGCATTTCCGGTGTCAGGCCGGCACTGGTGTTTGACGGTATGCCGAACTGTTTATACGCGTCGTATGCGATTGTCACGCCGCCGTAATCGGCCAGGTTTTCACCCAGTGTAAATTCGCCATTCGCGTGTACACCGGGGGCGACAATTATGCCGTCGAAAAAGTTTTTCAGTACCGCCGCGCGTGCGTCGAATGCGGCGCCGTCCGCGTCTGTCCACCAATCGTTCAGATTGCCGTTTTTATCAAATTTGCGGCCCGAGTCATCAAATCCATGCGTCATTTCGTGTCCGATAATCGCACCGATGGCACCATAGTTAAATGCATCGTCTGCCGCCATATCAAAGAACGGATACTGCAATATTCCCGCCGGAAAGCATATTTCATTTGTCGATGGGTCATAATATGCATTTATTTCATGGGCGTTCATATACCACAGTGTCGGGTCGTTTTCGCGGCCGATTTTGTTTAGCCAGAATTGGTCTTCAAATTCTGAAACACGGACCATATTGTCCCACAAAGAGACGTCTGCGGAAATATGCAAGTCGCTGTAATCGCGCCACCGGTCCGGATATCCGATTTTTGCTTTGAATGTCCCCAGTTTTTCCAGTGCTTTGTCTTTCGTTTCGCGGGACATCCAATCAAGATTTTCAATTCGCATCGCATATGCGCGCTGCAGATTTTTTACCAGCTGCTGCATACGTGACTTTGCCTCGGCCGGAAAATATTTTGCAACATACAGGCGGCCTATCTCTTCGCCCAGTACGCCATCCAGTAATGCAACCGCGCGTTTCCATTTGGGTTTTTGTTCTATCTGTCCCGCCATTGTGCGGTTGTAAAAGTCGAATGATATGTCATATGTTTTATCATCCAGATAGGTGTCTGCGGCTTCTATTATGCGGAATTTAAGATAGTCTTTTATCAGATTTATATCCGTGTCGTTCATTATTTTTATTGCTTCGGCGATTGCGGTCGGCTGGGCGATATTGATGTGCGTGGCCGCCGCTGCGCCGCGCGCCGCCAGATATGCGTCCCAATCGAAACCCGGAAACTCGCGCTTTATTTCCTCTATGGACATTTTGTGGTAGTTTGCATGCGGGTCGCGCAATACTTCTTTTGTATGGAAAGATTTTGCCATGCGCTCTTCCAGTGCGTACAGTTTATCCGCATCTATTTTTACGCCAAAGTTTTGGGATTGGTCTGTGATAAACTTTTTGTACTTTTTTCGTATTTCGACCGACTTTTCGTCTGTGTCAAAATAGTAGTCGCGTGACAGGCCCGTGCCGCCTTGGACGATGTTGTAAAGGAAATGTTCGCTGTCCATTTCATCCAATGCCACCCCGTCGCCCCAGAATCCGCCGGACCAGCGATGCGCCCGCCCAAGGTATTTTGGTAAATCTGCGGCTGATTTTATTTCATCGACCGCATCCAGATAAGATTGTACCGGTGCGGTTTTGTCTGTGTTGCGGCGCGCGCTGTCCATTACGATTTTGTACAGCGTTCCGATTTTACCATCGTTGTTTTCCGCGATTTCACGAACGCGTTCCAGGTTGGTGTCGTGCAGAATCTCAAATGCGCCGTATCTTGAATAGTCGTCCGGCATCGGGTTTGCCTTGCGCCATCCCAGTGTGGCGTAATCATAAAAGTCTTCGCCCGGTCGAATGCTGGTATCCATATTTTCCGGCTTGATTCCTGCTGTCATCATTTTCTCCTGTGTGTAAAGATGGGCGACGCAAAACGCGCCCACAATTCCGATAATGCCTATGATATTTAGAATTTTGTTTTGCATTTTTTACCTTATCAATTCTACCAGCATACTGTCCAAAGTCAACAGACCTGAATCGGTTGCGCATAATCTGTCGTCGTTGCGCCGGACCGCGGACGGGTTTTGCTGAACCCAGTCCCAGTTGATTGCCGCTTTTACATCGGGTGTTATTTTGACGCCGCGCCGTGTCCGCATTCCGGTGATGATTTTTTCTGCGGCGCGCGCCTCTGTTGATATCGGGGAAAATATTGCGCCGGCCCCCATTTGTTCATACCATGTGTCCTGAAGCAGTACGCGCCCGGCCGCCCCGCGCCCGATGCCGATATAGGCGTCCCCGTCCCATATGTTTAAATTATGTCTGCATTCATGTCCAGGGGCGGCATAGTTTGATACTTCATACCGTGACAGGGCCAATGTTTCGGAAATTGCCGAATACATCTCCGCCATATCCGTATTAGAAGGCATTTTTAAATTCATTTTTCCAAATGGTGTGTGGGGCTCAATCGTAAGCTCGTATAGTGAGCAATGCTTCAACCCAAGGCTGTTTATATCCATGCACATTTGTTTAACGGTCGCCGCCGTATCGCCCGGCAGACCGTATATAAAATCCGCACTGACACGAATATTGCGCATTATGGCAAATGCCAGCAGTGCGCGCGCATCCGCCGCGGTGTGTCGCCGCCCCAGAAATGCCAGTCTTGTATCGTCCAGCGATTGGGCGCCCACCGACAGGCGGTTCAGCCCCAATGCAATAAAATCATTTAGCTTTGTGGGAGCCAGTGTTCCGGGGTTTGCCTCTATCGTTATTTCGGCGTTGTTTGGAATATGAAAACGGGAATTGGCTTTTTCCAGAATTTCAGAAAAGACTTCCGTCGGCATCAGTGATGGCGTTCCGCCCCCAAAGAATATTGTTGGGACAGTTATCCGGCCCAGTTTTTCGGCCCAATAGTCCAGCTCCTTGCATATCTCGGTTGCATATTTTTGCCAATCGGGTTTTATTGCGGCGGAGTAAAATGCGCAATAATTGCACTTTGAAGCGCAAAAAGGTACATGTATGTAAATGTTGTGTGGGGCACTCATACGCGGCATTGTAGCGCGCAACGCATTTCTTGCAAGGTTTAAATTATTGTGTTATAATCACCACGTGCGGATTTATGGAATGAAAGCGAGATTTTATATATTTTTATCCGGGATTCTGATGCCTTTTGCGGCGATGGCTGCGAACGAGGGTGTTCCGTCTTATTATCAGACATCGAACGGCCCGAATGCCAACCAGGTAGGATATGGGCAGTATAGCCAGCAAGGCTATTCCAAATATGTAGGAACGTCCGGCCAGAAACAGGTTGTCGGCACGCGCAGTACTTCTTATCAGGTCCCGCGTCAGTCCACTGCTGTTCCAACCGGTTATGGCACGATGACAACCAATGGCGTTGCGGTACCTGCGGAATCCGAGCGCGGGACAAATATTTACGCCGGCTATTCACGACGTTTTGCTGATTTTGAATTCAAGACCGGGGTAAATTCCATATTGGAATGGGACGACATGGTGTTCAATGAAATCAATGTCGGTGCCCAGCATAACTTTTCACTGCGTGATTTTGACATGTTTGTCTATGGCCAGTATTCGTATGGCAAGATGGAACATGGCGGTTTATCCATGGACTATGATCTTGAGCCGTATGACAGCTCTTATCCAAGCGAGGGGATTTTTACGATTTCCATGGGTAACCAGACGGGAACGTCAAATCATTTCAAATTTGGCATCGGTGCCCATCATATATGGGATATCGGCGGTTGGAAATTATCGCCGTCCATCGGTTATGAAATATTTAAGCATGACCTGAAGATGTCGGATCACTATTACCCCAATCCTGGTATTTACCTGCCGTTGCTGACAACCAAGGGCGATTATGTATTCGGTGATGCGGCGGGTAATTATTATGCATTCCCCCAGGGGATTGAGGCGCCGGATGACCTGTACCAGGTTTGTATGTCGCCAGAGGATATAAAGCTTGTCGATACATCGGTAGTTGCGCCGGGAACCGGGATTATATTGCCCGAAGGCGGCCTGCATATGACCGATTACGATTCTTCTATGGGGACAACCCCATGGGGTGTCGGGCCGGGCGATTGTGTTGTAATTGGTGGTGACGGCCCTGTTATTGTTGAGGGGACCACGCATATTTATGACACTACTTGGAGTGGATTTTATGTCGGGCTTGAGATTGAAAAGCAAATGACATTAACGGACAAGCTGCGCTTTTATGTTCAATTCGGGCTGCCAAAATATTCATCTGATGGTACATGGCCGATGCGTGATGACTGGCAGCAGAACCCCAGCTTTACTGACGAGGGCAGCAAGGGTGCATATTCATACACGGCTGAAATGGAATATAATATGCGTCTGTCCGATCGCCTGCAGCTGGCGCTGAAGGTGGATACAAACCTGTTCCATGTTGGCAAAATACCGGGTAAACTATATATAGCCGAGTATACTGATGTTGCATTGGATGCGAACGGTAACCCGATATTCATAGAAGAAATCGTTGTTGACCCTGTGACCGGGGGCCAGACAACGGTTCTTGTTCCGGAATTGGTAACTATTCCGGCGCACACGGAACATGTCAGCAATTCCTTGAAAGAAGCCACATGGCAGTCTTTCGGTTTGCATTTGGGTGTCAAATACGCATTTTAGTTTTTAACCGGAGGGATTTGGAATGAATTCCAAAAAGCTTTTGCGCATTTGCGCAGTGTTTATGATGCTGTTTTCAAGCGCTGCGGCGCGCGCCGAGCGCGGAACATTTGATATGGAGCGCTGGGATGCCATAATGGACAATGTTCGCACCCGTGCAACGGCCCAGAATATATCGTCTGCCACGATAAAGGCGACGCTGCGCAATCCGGCGTTTATACCATCCATTGTGCGCAGTGATAAAAACCAATCCGAATTTAAATTGACATTGGACCAGTATCTGGCGCGTACGGTAAGTGCCGCGCGCATTGCCAACGGAAAAAAGATGCGGGCAAAGTACCCGACCATGCTGTCGCGTGTGGAAAATAAATTTGGTGTCCCGTCGCATGTTATTCTGGCGTTCTGGGGCTTGGAATCAAACTATGGCGAATACAAGGCCGCCCATAACCTAAGAGATGCATTTTTAACGTTAATGTACGACGGCCGTCGCGAGACGTTTTTTGGAAACCAGTTGCTGGCACTGATGAAAATTGCCGATGATAATAATTTGGATATTACCCAGATTCGCGGCAGCTGGGCCGGTGCAATGGGACATTTTCAGTTTATACCGACCACACTTGCGGCATATGGCGTTGATGGTAATGGTGACGGACATATTGACATAATCGGCAGTGTCGGTGATGCGATGTTCAGTGCGGGAAATTATTTAAGCAAACTGGGCTGGAATCCGAACGAGCGTATTGTTCGCGCCGTCGTTGTTCCCGCAGACTTTGATGTGGCCATGCTAAAAGGTGACGTGAAAAAAAGCTTGGACGAATGGGCGGCGTTGGGCGTGAGTTTGCCAGATGGTGGTGCGTTGCCATCGGTTGCCATGACGGCGGGGCTGGTTGCGGACACGGCGGAAATAGATGCTGCCAATGCGCCGATTGAGGCCGATATGGACACCGATATTGCGCCGCGTCCGGTTATTCATGCATATTTAACATATCCGAATTTTTACCGTATAAAAAAGTGGAATAATTCCAACTGGTATGCGATTGCGGTTGCCACATTGGCCGATGCGCTGAAACAGCAATAAAATCGTTAAAAATAATAATAATTGCGAACAGGTTGATTCTTTGATAATCTTCCCACATAGGAAATATATAAAGGATATATAATGGCTATCAAAGTCCGTGACTATGAGGTTCGATTGGCGCGAAACAAGGAAGAGCGCCGCCAGGTTCGTGCCCTGCGATATGATGTTTTTATCGAGGAAGAGGGTGCCACCCCCAGCCCGGAGCAACAGGCCCTGCGCGAGGAATGGGACGACTATGACCGTCATGCGGAATATTTGGTTGTTTTGCACGCGGGTCGTGTTGTGGGAACATATCGCATTATAAATCGTGCCGCCGCGGAAAAGATGGGTGGTTTTTATACGGAAACGGAATTTAATCTTGCAAAAATAAAGCGTGCGCGTGGAAACATTGCCGAAATGTCACGTGCATGTGTTGCGCGCGAGTATCGTGAAAACGCGCTGGTAATGCGCATGCTGTGGGCGGGCCTGGGCGAATATATTGTAAAGCGCAAGATTGCCATTTTATTCGGCGTGGCCTCGTGGGTTGGAAAAAATCCGGTGGCATCGGCCCAGGCGATATCATACCTGTATTATAATCATCTGGCGCCGCTGAACATGCGCCCGACAGTTATAACCGATAATTTTGCAGATGGCGTAAATCCAAAGCTGGCGCGGATGAATATCCTGCCGGAGGTGTTTGTGGACAAAGATATGGCCGTCCGTGAAATGACCCCGCTTATAAAGGGATATTTGCGACTGGGCGCGCGCTTTGGTCGTGGCGTATTTATTGATGCGCCGTTTAATTCGTATGATGTATTTGTTTTATTAAAGACCAAGGATATCGAGCCTGCATATCAAAAGCACTTCCTGGGCAAGGAAAACGCCCTGGCGGGTATGGAGGACCCGACCGCCGGTGGCACCATGCGTACGATTGGTAAAATTGTTTCTTTCCCTGTAACCGGTCCGTTAAAGGTTATGGGGGCGTTTATTGAATTCCTGCTTCGCGAAGATGCGGCCGATGCCGAATACCGTGACGATTCCAAGGATGATGCGGATACGGAGAATTAAAATGGCCCGCGTGCGCAAACAAAACATATTCAATACAGCGCTTGCAGCGATTAAGTTCGGTCTGTTCTGGATTTTGGTATTTTGCCAGTTGCCGATAATAATTTTGCTGCCGCGTGGTCGTGCGTCTGTATGGTATATGCGTGTGTTTATGTGGTTTCTGTTAAAAACGGCCGGCATTCGTGTCCGTGTCCGGGGGCATCTGGTCGGGCATCGTCCTTTGCTTGTTATTACCAACCATATATCCATATTTGAAATCGCTACATTCCCTGTTGCCTTTGGGGGCAGTTTTGTTGCAAAAAAAGAATTGGAATCCTGGCCCGTTGTCGGCTGGGTTGCGAAAAAGTTCGGTGTTATATTTGTTGACCGCCGCCCATCGCATGCGCGTGATGCACTGGCGGTGGTTCAGCGCGCGGTTCAGCATGTATCTTATCCGATGTTTTTATTTCCCGAAGGTACGACAACAAACGGCGCATATGTAAAGGATTTTAAAAGCACACTGTTTAACTTTGTTGAAAATTCCAATGTTGCGGTCCAGCCGATGGTAACCGTCTATCGCTCAAAAGACGGTGGTCCCATATCGGATACGGACATGGCGACGCATTATGCATATTTTGATAATGCCAAGCAGGATATGGGCCCCCGCGCCCCGCGCGAGCGCAGCGCCTTTTCTCAGCTGTTTCATATAATGGTTATCGGTGGTTTTCGTGTAGATATTACAATCCTGCCGCCGCCGCCTTTGGCGGGCATGGACAGAAAGCAGATTGCGACCACACTGCATGATATGGTTTCGAACAAATATATGGAATTAAAAGATAAAGAGATAAAAAAATGAAGACAGCAATAACACCGACCCGTGCCGAAAATTTCAGCGAATGGTATCAGAATCTTATTACTGCGGCTGATTTGGCGGAAAATGCCCCGGTTCGCGGTTGCATGACGATAAAGCCTTATGGTTGGGCGATATGGGAATTGATGCGTGATGAAATGGATCGCCGTATCAAAGCCCAGGGTGTATTAAACGCGAATTTTCCGTTGTTAATACCGATTGATTTCTTTAACCGCGAGGCGGAACATGTCGCCGGCTTTGCAAAAGAGGCGGCGGTTGTCACCCACTATCGCCTAAAGATGATTGACGGCGCGTTACAGCCTGACCCGGAATCGAAATTGACCGAGCCGTACATAATCCGTCCGACATCTGAAACCATTATCGGCGATGCGATGTCGCGCTGGGTTCAGTCGTAACTAGACATCACGATGAAATTGAATCAGTGGGTAAATCTAATGAGCTGCGAAATGATGACACGAATGATACTACGTACGACCGAAT
>JAIDLK010000039.1 GCA_029051085.1 Alphaproteobacteria bacterium | reverse complement strand
CAGTTCGTATTGCAACGCCGTAAATTTTTGTGGCACGCCCCCCAGTTTTTCCGCCATTTTCATCGCCGCGTCACAGCTTTTGGGCTTACTTAGCTTTTTTGCAATGTCTTCGGGAATATCAATCAGACGGACAATCGTCATTTCAATCGGCAGACCGTGTTCGCGTGCCAGTGTTGCACGCTCGGCCGCGATATCTTCTTCATTTGCCGATATGGTCGGCAGTATGGTGCGTGCAACAACAATTTGCCATGCAATTTCCGCGCGTGCCGCATTCATGGCCATTTCGCGTTCAGATGCGCTAAGCTCACCCAAGTTCATGCGCTTTAATTCCGCCTTTATGTCGTCATCAGACGGAACGGCATTGAAATTTTTGGCATAGTTTAACTTGATGTTATCGTCAATAATGCTCTGCAGTGCCTGTCGGCGATTGTCTGTTGCCGTATTACCCTGACGGGCCATCAATTTTACGCGAGCAGTAATATCCGTATCCGTAATGGGTTCGCCCCCGACCGATGCCACAACCGATGCGGCATCGGCCATTGTCGTGGCCGCAATCAGCATTAAAGCCGTGCAGAGTTTTTTTAACATGTTTTTCCTCTCTTCTTTTCTTTATTTTGTTTTTAGTATTGCTGGCCGTCAACACTCATACCGATTCTAAACTGATATGTTGTCGTTCCGACATAGTCGTCTTTGATAGAGTTGTCGCGCCGATACTGCAATGACATGTAATAGCATGGATGATTATAGAATATGCCGCCGGTATGACTGTGAAAGGCGCGTTCCGTCATATTATATATTCCGTTCCACTGTACGGCCCATCGCTGTGACAGCTTTATCCCCGCGCCCACGGTTGCCTCGTTAATATCGTCACCCATTGTCTGGGCGTCTATAAATCGCTGGGACCAGATATGGCCAAGTGATATATAGTTTGCGCTGGTTCCGATACGGCCGGTTGTTTCCATATGGCGCAAAGAAAAATTCGCCCTGTCAACGCGAAAGCGTGACGACATATCAAACCATTTCATGTTATTGTATCCGATGCGTCCCACATAATCGGATGCACCGTTGTGGAATCCGCTGTTTGGGTCTGTATCGGCGCGGTCTTTGAAATCATATGTCTGGCCAAGAAATACTTCAAAAGTATTTCCGCTAATATTATTAAATGCGGCCCAGCGAACGCCATAGTCTGCAAATGTACCGTTTTCCCACAGGTCAAGTCCTGCAAATCTTTTGTCGGCGAACAGGGTGGCATCAGACAAAAACGCACCTGCGGAATCGTTGTTCAGCGCGAACTGTTCACGTGATGTATGTGCCATCGCGGTTAGGCGTGCGCGGGGCTCTATAACCTGGGACCATGTTGTATCTGGCCGATACAGCGGCAGGCCCCACTCAACATATCCGCTGGGCAGAAAGCGGTTTTTTAGTCCTGTAAAATTTTCCCCTGTAACCATGTCTGCATGATCAAAATTATATACGTCATATCGTGCGGCCAGACTTGCGGTTATTCTGTTGCCGCCCCACAGTGTCCATGGTGATGTTATGCGTGCGTCACCGATTACGCGCTGGGATGCGGTGCCGGACCCGGATATTCCCAATACATCCGCACCAAAAGTCATATACGTTTCCTCGTAAATTGGGGCGGTCTGCCAAACACCGCGAATGTTTGGCAGTATGTCACCCGACGGTGTGGAGTATCGCCCGCCGCCACTGCTGCGCAGTTCCTGGAATACATGTGCATCGGATACCACGTATCCGGATTGTCCGAACAGTTCCAGTCGTGCGCCGGAATCCAGATAGGGCTGGGAATTATAAAAACCGTATTTTTGCAGGTATGTTTTGTCAGAGGTGCGCTCTAAAAATATTGTTGCACGTGCATATTCGCCCAATTGAATAACATCGTTGTTGAAAATATGCCAACGGTTTTCACCGTCCTTGTTGCGTGTAAACGAGCCGCGTGTCCGATATTGTGAATGTTCCGCGTTCAGACGATGTTCTGCTTTAAACAATGGGTTTTCCTGGGTCAGATATGCCAGTGTAACCGTCATATCCTGATATTCCGAAAGATAAACATAAAACGGTATGTTTATCATTGTTCCCATTTTGTTGGTGGATTCAAAGTCCGGCATCAGAAAACCGGTCTTATGCTTTACACCCGGGTCTGGCATTTCAAATATTGGAAACCAGAATGCCGGTACGCCGTATATCCAGAAAACCGGATTGTAAAATCGCAGCATTCGTGTCGCCATGTTATGGCGCACGGTTGTCGCTGATATCGTCCATGCATCGCCATAAGAATCACACCCGTCGCATGCGGTAAATGTTGCATCCTTTGCAATGGTCAGGTCGCCTTCGCGTGTGACATTTTCCGCATCAACATATACATGCTGGCCCAGCCATATTTTTATATCATCACCCGCCAGGGCGGAACCGTCTTTGGATATATAGCTGTCGCGCAGGGTCATGCGCTGGCCGGATTGATTTATTATTTCTGTTTTTCCGGATGTCTGGATGGATTCGGATTTTATGTCATATTCGATTTTGTCCGCGATAATCGTCTTTGGCTGATCAAAATCAACAGATGCCGCGTTTGCCGCGCCACATGCAATAGCGGATAAAATGGTTATATAAGCGCGCTTCATTTTTTATACAATACAAACAGTACCCCCGCCAGCATTGCAATTATCAGCCCGCCCAGTGCGATGAACTGTGTTATGGACGAAACCATGTTTGATGCGGACATAAAGGCCGCCATAACAACCGCCATTGCCGCAACGGCGACGGCCGGTGCAAAGCTGGCGCGGCGGCGCAGCAATGATGAACGCAGCAATATGGCCGTACACAACGCCGCCAGCAGCAGATTCATAATGGGGCCGTACAGTCGTGAGCACAGCTCGGATAGCACCGCCTTGTGCTGCTTTTTGTTTGGGGAATTAAGAATATCGTCTATCAGTTCCATTGTCGGGATTCTGCGTACGCGAAAACTGCCGCCCATACCCTTGTCGGCGACGTTTAAATCCATATCAAAGCTTTCGAATGTTCCGACCGTTGTGGCATTGCCCGATGCCATTAAAGAGCCGTTTGTCATAACAATGGACAATCCGCGTAATGTTGATACCAATTTTCCCTTTTCTGCGAATATGGTTATCTGGTTGTTTTCATCACGCATATCAGACAGCATTACCTGTGACAAATCATGTCCCGATACTTTATCCACATATACCACCAGTCCGTTTGACATTTCCGTAAACGCCGCTTCTTGCAGTTTCATATGCGCCAACCCATACCGCAGATTCCACTGTGTGTCATAAAAAGTTCCCTGTGATGTTGGCACAATCCACATGTTAAGCACAAAGTGCACCGCTGTTAAGACTGTCGCCATAATCAGTGCGGGTCGTGCAATCTGTCCTGGTGACAGGCTTGATGCCGCCATAACTGTAATTTCATTATCTGAAATCATTTTATTATAAACGGAAATAACGGCAATAAACGTTACGAAAGGGATGATAATTGAAACAATAAAGGGCACCATCAGCATGGTTAATCCCAGAAAGTTGGTCAGCTGTATCCCGTAATTTAGCAGAAACTTCATCATTGACATAATCTGCACCATCCAGGCCAGGCCGGTCAGTACCAGCAGCAGCATAATGAATATCATTGTCAGCTGGCGCAAAAAATATCTGTTTATAATCTTCATCACGCCCAGTATAAAGCGCAAAAAGAAACGCGTCAAATTTTTCTTGCGTTTTCTCGATTCGGGCTCCATAATAAGAATGTTCTTAAAAGTTTTTTAAGGGCGGGGTTGAAAAACCCCGCTCTTATCATAAGAAGGCATCATAAAATAACATAAGGAGAAAACGAATGTCTTTTGTTTCAATGCCGCGCCAGGATTTGCTGTTGGCTATCGACTCGTTGGCCCAGGAAAAGCTGATTGACCGCGAGATAGTCATTGAGTCACTGGAGGCTGCGATTGCCAAAATAGCTAAGCACAAGTATGGCGAGGAGTTTAATATCGTTGCAAACATTGACCGTAAAAACGGGGCTATTTATGTAAAGCGCTTGTTTGATGTTATCGAATCCCCCGAGGCTATGGGCGAAGAATATGATGCCGGTACCATGTTAACGGTTGCCCAGGCAAAAAAGTATGCAAAGAATCCGCATGTTGGTGATGTTGTTGAAGATTCCCTGCCGGAGCCTGAATTCGGCCGCATGGCATTTCAGACCGCCAGACAGATTATGACCGCGCGTGTTCGTGATGCGGAAAAGGGCCGCCAGTATGAAGAATTCAAAGACAATATCGGTGATATCGTATCCGGTGTTGTAAAGCGTATTGAGTTTGGCAATGTATTCGTTGACATCAACGGCAAGGCCGAAGGTTACATCAAAGGGACCGAACTGATTCCGGGCGAGCGCCTGACGGTTGGTGACCGTGTCCGTGCCTTGATTATGGATGTATCTCGTTCCAACACCGGTCCCCAGATTTTCTTGACCCGCACGCATCCGATGTTTATGGAAAAGCTGTTTGTCCAAGAAGTTCCTGAAATATACGAAGGTGTTATTAAAATCAAATCTGTTTCCCGTGCGCCCGGTTCTCATGCCAAGATTGCGGTTGAAACCCAGGACCCGTCCATTGATGCGGTTGGTATGACGGTTGGTATAAAGGGTACACGTATTCAGCCTGTTATTAACGAATGCCACGGTGAAAAGATTGACGTTATTCTGTATTCCGAAGACCCGGCGGTATTTATCGTTAACGCGATGCAGCCGGCCAAGGTAGCCAAGATTATCGTTGACGAAGACACCCGTACCGCGGCTGTTGTTGTAACAGAAGATCAGCAGTCGCTGGCCATTGGTCGTCGCGGCCAGAATGTACGTCTTGCGTCCCAGCTGACCGGTTGGAACATTGATGTTATGAACGAGCAGACAGAACAGGAACGCCGTGCCAAGGAATTCAAGGAAAAGACGGAACTGTTTATTAAGGGTCTTGACGTCGATGAAATGATTGCGCACCTGCTGATTACCGAAGGTTTCCGTACGATAGAGGAAATTGCCTTTGTCGACATCGCAGAGCTGGAATCCATCGAAGGATTTAACGCAGAACTGGCGTCAGAACTGCAGACCCGTGCCAAGAGCTATCTGGACAAGATTGAACAGGATTATCTGGATAACGGTCATAAAATAGGTATGTCGGATGATTTGTTAAAGTTTGATTTCATCAAGCGTCCGATAATAATGAAACTGGGTGAAAACGGTGTAAAGTCTCTGTCTGATTTGGCGGACTTGGCATCTGATGAACTGGTTGAAATTCTGGGCGAGGATATGATGAGTCCGCGTCTTGCCGGTCGCGTTATCATGAAGGCACGTGAAGTTGCATATGATATAAAGCAGGATGAAGAATAAATAAAATAACCGCGGGCGTATTCCCGCCACGACAACAAAACGAGGATAAGTTTATGGCAACATTAACACTTGGAAAATCTGTGACTATGGACCAGGTCGCAAGCAAAAAGGGCGATGCCGTTTTTGTAGAGCGCCGTCGTCGGGTCGTGGCGCCGGGTACGCGTGAACTGCGCGAAGAACCGAACAAGCCCGCGCCTGCACGTAATGCGACCGATGAAAAGCTGCGTGCGGTTTTAGAGGCGGCCCGTGCCCGCGAAGAAGAACGTCGTGCCCGCGAAGCCCAAGAGGCGGCGGCCGCCGCCGCCCGTGCCGCCGAGATAGAGCGGGAAACGCGTGAATATGAACAGGTCAAAGAGCAGCTGGCCGCCCGTGAAAGCGCCGCCGCCGAAGCCGAAGAAAAACCGGCCCCGGAAAAGCCTAAGGCTGCCGCGCCCCAGAAAACGTTCAGCACGCCCGCCCCGCGTCCCGGCCGCGGTGGCGCCGACGACGAAGATACACGTCCCGGCAATCGCAACATGCACAACAAGTCAAAAGATTTCAAAAAAGGCGGCAAGATTTCATTGCATGACATCGTCATGGGCGATGATGACGACGAGATTGCATTGCGCGGCGCAAACCGTCGCCGGTCCGAGGCGTCTTTAAAGCGTTTCCGTGAAAAGGCGCGCGCCATGTTTACCGCCCCGCAAAAGGTCTCGCACGAGGTTGTTTTGGGCGACACCATCACGGTCAAAGATTTGGCCGCGGCGATGGCGGAAAAGGTCGGCAACGTTGTTAAAAAGTTAATGGAAATGGGCATGATGGCATCCCAGAACCAGTCTATTGATGCGGATACCGCCGAACTGGTCGCGGCCGAATTCGGCGCCACGGTAAAGCGTGTTGATGTAAAGCCGTATGCAGACATTCTGGAACGCGGCCCGAATCCGGAAAATTTAACGCCGCGTGCACCGGTTGTAACAGTTGTGGGTCACGTTGACCATGGAAAAACATCACTGTTGGACGCGTTTCGCAACGCAAACGTTGCCGCGCGCGAGGCCGGCGGCATAACCCAGCATGTCTCCGCGTACGAGGTTCAGTCCAAATCCGGCCCGATGATAACGTTCCTTGACACGCCGGGTCACGAAACATTTACGGCCATGCGCGCCCGTGGGGCCCAAATGGCTGATATCGTTGTCTTGGTTGTTGCGGCCAATGATTCCATCATGCCCCAGACCATAGAGGCGATTAACCACATCCGCGCGGCCAAGGTTCCATTCATTGTCGCAATTAACAAGATTGACCTGCCAGAGGCGAATCCGACCCGTGTAAAGACCGACCTGTTACAGCAAGAGGTCCAGGTCGAAGAAATGGGCGGTGATATTCAGTGTGTTGAAATATCGGCCACCAAGAAAATAGGTCTGGATAAATTGGAAGACGCCATTTTGCTTCAGGCGGAAATGATGGACTTAAAGGCGGATGCCGACATGCCGGCCGTTGCATATGTGGTTGAGGCGAAAATGGAAAAAGGTCTGGGCTCTGTTGCAACAATATTGATGCGCCAGGGTACGCTGAAAATCGGTGATGTGTTTGTTGTGGGTGAAACATTCGGCCGCGTGCGTGGTCTGATAAATTCCACCGGCGAACGTGTCAAATCCGTAAAGCCGGGCCAGCCTGTTGTCGTCTTGGGATTGGATGCGGTTCCGAACGCGGGTGATGAACTGCGTGTTATGGAAACAGATGCCCAAGCGCGCGAGGTTGCGGCATATCGCATCCAAAAGGCCAAGGACAAGGCGAACGCGATTAAGCGTTCATCCCTGGAAGAGCTGTTTGCCAAGCGTGACGAGAATAAGAAGCTAACACTGCCGGTTATCCTGCGTGCCGATGTTCAGGGTTCTGTTGAGGCGATTTCCGACATGTTAAAGGAAATCAACAGCGACAAGGCGGCCGTAGAGTTAATGTCGGCAGGTGTCGGCCAGATAACCGAAGGTGACATCCGTCTGGCGACGGCATCCGGTGCGGTTATCATCGCGTTTAACGTTCGTGCCGACGCGGCGGTTCGCGACATGGCGCGCAGTGGTAATGTCGATATCCGCTATCACAGTGTCGTATATCGCATCACGGACGAGATAAAGGAAATCCTGTCGGGTAAACTGGCACCGGAACGTCGTGAAAACTTTATCGGATATGCGGATGTCATCGCGCTGTTTACCGTGGGCAAGGGCACGCGTGTGGCCGGTTGCCGCATGTCTGAGGGCGTGGTAAAGAAAGACGCATTCGTACGCCTGCTGCGCAACAATGTCGTTATTTATGATGGCAAGATTGGCGAGCTGCGCCGTGAAAAGAACGAGGTAAAGGAAGTATCCGGCGGCGTTGAATTCGGTATGTCTTTTGATAAGTATAATGACTTAAAAGAAGGCGACCGCGTCGAATGTTATGAGGTCGAAGAAATTCGCGCCAAGTTATAAAACCAAAAAGCAAAACGCCCCATGCGGGGCGTTTTTATTTGCAAATTCCAACTTTGCTGATATAATTCACAATGCATCGGGTGATACCCGGTGTGAGGTTTC
>JAIDLK010000038.1 GCA_029051085.1 Alphaproteobacteria bacterium | reverse complement strand
GCACAAACGCCGGAGACAGCCATATCAGCCGACATAAATTTATCAAGAACAAGCATGGGCTGGGCTAGCATCATCGGATTCAAGGCAATACTGCGGGACATTATGGCATTTAATTCTGTCATATTCTGGGCAGAATCCAACCGACGCAACAATGCATCATCAGGATAATTTTCACGTACAAGATTTAGAAAGTAACCACGCTCGTCACCAAGAATTTTATAATAATCGGTTTCACGAACCGTCTTTACATATAAATCATCATTTTCAATTTTTGCGACATATGCAAACAATTCACCGGGACTTGCCCCTGTAATAACAATATCCACAGCACCATAAACATTGCGCATCAACGGTATTCCGCTGTGAACACAATAATCCTGTGGCAGCCGCAGCGTAATCACACCATCAAGAAAAATCTTGGACGTTTGCCCGCCTTTATATGTCAGCGCCAATCCAGTATTAGAAAATACAACACCACTGTCACGCAAAACCAAGGTTCCCGCATTAGCTCCCAAAAGCGATAAATCATTCCATGAGACATCATTGGCACCATCGGCCAGAACTATATACGGCGCATCAACATCAAGAAACGTGACATCGGCGTCACTGCGTACAATCTGCGTCATTACAGCCCCGTTTCCCAAATGAATACTCCCGGAAATGTTGCCGGAGTTTTGAATACGAAAATCACAGTTATCACAAACATAAATATCACTGCGGATAAAAGCAGTGTTTACCATGTTCAGTGACGAATCGGCATATACGGCATCCGCCGCAACAACAACGTCCTTGGGGATATAGACATCTTGGTCAAAGTGAACCAGCCCGCCATACACATCACCGGAAACATAATCCGCGCATGACGCAAAATGCGGAAAAAGTATTCCGCATATGACTGCAAATAAAGCAACTATTGCTCTCCTCATCTCCTTCAAGGATACAAGATTATCAGATAGGATAATATTCACAAAGTAAAAATATAAAAAACACGCCCCGGATAATTCCGGGGCGCACAGACTATGAACTTGTTTATATACCGGACAGTTTATTACAGCATCATGCCGCGTTCAAACGTGCCCCATGCCGCCTTGTAGCCGCCGTCACGTTCCAGATAAATCTTGGCGTTATTCAGCTGGGCCGCCGTCAGACCGCGGATGATAAAGCTTTCTTCCAAGCGACCGCTCTTTTCAACCTTCAGTTTCGGCAGGCTTATCGGCATGCTGGATTTATCGCAGCACATGCTGTCGTTATTGCAGCTGCCGCACTGATAAATCTTTACAGTGTACGAAACGCCCGGGCGCAGATCTTTCAAATCAACATCCATTTTCAAACCGCCATCTGTTTCAACGAATTTTATATATCCCATTTTGGATTCGCCGCCGGCACTGCTGCGGGTATACATTTTTGCAGAAACGCGATCTATATCGCCACGTGTTTCATAGCTCTGATATACAACGACCGTTTCCTGCGAGGCCGGCTTTACATGACGACGCGGTTTCTTCTGATTGCACATGGTGGTACAACCGCTGAGAATTGCCGCCGCACATAGCACGGACGAAAACATGAACATTTTTTTGATAAGTTTTTGCATATAAGGTCTCCTTTTTCCTTGTGGTTACGAAACACATTGTACAACATTTTTTTTACATTTTCGTCAGGTTTGAATTCCCAAAAAAACGCGGAATTCATGCACATAGCGCCAGTATATTATCCTATAACTATCAACGCCGCTTCTTGATAAAATCCAGACATGGAGGAAAGAAAAATGTATGAATTGATACAAAATCTGATTGCATTCAAATATGCATGCAAAATAAATCACTGGTCAACAAACAACTATTCTCAACATCTGTTATTCGACCGATTAACGGAAGATGTAGATACATGGGCGGACAGTCTTGCCGAAAGTTATTTCATGGCACGCGATGAAAAAAAAGTATTCAAAGCCGACATACTTGCGCCAAAAATGATAAATCGCGATCTGGTAAAAATGTGCGAACAGATAATATCACGCACAGAAGAGCTGCAAGAGGATGATGATTTGGATGAAGGAACCAAATCATTACTTGGCGACATAGAAGCGGCATTCCTTGGCAAAATCGCACTGGCCCAGTTATCTTAAAAAAATCCCGCAATGCGGGATTTTTTATTTTACACTCCATCGTCTGCTGCACTGTAAAACAAACAATCCAAACGGCAATGCAACAAACAGTTGCAAAATCAATGCCGCCAGATAATTGCGAGGCGCGGCCATAACATATTGCTGTGCGGTTATGACCGTACCCGATTCGAGAATCGGCGCCACAAACGTCAGCACACCCGCCATTATCGCCACACGTATAAACGGCATCACTCGGACAATGTCATGTTTTCTTACAAATTTCATAACCATTGGCCCTACGATAAAAAAATCAAATGCAAACGCAACAACAAACATCATCGGCACAACAACCGCAAAATGCCCCCAGCTTAATGCACCATAAATCCATAGATTCAGTGTCACCATTCCTATAACCATCAAAGCGGCATTCGGAACCGACGCAATAACTGCCTCTTTAAAATTTTGCGGAAACTTATTCATATCTTTACCCCTTAAAAAAAACGCGCGGGCTGCAACTGGACTTATGTGCATGCACCGCGCGTTGTGTGTTAATTGTATTAAAATTCCGGCGGGCATTATAATTTTTATTAAACACAACCGCAAGAAAAAAATAAAAAACAAACCGCGGCCATCGCGCGGTTTGTTTTCTGAAACAAGACAGTCTTTGCCGCGGGGCCCCACGGCGGGACAGTCATTAGAACATAAAGCGGATACCCAAATCACCGCCAAAGTTATGCAGGCCGGACGCAATGTCAACATATGTATAGCGTGCCGCCAAATCAACCGCCAAACGCTGCCAGTCGAACGATACACCCAGTGTACCCATGGCCGCAATGCGGGTCTTGTCATCATTAGAGCTGCCAAAGCCTTCAACATGCTTGTCCAGCTTTGTAAACGCCGCACCGACACCGGCACCAATGAACGGACGAACGATGTCATACGAACCGAATTCCATATAAGAATTCCACAACAGCGTCTGCATCTTGGTTTCAACTTTTACTTTCTGGTCGCCGTAATGCTTGGTATCCTTTACCTTGCTAAAGATAGACCATTCGATTTCGCTGCGAACTGTATCACAGACTTCCAAACCCAAAGCCGCACGTCCCTGGAATTCATGATCCTGGATAGACTTTTTGTGACCATTGTGCTTTACGTTAACATTTGTATAGCCCATACCGCCGCGCAAGCCGATATACGGGTCCAGCCCGAATAACTGCCAGCTGCTGTTCTGATTTGCACCCGCAAATGCCGGGCATGCAATCAGCACCGCCAATGTCGAGATAACTATTTTTTTCATTTTTTCTCCTTTTTTAGTTGTGGTTGTGTTCTTTGTGTTTTTCATGTCAACAATATAATTCTAGCAAAGCATTTTAAAACTTTGCATAGGTAAGGATTCCCCTATCCGCCAGCCCTTTCGTGGCTTTCATGCCTATGGCACGACCATATACATATATATAAAATATAACGGACAGGAGGCCCCCATGAAAAGAAGCACACACAGCAAAAATCCCCGCACAAAATACTATCATGAAAAATACCCGCGCCAACGACAGGCATATCCGGGTCTGGAATCAAAAATGCACCCCCTGCCCGATTGTGGCGAAGACAGCTATATAGGTGCGAACAGATTAACAGGACGTCGCGCACTTATTACCGGGGGCGATTCGGGCATTGGCCGCGCGGTTGCCATCGCATATGCGCGCGAAGGCGCCGATGTGGCGATATCATACCTGCCGGCCGAGGAAAGTGATGCACGCGAAACCGCAAAATACATAGAAGACGCGGGACAACGTGCCATATTGATACCGGGTGACATCGCGAATGAAAAATTTTGCGAACGTTTAATCACACGCGCCCACAAGGCACTTGGCGGGCTTGATATAATCGTAATGAATGCCGGCATGCAACAATACAGCAAAGACATAACAAAACTTGATACGGAACAGCTTGTTCAAACATTTGCCGTAAATGTTTTTTCAATGTTCTGGCTGGCACGGGCGGCCATTCCACTGATGCGGCCGGGCGCATCAATAATAACAACCTCTTCCATCCAGGCGTACCAGCCTGGCAAAGACCTGTTGGACTATGCCTCGACCAAAGGCGCAATCGTAGCGTTCACACGCGCATTGGCAAAACAAGTGGCGCCACGCGGCATCAGGGTAAATTCCGTGGCACCGGGCCCTATATGGACCGCACTTCAGGTTGCGGGTGGACGCGCCCAGGATACAATTCCGGAATTCGGTATGGGCACCCCGATGGGACGCGCCGGCCAGCCTGCCGAACTTGCGGCCACCTATGTACTTTTGGCATCGGATGCATCATCATACACCACCGCAGAGGTATATGGCGTTACAGGCGGAAACCATACGATGTAAAAATAAATAATAATTTCTTGCAAATAAGATAAAAAGATATATAATCTGCGGGTATTCATAATGAATGACCCATCGGGTGCGTAGCTCAGTTGGTAGAGCAACTGACTCTTAATCAGTGGGTCCAGGGTTCGAGTCCCTGCGCGCCCACCAAAAATATAAACCGCGACATGCGGTTTTTTTATACCCATCAAAAAACGCGCCTTAAGCGCGTTTTTAGTAATAACAATTCTCAGCCAGCTGAAACACTCCGCTATCATCAGAATACGGCCCCGCAGATGCCGCCAAATAACAGCCACCAACGGATACAGACCCCAAATCTGACAATATATGCTGGCCAAGCGTAACGTTATGTATACCAGTCGGCAAGGGACATAGCTCCGCCAAAGCCATACTGTCATTTCCTAATTTTTTCACCTCATCATAGGTATATGAGCGGCCCCCATTCGGACAATAATATCCATATTCGCTACACGGCGACAAAATTGTTCCACAACTTTCGTCAAACGCACAATATGCATCAACGCTATATCCATCAGGAACATACATTTGACATGCACTGGAATAGTTAAAGTAGCCAACTTCATTGGAACCCCATACAGACGCATCTGAAAAATTTAAAATTTGATAGCATGGATAACTATTATGAACACAATCCAAATTCTGCCCATAAATAACACACGAATAGTTTGTGGTGCTACCCAGACCGCCGCCCTCTATAAAGTCTGCATAAACTTGACCGGCAAATAATGCCCAAGCCAAACCACCGATTGGATTAGGCATAAAATCGGAGAGAACACTATGCGGAATACAGGGATTTTTTCAAAAATAAAAACC
>JAIDLK010000037.1 GCA_029051085.1 Alphaproteobacteria bacterium | reverse complement strand
GGGCTGGGCTGTGGCGCTGGGGCTGGTGCATGTCGGCGTTTTCTTTGATAATGCCGGTGTTGTTTTGCATATAAAGTGGTCGCATTTGCGTTCTGTTGCCGGGGCTGTGTGGCGCGTGGTGCGATGGCTGCTGTCTGTATTCCATTTGACGCGTCCGATTGAAGCGGATGCTGCCGCGGTCCAAGAAGAAGATTTGCAAGACGATGCGGACGATGAAGAAGATGAAGAAAGCGCGTCTGCGGCGCCCGCTGTGCGTCGCGGCCGCAGTCGTGCGATAAAGCGTCGTGTTGTGGCGCCGGCGCGTGAGGTCGGGATATCGGCGGAATATGAACTGCCGCCGCCGGAGTTGCTGGATGCCTCTAATTTCAGCAAGACGGGTGTAACCGCAGAATTAAAGCGTGTAGCGGTATCGTTAGAGGACCATTTTGAAGAGTTTGGGGTATATGGTAAAGTTGTCGGAATAAAGCCGGGGCCGATTGTTACGCTGTTTGAGTTTGAACCTGATACCGGTGTTAGAATTGCAAAGATTACAGAGACGGTAAAAGACATGACGCGTGCCATGGCGACGGAAAGCATGCGTATAGCGCATATCCCGGGTACGCCGTATCTGGGTGTGGAGATGGTGAATCTGAACCGCCAGACGGTAAGATATCGTGAAATTATTGCAGATTCCGCATTTGTTGAATCCAAGTATAAGATTCCTTTGGCACTGGGGGTAAATATTGGTGGAAAGCCCATGTACTATGACCTGGCGAAAATGCCGCATATGCTGGTGGCGGGTCGAACTGGGTCGGGTAAGTCCGTATTTATTCAGTCTTTGATTACGTCCATTGTTTATCATTTTACGCCGGATAAGTGCAAGCTGATGATTATCGACCCCAAGGGTGTTGATTTCGGATTCTGGGATGATGTTCCGCATTTGATTACGCCGATTGTAAAGCTGGACCCGGGGGCGGCTGTAAATGCATTGAAATGGGCCGTCCGCGAGATGGAGGAGCGCTATAAGCAAATGCAGGTGTTGGATGCGCGCAATGTTGAAAGTTATAATGAAATGGCGGCAAAAAAACGGGCGTCTGGGGAAAAGATGACACGCCAGGTTGCCGTCGGTACCGATGAAGAGACGGGTGAGCTGTTATTCGAGAGTCAGGAAATAGATTTGTCTGATTTGCCGTATATCGTAATTATCATAGACGAGGTTGCGGATTTGATGAGTTTGGCGCGCAAAGAGGTTGAGGCCTGTGTTCAGCGTATCGCACAAAAGGCGCGTGCGGCCGGCATTCATCTGATTATGGCGACCCAGCGTCCGGATGCGACGACAATAACCGGTGTTATCAAGGCCAATTTCCCGACGCGTGTTTCGTTCCAGGCGCGAAGCAATATCGACTCGCGTACGACACTGGGCGAGGGTGGGGCCGAGAACCTGCTTGCGATGGGTGACATGCTGTTCAGCGAGGCGGGACGTGTTCCTGTGCGAATACACGGCGCGTATATATCGGATGGTGAGCTGAATGCGATTGGTGACTTCCTGCGTGCACAGGGTGCGCCGGAATATGCGGCCGGTGTTACCGATGGTGATGATGCGGCGGAAACTGCCGCTGCGGTACCGGCGGCGCCCGCCGCCCAGACCAAGGGTGAAAAAGATGCGGACCTGTATACCCAGGCCAAGGAAATAGTTTTGCGTGATAAAAAGCCGACCATTTCTTATCTGCAACGGCGTCTGCAAATCGGATATAACAAGGCGGCGACATTTATAGAGCGTATGGAAGAAGAGGGTGTTGTCAGCGCGCCCGATGCCAATAACAAGCGCCATATATTATAATGAAAAAAAGCCAGCAAAAGCCGGCTTTTTTATTTCTTGTGTTAATCATGTTGGCTGTATATAATTATATTGTCATTGGGTGTTCCAATGATGGGGTGTCAGAACCTCTGCCATAGCGTCGGGATAAAATCTTATGGCGCGCAGTGCGCCTGTTTTTGTATTCGGACGAAAAACAACTCCTGAACCGCGGGTCAGGAGGGTTGCGAATATATTGAATAAGCACACAATTCTATGGATTGTTCTGAACCTCCTGACCACCAAACGATTGGTGGTTTTTCATTTTGAAAAAACAGGAGAAGAACCAATGGATGTTAAAGTTTGTATAGTTGGGTGTATTTTTGGATTGCTGGCGATGCCGGTATTTGCCGAAACATACACTATGTCCCAGGCAGATTATATTGGAGCGGATGGGTTTGTCGGGCAAACGTGTTCGGATGGCGGAAAAATTATTATAAAATGTGCATGTGCGTCGCCTCAGATAGGTATTACGGTCGAATGTGTGAGCTATCAGACAATGCCGTCTGCCGGCTGCAGATTATCAGGTGGTGATAATCTTAATACAACTTATTATTGTGTTGCGGCAAGTGCCGGCCAGGCCTGCCATATGTGTAAGTGTAATAATAATCAAACATATACGGCATGGACCACTGGTAGCAGTAATCGTGTGTCGCGTACAAAATATTCCACGCAGGACAATAATTATACATGTACTTCTACATCAAGTACAGAATATGGCTGTGCCGCCGGGTATTATACGACGGCGACGGCCGCAAGTGCGTCTATGACATGTTCTCTTTGTCCTGCGTCCGGTGGAAAAAATGGCACCAGTACCATTGGGAATACGGCGATAACGGGATGTTATATGCCGGCAAATACGGCCTTGTCGGATACAAGTGGTAATTATACATATACATCAAACTGCTATTATACAAAATAGGGGATAATGCCGGTGTTTACCGGTATTTTTTATGCTTTTTTATCGATTCGAATTATGCTATAATCTGCTTAAAAGGAGAATTTTGTAATGAAAAAGCAGATGTCTTTGTTTATTTGGGCGGCGGCTGTTTTCGGTATGTCGCCGGTGTTGGCCGCAACAAACATTGGTACGCGTGCCGCGTCCAGTGCCGATTTGTCGGGGGCGCCGGCGGTGCGCGCGCGCGATAATGTGAATTATGAAAAGTATCAGACGCGCAGCACTACAACCACGTATCAGTCACGTGATGCCGGTGATTTGTATTATACCCAACCCGCCAGTCGCAGCGCTTTGTATAAGCAATATGACAGCAACACGCGCAGCGGTACCGCGACGACGACAACAACTCGCAATGTTCGCACAACGCGTGCGGAAACGGTTCGCAGCACGCTGAAGCGTAAGTATTATCTGGCGCATCCGTTCTTCCAGCCGTTAAAGGGCAAGTTTGGCTCTGTCACAGATGTGTCTTATAACACCAATTCGTATGATATGACGTTGACGCCGGCAGAAGGGATGGAGATTTCCGATACCAAGGCGACGTGGGATATGAAGGGTTTTTCTATCAAGGAAGACTTTAGCTATGGTATTACGGACCGCTTGGCCGTGTTGGTTATGGGGCAGTATGATTCATACAAATATAAATTCGACTGGTCTGTGGCACCTGATGACAAGATGGACGACAATGGTCTGAATTTGTATGGCGCTGGCGTCCAGTGGCGCTTTGTTGACAATGAAAAATGGATTGGAACTCTGTCCGGATATTTTCAGCACCAGAAAGATATTTCCAACAATTATGTTCTGGATTTAAAGGGCGGTTATAAGGTTGCGCGTTCCACAATTTATGCGTTGGCACGCGGTTGGTATGTTGACTTTGATGGTAATTCTTATGGAAATGGTATCGAAGGCACAACCGCAGAAGGCAACAAGGCGGCAATCTTTATTGCATATGACACCGATGCGGACAATACATTTTATATTGAAGGCGGTATCGGTGTATTCAGTGTCTTGGATGAAGACTGGACGCTGAATCTGGAGGCGGTCTTTGGTGATTATGACTGGCATAACCAGGCGTCTATCAAAGGGGCCATCGGGTGGCAGCCGAATGATTGGGTTGCGCTGAATCTGTATGCGAAAACATCATTTTATGATAGTGCCGATGACAAAAGCCTGGGCTATTGGTCGTATGGTGCGGCCGGGGCCGACGGTGAGTTTATCAATGGCTGGGTAAAGCATGGTGATGCAAAACTGTCGGATTATAAGGAGATGACAGTCGGTCTGCAGGCTGTATTCCAGTTCTAAATGATATGGTCGGCACCCCGGAATGCCCTTCCGGGGTGCCTTTGCATAGAAAGTGTTAATGGAGGGTAAGATAATGTTATTTAAAAAAATTATGGCGGTGGCTGTAATGCCGGTGATGGCGATGTTTGTTTGTTCGGCGGCATCCGCGGCAAATTTTGATACATCGGATCCTTTGTACATGCAGGGACGCAGTGAAATTTTATCAACATCAAATATTGCGTATTATGACAGCATTTTGCGCATCGGACAGTCTTTGTCATATGGATTTACAGAGCGTTTTAATGCGGGTATCAGCCTGCATTATCAGAATGATTTCCATGGTGACGAGGATGGATTTTCCAGTTTCGATTTGGGCGGAAAATATCGTCTGATGACGGCGGCAGACAACAGTGCGAACATCATATCAGATGTATTGTTTGGCTTTAAGTTCGGCGGTTCGTCACATGTGCGCACGCCGTGGTTCGCGGATTCGACATATTATGCCGGTCTGCGTTTCGGGCGTGAATATGCCGCGATGACATTGGCCGGTACAGTAAAGTCCAGCTGGATTTTCGATGATGAACGCGGCATGTCCTATATTGATTTTATTCCGGAGGTGTATTTCCGTCTGCGTGGCGCATGGCGTGTTGGTGTCGGCGGTGATATTCGTAAATCCACCAACCCTGATTTTGACCAAGAGTGGTTGAACGCCAAGTTGGTGCGTCAATACGGCAGAACGCAATATATCGGACATATTGATTATGAGTTTGAAGGAGACGAACTGCAGATAGGGGCCAAGTTGAACATATTGTTTTAATTTGGTGGCTTCTTCAATATTTTCATCTTTTTTGATACGGGGGCTTGTGATATAATTGACATAAGAATGAAGAAAGTCGTCGCGTGGATTTTTGCATTTGTTTTTACGGTGCCGGCCGCTGTGGCCGACACGCCGGTGATTTCGCGTGCAATTCCGTCATCGGCCGCATCCGCCGATACGTCGTCGGGGCGTGACAGTTCATCCGCGACAACTGCGCGGACGACGGTTCGTCGTGATGTGTCATCGGCTGGTACGACTGTGACCGGGGGGGGCGCGGATGCCGCGCGTTCGGCTCGTACGGTTGCACCTTCGCGCAGTACGGCATCGCGCAATGCGGCGGTATCAACATCGGCGCGTGATAATTTGAATGACGCGGTCAGTACGGTCGGGCGTAATGCGCGCGTGACCGCTGCATCTGTAAACAGTGACCCGGCTGTTCGTCGTGCGGGGGTGACATTGCGCCCATCTACGGCTGAGGTTGGGGGACGTGCAAAAATTGCCGGGACAGATATTCAGACCGGCTCAAATATTGGCGAGTCTGTCCGTGCCTTGCAGTCCAGGTCCGCATCATCAACGACCACATCCGTCGCCACACAGCGCGAAACGATTGCAGAGGCCAAAGAGCGTCTGGAGCAGACCGCGGATTTAAACAAGTCCTGCCAGGAACAGTATAATGATTGCATGGACCAGTTTTGTGCCGTTGTTGATGCCAATCAAAAACGTTGCAGCTGCAGTGCAAATTTATCACGATACACCAAGGTTGAGACCGCGGTAAAAGAGGCGAATACGCAACTTAACGATGTGGCGCAGCGTATTCGTTACGTAGGTTTGTCAGCGGATGAAATTCGTGCGATTATGTCTGCGACCGAAGCAGAAGAGGCCCTGTCCGGTGCGCGTGACACATCCGAAACACGTAACATGCTGGCAGATATAGAGGAGATGATTAAAAATCCGTCGTCTTCAGCCTCTGCGGCGGGGACCGATAATTTCTCCACGCTTGATTTGAATCTTGATTTTTCAGATACGTCCAATTTATTTAGTCTGGATTTCTTAAACAACAATTCCAGCAGTATGTCGAATTTGCGTGGGACCGATTTATATAATGCGGCAAAAAAGCGCTGTAATACAATATTGACGCAATGCAAGGATGCCGGCGCCACGCAGCAACAGCTGACGGCTAATTATGATTTGGCAATAGACAAAGACTGTATTGCATACGAGCAGGGATTGACCAAGATGAACGAGACGCTGGTCTCTAATGTGCGCAGTGCCAATTTAATGTTGCAAAAAGCCCGTCTGGCCGTTTTGCAGAACAAAAACCAATATGATGCCAAGGGGTGTATCGCGGCACTTGATACGTGCATGACCGATGAAATGGTTTGCGGGGAAAATTATGAAAAATGTTTGGACCCGACAAAAAAATACATTGATGAAAATGGCAATGTTGTAATCGGCCAGGATATTACAGATATTCGTGATTTTATGAAGTCTTATGATAATTCAAGTATAGATACTAACTTTCTGCGTGATGCGGCGGCAACGGGAAAAGTTGTCAGTACAGAGGCATGTAAACAGAATATTAAAGGAGAAAAAGATGATGCAAATGGTGACGGTTGGTGTGCGGTAAGATATTTGTTACAGAAAATAGGAACCGGCGTTCGTTCGACCGAGGGGTTATGCAGACCTGTTTTGGACAAGTGCCAGCGTTATACATATGACAGTAATAATACTTATCTGCCGTATAATGATATTGTTCTTAATTATATTCAGCGCGCGATGGTAAACATTAAGTCGGGCCAGGAAAAAACAATCGCAGATTATGCGGCGAACTGTATGGTTGATGTCGCGACATGCTATAACCAGCAGGTAACACAGGTAAATGCATGGACAACGTCCGCCAGTGTAAGCAGTATAAAGAACGTAATGCGCGGTGCCTGTCGCAATGTGGTTCTGACATGTGGATATGCAATATTTGATGATTGTTCGAAAGGTGACTGTCCGGACTCTAATGATAAGGATGCTATTATCGATAAAGTTTCCGATATGTTCTATAACAGCATGCTGTGCCCGGATAATTCGACGTATACAGAAACTGCTAAGAGCACGGCTGAAGAGACTGAAAAGAACCTTTATGTTAATGATTTGTGTAAATGCAATACAGGATATGAACCGTTGAGTGGTCAGTGTGTTACAAAGTGCCCGGAACATTCTTCACAGCGTAATGCATATGGAACGTGCGTATGCGACGAAGGATATACTCTTAAAAACGGATTATGCGTAGCGAATGAGTCTTCATGATGGCGTTGTTCCGGATTGCCAATAAAAAAACGACCGTTTGGTCGTTTTTTTTTATGCGGTGATTTTTGCCATAAATTCGTTATGCGCGGCCAGCTCTTCTTCGTGGGCGGGGAATGTGCGCCGTGGGAAATCGGTGCCGATTTTCGGGTGTTTTAAAAATGCGGCATGCTGGTCGGCGATGATTTCGGAAATGTCCGGAACCGGGGCAGTGTTTTCCAGTTCCAGATAAACCTTGGCCAAAATTTCCGAGTCGATTAAAGCCCCGTGTGCGTCCGCACGTGCGGTCAGTGATATTCCGTACCATTTTGCCAATGCGTCCAATGTAAACATCTTTGGACCGAAAACACGATTGCGTGCCAGTACCAGCGAGTCAATCTGTTGGCTGCGCGGAATCTGGGGCAGGCCAAGTTTCGCCAGCTCGTGATTTACAAACGGAAAGTCAAAGTCTATGCCGTTATGCGCAACTATCGGGGAATCGCCGATAAATTCCAAGAAACGGGGTGCAACCTCAGACATTTTGGGTTTATCTTCCAAAAATGCATTGGAAATCTTGTGAACCATGTATGTTTCTGGCGGAATGATTTTTCCTTCGGGGTTAATGTATTCATGAAACGTTTTGTCCGTAATAATACCGTCAACGATTTCAACCGCACCGATTTCGATACAGCGGTCACCACGCATGTATTCGAATCCGGTTGTTTCAATGTCAAAGCAAATAACGCGTTTCATCTTTCCATTTCCCTTTGATAAGCAAACTGTTGTGTATTATAATGAATGCGTGAATTTAATGCTAGAAAATCTTAATGATGCCCAGCGTGCCGCGGTTGAAACGACAGAGGGGCCGTTGCTGGTTCTGTCGGGGGCGGGGACGGGCAAGACGCGCGTACTGACAACGCGTATCGCATATATTTTACAGGCGCGCCTTGCGATGCCGTGGCAGGTGTTGGCC
>JAIDLK010000036.1 GCA_029051085.1 Alphaproteobacteria bacterium | reverse complement strand
GACGCAAAGGCATGGGCGGAGCAAAAAGCGTCGACTGCGTCCAAAGTAAAAACCGGTGCGATAACAGCGGGCATAGGCGCGGTTGGCGGCTTGGTTGGTAACCTTGCTATCAACAGCGGTGAAAAGAATAAAAATCAGGCGGATAAAATCATTAATGAATATGCAAAAAAGAAACAACAAATTCATGAAGAATTAGCACCCATTGAACAACAATCAAAGCAAGAAGCGACACAGGCACCTGCGAATATTGAAGAAGGGAAAGATGAAAATACCACCCCAATAGAACGCAAACAATTGGCCAAACTTGACATATCCCCTGCCACAATACCAAACTTGGCGCCAAAAACTTTAGACCCATCATCTATCACACCGACTATAAGCTTAACACCGCCACAGAACGTACATAAGCCGCTATTTACCATGTACAATCAATCACTGTTTGACAGCGGGAAATACGAATTAAAAACTACTGCACATAACAAATTGGATGACGTTATCAAAACATTGACCACGCAAATTGGTTCAGACGTAAACTATAAAATCATTCTGGCCGCCCATACAGACAGGGATAAAATTCGCACAGATTCTAAATTATATAGAGAAGGTGTAACGACAAATGAACAACTGGCTCAAAAGCGCGGTGATGCAGTAAAAGACTATTTGGTACAAAACAGCAAAGAAAAAATACTAGACGAACAGGTTAGAATTGTGTCGAAAGGCGATACTTGCGCAACAGGAACAACAGCAAAAGACAAAGCCTTGGATAGAAAGGTGGATTTTTATCTACTGTTTGATGGAGAAGAGCTGGCCTCAAACCACGATTACTGTAATACACAGGCAGAAAATTAAAAAATCCCCGCCGAATGGCGGGGATTTTTTATAATACATAATAGCCTTATAAAAAATCGCCCGATTGGGCGATTTTTTTTTACATCTTCTGTATCGTATCAACATCAATTTCAACATTCATAAAACCACGGTCAACCTCGCCGTAAATTTTAACAGTATCGGACGGGCTTACCGTCTGACCACGCCAATCATCATCATCGATTTCAACAGTTATGCTGCCTGTACCGTCTTCGAATGTGTATTTATCGCCTTTGACCTGGGAAACGATTTTTCCCTGCATAACAACGTATGTATCATCACGCATATCCTTGGCCTGTTTTACCGTAACAATCGTTTCATTGCCGATAAAACCACCCGCAGATGATACAGGCTGAGCCGATACAAAACCTGCATTTGCCGCTGTCGCAAATACAGCCGCACAAATCGCAACAATTGACATCTTTTTCATATGGATTCTCCTTTGATATGTCTAATTTAGACTATAGCACAAATAATAAAAAAAATGTCTAGGGAAAAAAACAGCGTGCCATTGGCACGCTGTTTTTATTATTTGACAATATGTACATCCATTTGCGGGAACGGGAAATTCAGCTTCTTTTTCGGCAGAGTCTTGTAAATCTCTTCGCGAATTGCCGCCCCGGTCGGCGCCAAATCCGGCCACGAAGTCCAAAAACGAACAGTTAATTCGACCGCACTGTCCGCCAAATTGGATACAAACACCGAAGGCTCTGGACTCTGCTTTACACGCGGCTCTTTTGCCAGAATATCCATAATTACACGACGCGCATTATCAACATTGTCGCCATAAGAAATCCCGACAATCAAGTCTGTGCGTCGGATACCGCCATGAGACAGATTTGTTATTTCGCCATTGGACAGCGCCCCGTTTGGTAAAAATATTGTCTGATTGTCAAACGTACGCAACTCCGTTGTAAAAATCATGATTTTTTTTACAACGCCCGTCTTACCACTGGCGGTGGTGATAGTATCACCAATCTTAAAGGGTTTGAAAAACAAAATAACCAAACCGCCCGCAACATTCTGCATTGTCCCGGACAGCGCCATACCAACCGCCAATGCCGCCGCACCCAATGCCGCGGTAATAGCCGTCATCTGAACGCCGACGGTTGTCAGTACAATTACAAATACGAATACTTTGGAAATTATGCTGACAAATGATGCCAGAAATGACTGCAGTGACGGTTCCAGCTTTCGCCGCTCCATGCCACGCTTAACAATTTTTGTCAGACGGGCCGACAGCCATAATCCAACGGATAATATCAGTATCGCCGTCATTATACGAAAACTGAAATGCACCGCCCCCTCGATTAGCTGAGCTAAGAAATCATGAATACTTAAATTAGATAATGGCGTCACAGTATCCGAGTTCATTTTATTACCTTCCTCTTTTCATTTTTACTCCCGGCCAATGGCCGGGAGCTTTTCTTACATTTGAATATCTTCACAGTTCGGGCCATTGGACTGTACATCACAGCTGGTATTCTTTTTACGGAACCAGTTACCACCCTTTACCGTACAGCTCTGCGTAGTGACTGTCGTACAGACATGACACGTACGTGTATCACGGCTGAATATAGACGTTACGTCTTTTGTAACATTACTGCCGTTGCCATTACCAGCCTGAACCGTACTGCTGCCGGTGCCGCCCTTGGTCAAATCAGCCGTTGTCAAACCGGCCCCCACATCATAGCTTATCGCATATGGCGGCGCAAGCGGCGTATCAACAGTCGTCGCACCAACCAATGCACCGTTGTTTTCCGCAATCTTTTGGCACATGAACTGGGCCAAATCCGCAGAGGCATCTTTTGTCGCCTTGGTTATTTCCTCGGTTAACTTTTTATTGTAATTATCCTGAGCCTGACGCAGCGCGGCAATCGCAATCTGCATCTTTACCTGGGTTAACAGGTTCGGGAAACGCCCCGTGGTGGATGCCTTTTTACCTGTTATCTGACTTAAATCACGACCGTTTATACAATATTGAATCTGCGGGTCCTGCTCTATCATTTCAATAGTGCGGTTAATGGTTCCGGCAATATTATTCAACTCTTCTTCTATTGAAGACATGATTCCATCCGCATTGGCGACGCTTGCATTCCGTGAACGCACCTGTGCCAGATATTCGCCGACGCCAATTTCGCCCGGTCCCAATTTAACCGTGCCGCCTTCGCCGTCATCAATCGTGCGCCCTGTGGCATCACCCATCTTGATACTGCCAAAGGAAATCATACCGGTAACGCGATATGTGGTTCCGTCCTTCTGGGAGCGCAGACTGCCCGTGCCAATCGTCTCGTCCGCGGCGAATTTATTACAGTCGGTTGTACTGCCGCAAATTTCCGCCATCTTTTTATCCACCAAGTCTTGGCACTGTGTCAAAGCCTGGTTGTCAATATTAAGATATAGTCCCATCAGCATTGAATCCAAATCATCCATAGAGAAATTCGGATTATTGGCCTTGCAAACAACAAGCTTGTCAATCGGACAGATATCATGAATATAATCGTAATCCATACCTATACAATTCGAGAAATCCGGCCCACAGCGAGTCTCGTCTGTAAAGCAATCCCGAACCTCTTCGGTACACGCATCAACGCGCATTGCCGCCAGCTTGTCTACAACATACCCCCAAATCAGCGGCTCCATACGCTCACACGGGTCTATTTCAACCTTACAGAAACTGCGTGCCATATCGGGACGTGACAAGCATGCATCCATGGTATCAACACCCTTGCCTACGATATCGTCCTTACATGCTTTTTGTATACATGTTGAAATATTGCTAAGACATGATTGACGGAACTTGGATTCCGCGGCCTGTTCGGCAACGCGAATTGTCGGCGCCGCCTCGCGCAGAAAGGCCGGCCAAACCATATCACGAACCGCCACACATTGCCCCAGCACCTTTTCACAAATAATGCGCTTTGAACTAAGAATTTCCATGGTTGATGCGGTTATGTCATATGTATCAACCGTACTAACCGTTGTACCCGCTGTACTTTGTGCCTTGTTATTCTGCATATTTTCAGAAGCAATTGTAAACACACAATTATTCCAATCAGCCCCACAGGCATCTTCGGTCTGCATGCATTTCTTGAACTCCACCATACAGGTGCCCAGGTCATACTTATTGGCCGCATCAAAGCTTTCTTTCAGCGCGGTCCGAACCTCGCTTTCGGCATTGGCAAGCTCCAGCTCTGCCGCCTGGCGTTTGGATGCAAGACTGTTTTTAAAGGCCGTACAATCCGACACAATCTGACGGGCATATACCTGGCGCAGAAAAGTCAAATCTTTTTCACAAGAATCAGGAATCTGGGCACGACAAATCTCTTCCGCAGCGGCACGCAGCTCGTTTCCTTTCTTGCTTGCGATCTCTGCCACGGATTCTTCTTCATCGTCATCATACAGTGCACTATCCCACATAGCCAATAATTGCTTGCGCTGTTGCTCTTTACTGTTGGCGTTAACCAGTTCGTCTACTTTTTTTAGATTGCCGTTTTCATCATATTCACGCGTTCCGGTAAAGATAATATCTGCATTCGCACCGGCCTTTACCTTCTCAACCTCTACGGTTGAAACGCGTGCCGCCTCTTCCAATATCTTTTGAATTTCGTCAAATTCCTTTTCATAGGCAATGCTATCATCACTGCAGGTGCAGCTGCCGCCGTTGGCATTATCCGGGATACAAAACTGGTCCATGCAGCCATAATAGGCATCATAGCACTCTTGATCATACAGCCCCGATGCCTCTACCCTGGTACGTACGGATGTACCCTTTTGAATTGCCGCCTGCTTTGATGTTTTCGCAGTTGCGGCATCAGCGCCCGTAAAGGACGCCGCCGCAATAAAAACACCCGCAAATATTACATGCATACGTTTGAACATTTTTGCACCTTACATATTTATATCTTCACAGGATTCGATTTCCTGACAGAAATCTTTTTCGCCGCCACTGCTGTGACCGGCCAAGAATCCGCCAAGTCCGCCGACAACGCCACCAATCGCCGTCCCCCATCCGGGGCTGACCATCGTTCCCATCGATGCACCTGCGGACAAGCCGCCTGCCAAGCCCTTAAGACCGGCTGCCCCCTTGGATTCACCACCGGTCTCGCATACCTGTTGCATGCGACATACGTGACAGTTTCTTAAATCAGGCTCAAACGTCACGCTACGGATATAGCTATAGTTTTTATCCGATTTATCCGGTGTTTCCGGCTTGTATGTGGTCTCACAATTTTTCTTGGCCGCGGCCAAATCCTGCTTGCGCGAAAGCTCTGCAATTTTGCTTTCCAGCTCGCGCATTGCACGGTTTTCAGCACCGATTTCTGCAACCAATTTCGCACTGTTAAAGACACTCGTCCCCAAAGAATTACGGCCGGCCGGCTTTTTCGCGTCGGCGCATGCGGCAACAGTCATATCCTTTTCAAACTGCTTAAAGAAAGTATCAACCGCCTTTTTAGAATTGTCACGCACGGTCACACGCAATGCAGCCAAGCCCTCTTCTGTATCCGGAATCGTGGTAAGCGCCTGAACCGTATCATCCGACGGCAAACACGCCATATCCGTCCCGCAAACCTTACCCAGTTCTTCACCGAAATAGTTCAAGCATCCCTGCAGCATCTGATAATCCATCTGCAATAGCGCCGCCTGTAAAATAATATTGAACTGTGACTCATTTTTACATGACGGGAACATTGACTGCGGACACATCGCGGTAATCTCGCTGGTCTTTTTTCCAATGCATTCCGGCGCGGTAAAGTTTTCGCCGCACTTATCACGCAAACATTTATCTACATCATTCTGACAGAATTGCGTACGCAGATATCCCAGTTTGTCATTAACAACCGACTTAATTCCCGGAATCATGGTATTGCACTCGTCAATAATCGGGCAAATACCTGCGGCAACATTAACATCGGTCAGGCACGCCGAATTTGTACTGGTCGAACAGCCATCTTCCAAACAAGCCTGAATCCGTGCCAGACACGTTGCACGCGCATTCTTGTCAGCATACTTCGCCGCCTCTACCAAAATGCTTTGCGATTCCGCCTCCCAGTCCTGCAGAACATAGCTGCGAACGGCCATACACTGGTCCAAAACATTTTCACACGCATTTGCACGGCGCCCCAACAAGTCCGCATCAAGACAGTTTTCAAAATTCGCACCACACCCGCCCTTGTCTGCAATACAGGAACGATACGCCAACAGACATTCGCCACGGTTATATTTGTTCGTGGTATCCAGCATTTCCAAACGCGCCTTGCGAACCGCGGCCTCTGCCGTACGCTTGTTGGCCTGCGCATTTGATTTTTGGTCGGCCAGATAAGAATCAAAAGATTTACAATCCTGAACAATCATGCGCGCATACAACATTTCTTCCATATCGGCCTTGGTGCCGCATGCCTCAAGCTGGTCGGCGCAATAATCCGCCGCCATAGCATACAAACCATCACCTATATCCGCATCGTCCCCCAGACCGCCATCGGCATCAGAACCACTGTTTAACCACTCAGAAAAACTAAGACCCGATGCACGCGAACTTTTCTTTGCCGCCTCACTCTCGCCGAATACCAGTTTTACTTTGGCCCCCAGCTGCTCGCGCTCTACCCCTTCGGTGTACAATTTATCTGCATCAGCCTGAATTTGCTGAATCTCCTGAATCAGGCTTTTGGATTTATTTATATTCGCCGAACACGCACAACGATACCCCTCACTTTCATCAAGCAGACAAAACTCATCCATACATGCACGATACGCCTCGCGACAGTCATTACTGGCAACCGGCGCCTTTGTTTCCGGTGCCGCCGTATCAGGCACGGCCGGCGACGGATTTTCTGTTACAGTCCCGGTACCGCTTGGCTTTACAGTCATTGTTGGCATCGCGGAACCACCAGCCGCCTTCAGATTAGTCGTAACATTTGGCGCATGCACCCCCGCCATGGACATGCGATGCACACCGACACGCGCATCCTCCGTCCGCGACGCCCCGTACGCCATAACAGGCACAGCACATAACAACATCACCAAAAAGCTTGATTTCATCAAATCCCACCCTACATTATTATGCTTAATTTTATCAAAACCAGCGCACCTGTGCAAGCAGATATAAAAATATTCTTGCTTTTTTTTATTACTCGCAATATGATGAGCCTCAGAAATCAGAGGAAATTATATGGCAAAAGATGATGTAATCGTTTTCACAGGCACAGTCGAAGACAAACTGCCCAACACGATGTTCCGTGTAAAATTGGAAAACGGACACGAAATTCTGGCAACAGTCTGCGGCAAAATGCGCAAGGCCCGCATCTGGGTAAACGTTGGCGAGAAAGTCCGCGTTGAAATGACACCGTACGATTTGGACAAAGGGCGCATCACATTCGTAGAGCGAAATCGCCCCGCCCCGGACCAAGCCAATGCATCCAAATAATTCATCCCGCCAAGGCGGGATTTTTATTTGCAAAAAAGTACAAATATCCGTTGCCGCGACGCTTGCTTTTTGATATCATAAAAAGCATAAAAATGAAAAAGTTTTTGCTTTTTGCCGGCACAATTGCGGTCGGCATTGGCTTTGCCAATGCCGCGGTGCGCGACACATCAAGCATAACCCGTCAAACAGGCGCAACACAATCCGCACAAAACATTACCGCACGCACCGGCGATGCACGCGCCGCAACACCTCGCGCCGGAACCGTGACAACGCGCACGGCCGCGAGAACTCAGTCACGCGCCACATCCCGGGCCGCAACAACCACAACTGCACGCACCGCACGCAATACGGTTCAATCAACCGCCGCACGCACTGCGACCACGGCAAAAAGTGCACGCACCGCCACAAATACGGTTGCCGCCGTATCGTCAATCGCGCGTGCGGCACGCACACCGGCACGCGCCGCAACAACTACCGCATCAAACACATTCGGCACCGGATATAACACATGCCGCGATGCATACTTTTCATGCATGGACCAATTCTGTGCCAAACAAAACGATACATATCGCCGATGCGTATGCTCTGCCCGGCTAAACGACATTCAGGCACGTGAACGTACACTGTCCCAAACCTCTGACCAATTACAGGACTTCAAAGATTTGAATATAGAGGTGATTCCAAAAACCGGCGCCGAAGTAAAGGCGATGCTGAACGCAACCGCCGGCGAGACAATTGCCGCCAACGCCCGCGACAAATCGGACAGCGCACAAAAACTTGCCGGCATCAGCGAGGTGCTGTCAAACACAAAATCCAAAGCGTTATCAACCCAGGGCACGCTGGATATCGCCGGCGACATAAACGCGATTTGGGCGACAACTGATTTGGCCTCCGGGGCCCAGATTGCAAATCTGACAGGCGAATCCCTATATAACGCCGTCCACAGCCAGTGCGTAGAGCTTATTGCATCACAGTGCGCGTCAACCGCAACCCTGAACATGGTAGTATCGGCATATGGCATGTATATAGAAAACGACTGCACGGCCCTGTCTACGGCGCTGGATAAAAAATACACCCAGGCCAACGCGGCAATACGCGCCGCGGAATCTGAAATGCATACGGCGCGCCTTGAAAATTATGATGCCCATAATTCGACATCCATCAATGACTGTATCGCCCAGGTACGCAAAGACATCACCGCCGATACGGCCTGCGGGACAAATTATGTTCACTGTCTTGACGTATCCGGCCGATACCTAAATCGTGATACGGGCGAGCCTATTTATACCGCTGATTTTTATCAATTGGAATCATCCATATCATTATCGGGCGACATACTGAACAACCAAGCGAACCGCATGATTGTAAACGAGCTGAACAACAAACGTGCATTCGCGGCACGCGGCCTTGAAACCTGCCGCGATTTGGCGGACGAGGTATGGGACGAATTCATGCGCCAGGCAATCACAGAAATATACCAAGGCCAGCACGAGCGCATCCGCCAAGTAAAAAACGAATGCCTTGATGTTGTAAATCAATGCTATGACACACAAAGCCAATCATTAAAAGACTTTAGCAATGTCAAAGAACAGCTGCTGTTGGGCTCTCGCCTAGAGCTATCCGAAGAAATGTGCCGGGAGAAGTTGTCCGCTTGCGCAAACCTGTATGGCGGCGGTTCCAAAGGTATGACGGAACTGGTTAACACCATGAAGACAATCACAGACCAAAAGATTGCCCAACAGTGCCAAACCACCCTGATGGATTATGCCAAGGAAATGTGCGCCGTCCCCAGCAACGACAGCCTGCATGCATATCCGTTTGGTTGCCGTACATATAACCCGGGAAGCATGTATTACGCCGCAATCTGCCCTGCAACAGGTACATCCGTCGGCACTACACCTTCAACCGACAATAAAGACGACGAAACGGAGCCCCAAAGACTATCGCCCTCAGCATTGACACAATCTAGCGGCTATTCTTGCCCCGCATACAGAAAATATACCGACTGTTCAAGAGGTTACTATATGGCTAAAAGCGCAACCAATCCGCAATACGATGGCACGCCACGTGCGGGCAATGCGTGCTTGCCATGCGATACCTTGGGACGCAGTGACTGCACCTGTGCCGGCGGAACATCGGCCCCGATATGCGGCGGCCAATCCATATGCGGCGATTACGAAGGCAGCTTGTATCAAAAGCTGGTCCGCTATGCACAGCAGACATGCGTGCGCCCATCGGAATCATCTGATCCGTTGCCAAGCAGTATTTTACAAGATGTAAATGTGGTAATGGATTCAATTAAAATCGAAATGGCACGCGAACTGGCCAAAGAGTGTGAGCGCTTGGGCGGAATATGGATTGATACGGAACGTGATGATATCGTATCAGGCGGCACATCTTCGGCACTCAAGGCCCCGTCACGCAGTTCTGGCACAGGCGCCGATACAATATTTGACAAACAGACACATGCAACTCATAAAAAATTCTATATTGAAACCAGTGCCAGTACAAAATGGGGCTACTGTGCATCACCGGACAACGGTACAGTTGCATCACAAAAGGAGGGCTGTACAACCACAGGCGGCACATGGAGTGATACAAAATCCGAATGCACATGCAATACATATACCGTAACAAACGCTGAGGGCATATCGGAAACACACCAAAAGCTGTGGAATGCAACAGCGATGCGATGCGTATATCCGGACAGCAAAACCGCCTGTGAACAAACCGGCGGCACGTATGGCACAACATGCACATGCCCGACGGGAAAAACGCTTAACACCACAACCTATGAATGCGAATAATAAGCAATACGGCGCTTGCGGGACACATAAAAATTTGGTAAAATAAGAGACAAGAGAAAAAATATGAAAAAATTATTCTTTGTATCTTTTTTAGGCATAATCGGCGCCCAGGCCTCTTTTGGTGCCACGTCCTCAACACCCTGGTGGCTGCAGCCGACAATTTGTCGTATCAGTACAACAAATTGCTATGCCGGCATGGGCACGGGATATGATGCGGAGCTGTGGGATGCATCGGCCAACTGTCGCGGAATGAAATTGATTTGCCCACGCGCACTGACCGCCGGCGGGGATGAACCGGTTCCCATGGGAAAAACAGAATTATCAAAGGGCACAGGGATAAAGGCCGACTTTGATATAACCGCATTGGCCGACGGATGCTTTGGTGCACGCAAAACATCGGCAAACGGAACATTGGCATCTGTTAACGGCAAATATATAAACGTATATTGCCGCGGTATTTTGGACAATCCGGATGAAGTTGTCGCAACCGGCGAAATTACTTTGGGCACTCAACCTACATGCGGAATGCTGGCGGAAAACGGATATGCGGCGGTGGTAAACGGCCGCTGTTATGGCAAATATTATAATCCGTCGGAATATTATATCGAATGCGGCAGCGACCTGTTGCCGACACGTCTGATTGTATTAAACGGTGCTGATTACATGGCCGGTGCATCGGCAAACACCCCCGCCACCCAAGAAGCGGCCAAAGCAAAATTTGATTCAATGTATAAAGTATCCCAAGCACAGCATGACAAATACTTCAAGCCGGTAGATTAAACAAAAATATGCCCGCCATTTGGCGGGTATATTCTTATCATACGATATCACCGGATTCCAAACAAAAAGCGCCCGCTAGGTATTCGGGCGCTTTGTAGGCGGAAACTTTTTTATGCGGCCTTTTTCGTTGCATCGCGCAGGATTTCAACCGGCGCTTTCTTACCGGCGACGACGTCTTTGTCAATCACAACCTCGGCCAGGTCTTGGTTGTCCGGCGCCGTAAACATAACCGGCAGCAATATCTTTTCCAAAATACTGCGCAGACCACGGGCCCCGGTCTTACGCGCCACCGCCATTTTTGCAATCTCACGCAGACCATCGTCTGTAACGTTTAATTTTACCCCATCCATTTCCAGCATCGCTGCAAACTGCTTTACAACGGCGTTCTTTGGCTGGGTCAAAATCTTTACCAATGCGTCTTCATCCAGACTTTGCAGCGTCGTTATAATCGGCAGACGTCCGATTAGCTCCGGAATAATACCGAATTTCACCAAATCTTCGGGCTGAACCTGGTCCAGGTAATTTGTTTCATCGCGTTCTTTTTTCGAAACAACCGTCGCACCAAAGCCGATGCCGCCGCGCTCACACGTACGCGCACCGATAATTTTGTTTAATCCGTCAAACGCACCGCCACAGATAAACAGAATCTTGGATGTATCCAGCTGAACTGTGGCCTCGCCCGGATGCTTGCGCCCCGCACCACCGGCCGGAACATTGGCAACTGTGCCCTCTATCAGCTTCAGCAGTGCCTGCTGAACGCCCTCGCCCGATACGTCGCGTGTCAACGATGGGTTTTCTGATTTTCGCGAAATTTTATCTATTTCATCAATATAAATAATTCCACGTCCCGCACGCTCAACATCAAAATTTGCGTTCTGTAGCAAACGTGTCAAAACACTTTCCACATCGTCACCGACATAACCGGCTTCGGTCAATGTGGTGGCATCGGCAATTGCAAATGGCACATCCAGCACACGTGCCAACGTTTGGGCAAACAAGGTTTTACCCGTACCGGTCGAACCGATTAACAAAACATTGGACTTTTGAATTTCCACATTCGACTGTGTCGCAACATTGTGACGCTTATAGTGATTATAAACAGCCACCGCCAATGTACGCTTTGCCTCATCTTGACCGATTACGTATTCATTTAAGAATTCATAAATCTGCGATGGCGTCGGCAACTTGGCCGCAGGAACAGTATCCGACGATGCCGCACCGCCATCTTCGGCCATAATGTCATTACACAGGTTTATGCATTCATCACAAATGCATACGTTACGACCACTGACCAGCTTTTTAACCTCGTATACGGCCTTGCCACAGAAACTGCAGAACTGCTGGTTTCCACCGTTATTCTCGCCACTGTTTGTCGTTTTTTCGTCACTCATAACGTTCTATCCCCTTGACCGTTCATTTATTTGCGAATCAAAACATTGTCAACCAGACCATATTTTTTCGCATCTTCGGCCTTCATATAGTTATCACGCTCCATATCCGCCGCCAGTTTCTTTTCAGGTTGCCCCGTAAACTCGGATAATAATTTCACCCCAAGTTCTTTTAACTCTTGATACTGTTGTGCAACAATCTGAATATCGGTTACCTGGCCCTGGGCACCACCGTGCGGCTGATGTATCATAACGCGGGTATTCAGCAAAACACTGCGCTTGCCCTTTTCACCCGCCGCCAGCAATATTGACGCCATTGATGCAACCATACCCATACCGATGGTCGCAACATTCGGCTTGATATAACGCATAGTATCCAGTATGGACAAGCCGGCATAAACACTGCCACCCGGGCTTTGAATATACAGCGAAATGTCTGCATTCGGGTTTTCTGATTCCAAAAACAGCATCTGGGCGATAATGGTGTTTGCCATCGGTTCGTTAATTTCACCCTGCAGCATAATTATGCGATCACGCAACAGACGCGAATAAATATCAAACGAGCGCTCGCCACGTGGTGATTCCTCTATTACCATAGGTATCAATGCCATAACACAAATCCTTTTATTCTTAAATACGACTATATCATACAAAAACCCGATTCGCGAATTTATCATACAATTTGACAAACAGGTATTTTGGTGTATAATCGCATAAAAACAAGGATAATATTATGAACGGACACACAGACGGTTTTTACGAAATTGAATTTCAGCGCGCCTATAAGCAACAGAGTGAAGTATTGCGTGATATAGGTTTTCGCCAAAAACAGCTGACGTGCTATGTAAACAAGCGCGAAGAACTGCGCGAATGGGGCGGCGACCTGAAAAGGATAGAGGCCCGCATAAAATTGACAAACCGGCGCCTGGCGGCATACAACGACCTGCACGAACAGATAGAGGATTACAAAGAGGAAATTTCCATCAACAACCCACGTAATGCCGAACGCGCACGCGATGCAAAAATTATTGCGGACGCATATGAACGCGCATACGCCCCGGCAGCGGCACTGCCACCGATTGCATTATTCTCCAAATTATGCAAATTTATAGCCATGCGCCAAAAATAAACAATCGCCCGAATGGGCGATTTCTCATTCCGTATATTTGCACATATTTGTAAACACATAATCCCCTCTGGTATCCGCCATAACGGTTCCAGCCGGCACAAAACAGTCGGTTTTTGACGTTTTTCCACCGCCTTGCGTATCCCCGTAAACATAATTCCCGTTATTGTCTTGTACAGACGGACAGCGTGTGCAGCCTGTCATGGATGTGCTACCAGCGCTGCCGTAATACCCCATGGCACACCGGTATGTTACAATTGGATTTTTGACACATTGATTATTACTACAGTTATAT
>JAIDLK010000035.1 GCA_029051085.1 Alphaproteobacteria bacterium | reverse complement strand
GTACAGAGCGGCATGAATCACGCCGTATTGATAATCAGCTGCGTGGTCGTGCGGGTCGCCAGGGGGATCCGGGTGATTCCAAGTTCTTTTTGGCACTGGATGATGATTTGATGCGCATATTCGGGGCGGCGCGTCTGAACGGAATGCTTACGACGCTGGGGCTGAAAACCGGTGAAGCCATTACGCATCCCTGGATTACGAAAGCCTTGGAAAAAGCGCAAAAACGTGTGGAGGCGCGATATTTTGAGTCTCGTAAAGAGCTGCTGAAATATGATGACGTTATGAACGAACAGCGTGGCGTTATTTACAAGCAGCGCGATGACTTGATGACCTCCACAGATTTGACGCCGATGTCACGTGAATTGATAGGTGATGTTGTAGAGATGATTTGTGAAAACAATATCCCGGAAAAAGCTCATCAGATGGATTGGAATACCGACGGTATTCACGATGCGATGCTGCGTACGTTTGCATTGGATATAACGGATATTGCAAACTGGAAAACAGACGAAGGTATCAATGAGCGCAAAGCGTATGACGTCCTGTATAATTTGGCGATGCGCCGTTTTGACGGTCAGGCGACAAGATATGGGCCAGAGTTAATGCAGACGGCATCGCGTCAGATGATGCTGGGGGCGCTGGATGCGGTGTGGAAACGTCATTTGCAACAGATGGATTATCTGCAGACGGCAATCGGTCTGCGTGGATATGCTCAGAAAAATCCGCTGTATGAGTATAAGCGCGAGGCGTTGGAGCTGTTTAAGAACACTATTAAAAACTTTAAGATTATGTCGGTTGCGTATATCTGCCGTATGGAGTTAACGCGCGAGGATGTTGATGCCCGTCAGCAGGAACAGGCCCAACATGATGCGGCGTTGAATCAGGCCGGTGCCGCCGCGGCGGAATCGCGCCGTAATGCGCCCTGTCCGTGTGGTTCCGGGTTAAAGTATAAGCATTGCTGCGGCAAGCTTAGCTAATGAAAAAAAGCGCCCCGCTTGGGGCGTTTTTTTGCGTCTTGGATAATGTGGTATACTGCAAAAACATGTCAACTAAAAAATCGTACTTTTCGTAAATATATGGTTGCCCCGTCAGGGCATTTTTTGCTATTTTTGCGACATGGAAAATCAATTCGTACATCTTCGCACACATTCGCGTTTTTCTGTTGGTAATGGAACTTTGACTATTAAGGCAATTCCGGCCTTGTGTTCTGCGGCCGGTATGACGGCATGTGCGCTGACGGATACGAATCTGATGTCGGGGGCGGCCGAGTTTTCGGACGTTATGCCCAAAAATAAGCTGCAGCCCATTATAGGTATTGAAATATCGCTGAATCATCATACGGCGGACCCAAAGATTCTGCGTATGGAATCTTTGTCGCGTGTGGTACTGTTGGCACAGAATCATAACGGTTATTTGAATTTGTGTGAGCTTAGCCGGATTATGTACATGCGCGGTGACAACCATCATCTGGGGCCTTATATTTCTTGGGATGAACTGGCCTCGCACAGTGATGGGTTAATCTGTTTGTCGGGTGCGCATACGGGGCCGTTGGGGATGGCGCTGCTAAACAATCAGGCGACCGCGGCCAGCGCATATGCCGAGCGATTGGCTGGCATATTCGGAGACCGCTTTTATATAGAGATTCAGCGCCATGGTCTGGAGTCTGAGATAAAGACAGAGCCTGGATTTTTAAAGATTGCGCGTGATTTAAATATTCCGATTGTGGCAACAAATGATACATGTTTTGCCGCGGATACCGATTATGAAGCCGCGGATGCATTAAGTTGTGTTTTGGGGCAGACCAAGGTTATTGACCCGTCGCGTGCACGTAAATCTTCGGAGCAGTATTTTAAATCGCCGCAACAGATGATAGAGCTGTTTTCGGATTTACCGGAGGCGGTGGAAAATACGGTTATAATATCGCAGCGTTGCGGCTTTATGGTAAATGTTCATGAAAAGCCTTTGTTGCCGCGCTTTGGTGATGACTTGGAAACCGAGTGTCAAATGCTGCGGGATAATACCATGAACGGCTTGGCCGAGCGATTAAAGCAGCACAATATTACAGATACCCAGCCGTATTATGAACAGGCGGAATTTGAGCTGCAGGTTATTATCGGTATGGGCTTTCCGGGGTATTTCCTGATTGTTGCCGATTATATTGACTGGTGCCGTAAAAACGATGTTTTGACAGGGCCCGGTCGTGGGTCCGGTGCAGGCTCAATTGTGGCGTGGGCGCTTGGTATTACTCATGTTGATCCGTTGAAATACGGCCTGCTGTTCGAGCGCTTTTTGAATCCGGACCGTATATCCATGCCCGACTTTGACGTTGACTTTGAGCCGACCGGGATTGAACGCGTTTTGGCATATATATGCGATAAATACGGACATGATTCCGTGTGCCGTATCATCACGTTCGGCAGTCTGCAGGCCCGTGGCGCAATTCGCGATATCGGACGTGTATACAGTATGCCCTATTCCAAATCCGACCGTCTGTCCAAGCTGATACCCCAGGATGCGAAGACGCTGAAAGATGCGGTCGGCTCGTCTGGAGAAATACAGGAAATTTTGGATAACGACGAAGATATGAACAAGGTTGTTCGCGTTGCACAAGAGCTGGAAGGGTCTTTGCGCAATCTGGGCCAGCATGCATGCGGTGTCGTTATTGGTGACCGTCCGACGACTAAAATAGCGCCGGTTTATCGCGACCCGGCCAACCCGCTGCCGTCATGTCAGTTTGACGGTCATTATCTGGAATCGGCTGGACTTATCAAGTTTGACTTTTTGGGATTGGAAACGCTGGTTGTGCTGAAATATGCCACAAGATTGATTCAGCAGACACGCGGCATAAACATAGATTTGGATAAAATTCCAACCGATGATGCAAAGACAATGAAGCTATGGCAGGCGGGTTTGACAGAAGGCATATTCCAGTTTGATGCCCCGTTTGTTCAACAGACTCTGCGAAAGATGCATCCGACCAGCTTTTTGGAAATATCGGCTTTGAATGCGTTGAACCGTCCGGGGCCCATTGCTTTTATTCCACAGTTTATCGCCCGTATGCATGGCGAAGAAGAAATAGAATATGTACACCCCAAGGCGGAACCTATTTTAAAAGAAACATACGGCATTATCGTATATCAGGAACAGGTGATGCAGCTGACGCGCGCATTGGCCGGGTTTACCCGTGGACAGTCGGACAACGTGCGAAAGGCCATGGGTAAAAAGATTATTAAGATGTTGGACGAGCTGGAAGGCAAGTTCTATGAGGGATGCGAGAAAGAGCAGACGCTGGATCGTGCCACCGCCAAAGATTTGTGGGAAAAGTTCAAGGAATTTGCAAAGTATGCGTTCAACAAATCACATGCAATCGCATATTCTATTGTCGCAAATCAGTGTGCGTTTCTAAAGGCGAACTATACACCAGAGTTTTTGGCGGCCTCTATGTCCAGTAATCTAAATGATACGGACCAGCTGGCGGTGTTTGTAGACGATGCAAAATCGAACTTTAATATCGCGATTGTGGCGCCCGATATCAATAAAAGTGAATCGCTGTTTACGGTGCAGAACGGAAAAATCGTATATGGTTTGGCTGCGATTAAGGGGGTCGGTACGGCGGCGACAGACGCCATAGTCGCCGAGCGTAATGCCAACGGCAAATTTAAAAACTTAACAGATTTTGCAAAGCGTTGCGCATCGATTGTAAACAAAAGAATTTTGGAAGCATTTGCCAAGGTTGGGGTTTTGGATTCGCTTGAACCTAATCGTGCCGCAATATATATGAATGCCGATGCAATATTGTCATATGCGTCAAAATCGCGTGATGGCGGAAATACGCTGTCGCTGTTTGCAAATACGGTCGAAGATGATGTCGCAGAAGACCGTCTGCGCAAGAATTTGCCAAGAACGGCCCCCTGGACTTTTTCACAGCGCTTGGAGAATGAGTTGTCGGCGCTGGGGTTCTATATTTCCGCGCATCCGCTGGACCAGTATAAGCACTTGATTCAGCGTGCAGGCATTGCAACCAGCGCGACACTGGAAAATATGGGCGACAGAAAACCGGTACAGATTGCCGTAAATGCAGGTTCGTTTTCGCGCCGCCGAACCAAGACCGGCAAGGATATGATAACCATTGCCGCCACCGACAGTTATGGTAATATTGATGCGGTTGCCTTTGGTGAATCCGCCGCCGCATTCGCCCAGATATTATCCACGGAAAATGTTGTTCTTATTTCCGGAAAGACGTCTGTGCGTGATGATCGCGTGTCAATATTTGTTGACTCCATAACACCGCTGAACCAGTGGGTTGCAAAAATTGCCAACAAGATAACACTTGATATATGGGACGGTTCTGTTTTGCCGGATGTAAAAAAGGCTTTGGGGGGCTTGGGGCGCGGGCGCGTGCGGGTACAGCTGAATCTGCATACCGCCGATAAGGTGGCGACGCTGGCCCTGCCCGGCGGGGTTGAGCTGGGCGATAATACTGCGGCGGATTTGATAGGGCTTGGTGTAAAGGTTGAAATAGAATGACGAAACATGTTCCGGTTTTGCTGGGTGATGTTATGGCCGCGCTGGGTGAAGTTCGCGGAATGCGGATAATTGATGCGACGTTTGGTGCGGGCGGCTATACGCGCGCTTTCTTGGAGGCCGGCGCAATTGTAACGGCTTTTGACCGCGACCCTAATGTTGCGGAAGATGCGACGGCGGTTGCGGCGGAATATGGCGGACGTTTTACATTTGTGCCGCGGCCATTTTCCGCAATGGCCGAGCTTGATGGCGAGTATGATGCGATTGTATTTGATTTGGGCATTTCTTCAATGCAGATAGATATTGCCGAACGTGGTTTTTCTTTTCGCGCGGACGGGCCGCTGGATATGCGCATGTCGTCGGGCAACGGTGTAAGTGCGGCCGATTTGATTGCGCGGACGGATGTGGTGGAACTGGCGCGGATTTTACGCGATTACGGTGATGTTAAAAAGGCGTCTGTACTGGCGCGGGCGATTAAGGAAAAATGCCCGCAGACAACTTTGGAATTGCGGGATTTGATTTATAATCCGCGCGATATCGCGCCGGTATTTCAGGCCCTGCGTATTGCAGTAAATGATGAAATGGGCGAAATTCGTCGCGCCTTGGCGGCGGTGCCGCAGCTATTGTGTGCCGGCGGAAAATGCATATGTGTCACATTTCATTCGCTGGAGGACAGAATTGTAAAGAATACTTTTCGTGAATGGACGGCCGCGCCCGGTGATCCGCGTATGCCTGCTGTTGCGGCGGCGCCGTTTGCGGCGATTGCGCCCACAACCCCTTCGGCGGATGAAGTGCGGGAAAACCCGCGCGCCCGCAGTGCGCATATGCGTGGCGTTATAAAATCATATTGACGGGGCGCAAGCATATTTTGTACGATTTATCAAATACTATTGAAAGGAAAGGTTTTTTGTTATGAAAAAGTTTTTATTTCCGGCATTTTCCGCTTTTATTGCGACTGTGTTGGTTATTCCGGCCGCCTGGGCGGTATGCCCTGTGTGCACGGTTGCCGTGGGGGCGGGTCTTGAAGGGGCACGCTTGCTGGGGGTGGATGATGTCATAACCGGCATATGGGCGGGCGGCCTTACGCTGTCTTTATTCTTTTGGACGGCAGGCTGGCTGAAAAAGCGCGGTGTTAACAGTGCGCTTTGGCAGATTGTGGTTCCGTTGATAGTCTGTTATGGCCTGTTGGCAGCGGTATACTTGATGCCCGGCGTCAAGTTTGGTGCCCAAACGTTGTGGGGTATTGATAAATTTTTGCTGGGGATTATTGTCGGAACGCTGGCGTTTTATCTGGGGGCGCGGTGGTATATAAAGATAAAGCGTGCCAATGGTGGGCATGCTCGTTTCCCTTTTCAGAAAGTTGTCGTACCGCTAAGCTTTTTGATGGTTGCGACAGTTGTGTTTTGGCTGATAACAAAATAAAAAAATATAGAGGTAAAAATCATGAAACGTGCAAGTGCAAAGAAACCGACGGCAAAAAAATTAACGCTGGAAGAACTGGTTGAACAGGCCGATGCCGCCAAGAAAGTAAATCCGCTGGATTTGTCTTCGGACCAGGATTTATCAGTTGCATTGATGAATCTTATTTCATTAGAAGAACACTTTTTCTTTAGCGGCGCAAAAACACGTAAAACCGGTTTTTACGATATGATTAACACTGTACGCGAGATGCGCAAAGAGCTGATGGAGCGTATTGTCCAAAAATCCAGTGCTGAAAATGGTGAGGTTTGGTGCATATCCAAGCATCTGTTGGCAGCGTCAATGCGCCTGATGGAGGTTGGAACCAAGGCGTTGGGTGCCGGCAATACCAAGGATGCCTATGCCATGTTTGACAAGGCGTATGATTTGTATTCGCTGTTCTGGGGAATCAATATGAATCTGATTGATTTGACCGGGGTTCAGCAGGCGGTTCCGGAATTTTACGCCGGGGTGACAAAAGAGTGCAAGCTGAAGACGGCTGCAAATCCTGCGCAAGCAGAGACGCCGGTATCCGCAGATAATAATTCAAAGTCCACGGTACGTCGTCTGGGGGATTGGGTAAAAAATGCAGTAAATTGCTGTATTGAATAAAATTCGGTATTGATTCCGTTTGGCTAAACGTGATAAAATATCAACAGAGAGATGTAAATTTGAGCTTTTGTTACGCACAAATTTTTAAAGTTTCATTTATTGTCGCCTCATTGCTGGCGGGCGGGGATGCTTTTGCTGCCCAGGCGCCTAATCCGCGCGGCGGGACGGCGTCAAACACCACCACGGCCAGCGCGCGCACCGATGGACGTGATGTTCAGCGGGCGGCCACCACGACGACCGCGGCGTCTGCCGTATCTCGGTCGGCCACGCGTCGGCCGACAACGACGGTTAGTCGCGCCGCGGCTGTATCGGGCAAGACGGTCGCCACTGGTGTCGGTGTGTCGGCGCGCAGCGCAACCGCGACACCGCGGTCCGGTACGGTTACTGCAACGCCGACGGCTTCACATGCCACGGTTGGACGGGCGGCATCCTCAAACGTTGTTCGTGCCGCCACAAGCTCATCTGTTGCCCGCAGTGCAACATCTGCAAATGTATCGCGTGCCGCATCGGCCCGTGCGACGGCTGTATTTGATGATATTTCCGCCATTGGCGGCGGGTATGCGGCATGCCGCGAAGCATATGCCACATGTATGGATCAGTTTTGCGCCAATGCGAACGATACTTATCGCCGCTGTTATTGCAGCTCCAAGTTTACGGAATTTCGCGATACGGAATATGCGTTGGAACAGGCAAAAACATTGCTGATGCAGTTTGAAGACAATAATCTGAATGCGGTTGATAAGACTGCGGCTGAAGTTAATGCAATGTACAGTGCCACGGTTGGCGAACTGGCGATAAAGAAAGACACCAGCGCGGCCGCAAATACATTGAATGAAATCGGTGACCTGCTGTCCGGTAAGAAAAAGGCGTCGACGTCGTCCGGCTCTACGACGTCATTGGGGATTATGTCATTTGATTTTACCGATGATGTTGATGATATTTGGAGTGGTGGCGGCAGTTCAATATTCAATACCTCTTCGGGCGAGGATTTAAGCCAGCTTGAGGGGCAGAAACTGTATGACTCTGCTAATTCGCAGTGTTTAAAGATTATTTCTGAGTCATGTGAAAACAATGCGGTCTTAACAATGGCGCGCAGTGCGTATAATATCCTGATAACTCAGGATTGTAACGCATATGAAAAGAAAGTTAATAGCCAGAGGGAAGCTGTTAAGCAGACGGTACGCCAGGCTGAAAAGATTTTGCGTGATGCGCGCTTGGAAGAATATCGTGCGCATAATTCCGCAGATGTTAACGAGTGTCTGGACAAAGTGCGCACCGCCCTGACCCAGGATACGGCATGCGGTGCAAATTATAAAAGATGTTTGGACTACAGTGGTGTTTATATCGACCAGAATACCGGTGAGCCGATTTACAGCCCTCGCCTGTTCCAGCTGGTTGAACAGATAAATCTGGATGGCTCTGCAGATGTTCTGGGTCGTAATGCGCAATTTAATCAATTCCTTGATTCAAAAAAGATGTTTGCGACAACCGCGCTGGATTCGTGTCGTGATATTTCCGATATTGTTTGGAACGAGTTTAAGCGCACGGCCCTGATTGAAATAGCCCAGGCCCAGGATGCAAAGATAGAAGAAGTAAAGATGTCTTGTGTAAGCACGATGGCCGACTGTTATGATACTCAGTCAAATGCACTAAAAAGCTTTGATAACACAACATCTCAGTATGCCGGTGCGACAGCTGCGTATGCAGCGCGCGCGATGTGCCAGGATAAGGTTGCCGCATGCGCCGCACTGTATGCGGGCGCTGGGGATGTTCAATGTCAGTTTGATAGTAATGGTCGTTTGACAAACGGTGCCACATGTGGTTTGACGGCGTTGGTCAGCTTTGTTCAGACGGTTGATGATGTTCGTGTGGCCGAAGGCTGTGCGACAGCGCTTGAAAACAAATTGAAAGATACATGTACACCGCAAAAAGGTGACCGCGGGTATCCGTGGAACTGTCGCGGAATGTCACGTGAAGAGCTGACAACCACTGTTCGTGGTTATGCCCAGATGTATTGTGCCGATCCAACGTCCCAGACATTGGCTGCCGAAACAGAAACCACGGTTAACAAGGCAATAAATGATTTGTATGAAGAGTTGGATTACCAGCTGATGGAAGCATGCGAGGATATTGACGGATACTGGATTGAAGCGGACGGCGTAATGCAGGATAATCTGTCCGGAACATTGTTAACGGCGTTTTATGCAAATTACTTTGGCGGACGGTCAGATGCAAATAAAGAGCTGTCATGGGGACGTTGTGTGCAAAATGACACGCAGATTCAGTGTCTGAATTATAATACGGACGCAGAAAACCCGGTCGCCCAATATGACAGAAACCGTGATGAATGCATATTTTCAGAGGCTTGGTATAAATCACAATGCGAAGGTCCCATGGGCGGCTATTATGAAAATAGCGTATGCTATGTGGCCAAATAATACGGTGGACACTTAAATGCAAAAAATAAGAAACATTTTATTATTTGTTTGTATGGCAACAGTGCCTTGTGTTGCATTTGCCGGCGGAGAAAATAGAATTAACACACTTAAGGCCAGTTGGAAAAGCCCGACAATGACTTATTGTTTGGGGTCCAATATGGGTGATGCTACAATTGGTCGTGATAGAGAGACTTGTAAAGGAAATTACTCGATTGATGCCAATTCTCCAGGTCAGTGCGTATTGGTGGATGACATGGGGGTTTTGATGCTGGTTGCCCGTGAGGTAAACGAAAACGGCGCACGTTTTTGCATTACTACAATTTATGCCGAACACAAAAAGAAAGGCAATGCATGGACTTTGTATGCAGAGCCGGCCCAGGGTTCCCAGCAGTGCCATTGGCTTTGCAAGCCCGGCTTTAGTGGCGAGGGGTGTGCCAACACAACGCCAACGGGGTGCGATTCCACGCCATTTAGACGTGACGATTTTAACAGCTATACAATGGCAAGAGATCCTCAGGTAGAAAGTGCGGTCGCAATGTTTCATTGGAACGAATACAAAGGGTGTGGCGTACATAAGGGTCAGGAGCATGATATGATTTTGGCCGTATCCGATTGGCTGGATGGTGGTCATGGCGCTTGGGCGCGTCCGTTTGTTATTCGGGCACGTCGCGAGGGCTGGAAATCAGTGCGCGGTGGAATTGAGGCATGGCCGGCGGCAGAAGCCACATTGTTGTGTAAAAACGGATATACGGCAAATGCGGCGGGAACAGATTGTATTCCCGTGGATGAAACCGCCTGTGCTTTGGCTCAGACCTGCTCTAATTGGCCCAGCAACGGTTTTGATTCCGCCACTATGATTATGGAATATAATAATAATATGGGCTGCTATCAATACAGATGTCGTGAGTCTGGTTATGCTTTCCCGTCTACAACAAACAGAACGTGTCAAGAGTGTGCGCTAAATATGCGTGGCGGCCCTTCGCCCGTAGATGGAACGTGCATAAAGTGTGATGTCGGCCAGATTTTTGATGAAAAAGCATCTGCTACAGGCTTTTGTATCCCAACGGATGGATATACAAAGACGGACTTACAGTATGGCAAGGCCAAAACGAAATCTGATCAACCGGATGTTTCAAGGCAATGCTGGACTATTCAAGCGCCGGATGATTATAAGATTTGTGTAACAAGTGGTGGCGTGCAGACAGTTATTGCCGGTTCGGATGAGGCCAGCAGTTCCGGTGCCGCGCGGTCGGCACGTAGGCCTGTGCGCAGATAGATATATTAAAAATCCCGCGAAAAGCGGGATTTTTTCTTTTACGCGGCGCCGTTCAATGTTTTCATCAGTTTCATAATCATTTGGCGCGTTTCATCGTTTGGTAATTTCCAATAAAGATTTATAAGCTGTAGCGACTCGTTCTTGCCCAATGGGTCATTTGCGGTCTGTTCGGCCACGTGTAAAGAGCGGCTGGCCCTTGTTTCTTCGGGCATGTTTCCCGGCAGGCCGGTAAAGAAGAACGACACCGGTGTTTCCAACAGTGTACTTAGCTCAAACAGTCGCGCCGCCGAAACACGGTTGCCGGCGGTTTCATATTTTTGAATCTGCTGAAAAGTAACCCCACATTTTTTAGCCAAATCTTTTTGAGACAAGCCCATCATTGTGCGACGAAGTTGTAATCTTTGACCGATGTGCTCGTCTACGGCTGTCGGGGTAAATGCTTTACCACTCATTCTTTATCCTCTCCAATGCTAGACTTTAATATATGATATTTATCCTATTTATACATGTTTTCTTTTTCTTTTGCAATCAAAAAACGGTTGTGCTACCGTTCGCTTTGAATTTGAAAAACAGGGGAAAAGTATGACAAAACCAGTTGTTTTATGCATTATGGACGGCGTCGGAATCAATCCGAATTCTGCGCATAACGCTGTGGCGATGGCAAATATGCCGTTTTTTGACAAATTATTAAATCAGTATCCTCATTCTGTGTTAGAGGCCAGCGGTCCTGCGGTTGGATTGCCGGTGGGAACCATGGGGAATTCTGAGGTCGGGCATATTACAATGGGGGCCGGCCGTGTGGTAAATCAGTTTCTGCGCCGTTTTCAGATTGAAGACTGGAGCAAAAATACGGCATTGGCAGAATTTATTGCAGGTGTGAAAAGCACCGGTGGAATCGTTCATTTCGCCGGCATGATGTCTGATGGGCGCGTTCATTCCAATTTGGATGATATGTTGTTAATAATGCGCCGTGTTCTGGCCCAGGGACTGCGCGTGTGCATCCACTTTATTGCGGATGGGCGCGATACCCTGCCCCAATCGGCGCCGGAATATGTGGCCAAGATTCAACAGGAATTAAGTGAATATCTGGCCGATGGTCGGGCATTTTTCGGAACTTTGTCTGGACGTTATTATGCAATGGACCGCAACCAGAATATGGAGCGTACGGAGCTTGCATTTGATGCGATTGCGTGTGCGAAATCCGAATTTACCGCGCCTACAATTGATGCGGCGCTGGCGGATGCTTATGCGCGCGGTGAAACAGATGAATTTATCAAGCCGATTGTTATAGATGGTGATGTTGCAATCACGGACAAGGACGGTTTTCTGTTTGGTAATTATCGCAGCGACCGTGCCCGGCAAATTGTACGTGCGATGTTAAAAACGGGTGCCCGTATGCTGTGTTTTTCACAGTATGGCGAAGGGCTGAACGAGCTGTGCCCGGCGCTGTTGCCCGATGAAGAGGTTGTAAATACATTGGGTGATGTTTTGGCGGCGGCCGGGAAAAGCCAGTTGCGGATTGCTGAAACGGAAAAATATAATCATGTCACCTATTTCTTTGATGCAGAACGCAATATCGATTTTCCAAATTCGGACAAAGTATTGATTGCATCGCCGGCGGTCGCAACGTTTGATATGAAGCCGGATATGTCGGCGGTTGAGATTACCGATGCACTGTTGCCTAAATTGGGGGACTTTGATGTTGTGATTTTGAATTATGCCAACGGCGACATGGTCGGTCATACCGGAAATGAGGCGGCCACAATTCGCGCGATGGAAACATTGGATGCGCAACTGGCGCGCCTGGTTCCGGCGGTTTTGGATTTGGGCGGCGCGGTGTTGATTACAGCGGACCATGGAAACGCAGAAAAGTTGTGGGATGATGATAATAATCTGCCGTGGACGGCACATACGACCAATCCGGTGAATTTTATTGTCGTTTCAAATGATGCGCATACCGTGCATGATGGCGGCCTGGCTGATATTGCGCCGACAGTGTTAAAACTGGCGGGGGTGCCGGTGCCGAATGACATGACCGGAAAGCCGCTGATAGATTAAAAAATGCCCCGACCGGGGCGTTTTTTATTTCTTGTTTTTACGGCCTGTATATTATATACTGAAAGTGTCGGCGAGGGTTTCGCCGATGGGGTGTCAGAACCTCTGCTTACGCGTCGTTGATTGTTGGCGCAATGCGCCTGTTTTTATATCGCGACGAAAAATAACTCCTGAACCGCGGGTCAGGAGGGTTGCGAATATATTGAATAAGCACACAATTCGTAAGATTGTTCTGAACCTCCTGACCACTCGATTTTTGAGTGGTTTTTTATTTCAAAAAGCAACTTTTAGCGGGGCGATGGCAATGTTTAGGAATGTTGGGGTGTTTGTTGTTGTGGGGATGTGGTGTGCGTCGGTGCTGGGCGCTGAGTGCAATATCGGGGAATACGCCAATGGTGACGTTTGTGCGGCGTGTCCCGGTTTGTATTCGCATAGTGTTCCAAAGGCGGCCTGTGTAAATGATTGCTATTTAATAACTGATGTCGGGAAATATGTTCCCACCGCCGGTATGGCGGAAACGACATGCCCTGAGAATCATTACTGTCCGGGCGGGGTTCCTGTATTTTATGACCTGGCGGACCGATTTCATCGCATAAAATATATAAAGAGCACGGGCGCGCAGTACATAGATACGGGAATTCTGTTGGGGGCGGATATTGATACGGAGATTGTTTTTGAAAATGGGAGAATAAGTGGCGATAATGCGATTTTTGGTACGGCGAATTCGGAAAGCCATTATTGGCTGAACGGTTATAATAACATGGCCTATATCAGATATAATGATTATCATCCAACTACGGAATCTAAGGGGCATTTGCCCGCGGATGTTAGGCTTATATTGGAAATACGGCGCGGTGATTGGATTTTGGATGGCAAAACAATATATTCAAATTCCGGAGAATTCAATGTTGACTATCCCGGATACTTATTTGCGGTAAACATCAATACGGGCGTCAGATGGATTCATAATTCTTTGAAAGTATATTCATTTACACAATGGCGAAATGATAAAAAAGTAATCGATTTAATTCCGGTATATGACTCCGTAAAAGATGAATGCGGCATGTTGGATTTAGTAACGGGCAAATTTCTGACAAATGTTGGTACTGGAAAATTTGAATGTGGTGAATTTGTGGATGATACTGTTGGGGCTGGTGGTGTTGCGTCATGTGCCGCGGCAACCGATAATATCGCGCCATATTCGCCGGCGGGGGCCGATGATATTTCGGACTGTGGAAGAATTTTGCGGTTTTCCGGTAATTATACTCTGTATTTGCGCCGCAGGCCGCGCACCAAGCACAGCCTAAAAGTAAAAATTGGTGACAATATATTTTACGGTGATGCCACCGATAAAGAATGCGGGCATCTGCGCGTTAAATATAACGGGCAAATCATGTCGGTATGTAATATGGATTTGGATATTTAATTTTTACGGCGACGCTGTTTAAAGAAATCCCGTAACATTTGCGCGGATGCCGGGGCGTGGTCCGACATTTGTGTGATGCCGGGGCGCCACAGGTGACGGTCTGTGTCAAATATTCGCGCGTTGGCGGTTATGCCACCGCCCTTTTCGTCTGTGGCGGCAAAGTATATGTGTCGCATGCGTGCAAAAGATATTGCAGTTGCGCACATCGCGCATGGCTCCAGAGATACATAAATGTCGCATTCGGTCAGAAACTTTTGCCCGAGCTTTTTGCATGCGCGATTTATCGCCACAATTTCCGCGTGCAGTGTCGGATTCTTTTTTTGTTGAACTTTATTTTCACCGCGGGCAATAATTTTCCCATCATGAACAATAACCGCACCAATAGGTACATCACCATGGTCGGCGGCGCGGCGTGCCAAAATTAAAGCTTGTTTCATAAAATCCATGCTGTAAAGTATATGGCATGGATTCAAAATTGCAAATTATTTCGGGTGAATTCCGCGGGCGCAAGTTGCGCCTGCCAGCGGGTGGGCGACCGACGCAGAATCGGGCGCGCATCGCGTTGTTTAATATGTTGTCATCACTGGATGTGCGGCCCGGCCGGGTGTGGGATGCATTTGCAGGCAGTGGCGCGTTTGGTATAGAATGCCTGTCGCGTTGGCCGGAATGCAGTGTTGTATTCTCGGACTTGGTGCCTGGAACCGTGCGTGGGAATTTAAATTTGCTGCATATCGGGGCGCGGGCATCGGTGCTGGCCGCTGATGCGATGACATTGATTGAAAAGTGCGGCGCGGATGCCGATTTGGTTTTTGTTGACCCGCCATATGCGGCGGCCGATGTCGGTGCGGCGCTTGTAAGAAAGCTGGGTGGTATTATGCGCACCGGTGGAATTGTGGTCTGGGAACAGGATGCACAGAAATTCTTGGCGCCGGATGATATTACATGGGAAGTATTGCGAGACAAGCAATATGGACGCGCCCGTTTCTTGTTTTTACGCAAAAAGTAAATAAAAACCTTGATTTTTGCATGTTTTTAAGAAATAATACGCATCGCGCGGCACCCTTGGAGGTCGCGCAGAACAAAATAACATGCTATAAAAGGACTAAAAAATGGCAATAAATGTAAATGCAGAAATTCGCGCGAATACTGGCAAGGGGGCCAGCCGCAGCATCCGCAATAATAAAAACATCCCCGCTGTTATCTATGGTGAAAAGAAGACGCCAATCGCGATTGAGCTGAATGGTCGTGATTTTGAAATGTTAATCAGAACACCGGGCTTGCGGACAAAATTGTTCCAAATCAAAACACCGAACGGCAGCGAAGATGCCATGCTGATGGATATTCAGTATCATCCGGTAACCGATGCGGTTGTTCATGTTGACTTTAAGCGCATTGATGTTAAAAAGCCGGTAAACGTTGTTGTTCCGGTAGAGGTTATCAATGCTGAAACATCCAAGGGCTTGAAACTGGGCGGCGTATTGAACTTTGCTGTACGTAAGGTTGCTTTGCGTGGCTTGGTTGATGCGATTCCGGAAAAAATCACAATTGATTTGTCGACCCTGACAATTGGTGACGTGGTTCACGGTACTGACTTGGTTCTGCCGAATGGTATTGAACTGGGGCTGCACCAGGCTGAATTGGCGTTTGTTACAATCGGTGGTAAAATGCCGGAAGAAGCTGATGCGGCAAAAACATCGGCGCCGGCGGCACCTGCAAAGAAATAATTTTTGCAAATGCAATTCAAACCGTCCCTTTTGGGGCGGTTTTTTTAGTATTATTTTTTTCCTGTGGTCTTGAAATGCTTTTTCGTGTTCACTATATCAGAGGCAAACAGAGTTTATAAGGAGTGAAAAAATGGGAAAAGTATTAGGTATCGATTTGGGTACAACAAATTCCGCCATGGCCTTTATGGATGGTAGCGACCCAAAGATTATCGAAAACGCCGAAGGACAGCGTACGACACCGTCTGTTGTTGCGTTGACCGCGAATGGCGAACAGCTGGTTGGTATTACCGCCAAGAACCAGGCTGTAACAAATCCGGAAAATACAATTTATGAAATAAAGCGTCTGATGGGGCTGCGCTATGACAGTCCGGTTGTCAAAGAAATTGCGGCGCGCGTGCCGTATAAAATTGTACGCGGCGATAATGGTGACGCATGGGTTGAAATGGAGGGGAAAAAGTATGCTCCGTCTCAGATTTCTGCCATGATTCTGGCAAAGCTGAAGAAAGATGCCGAAACATATCTGGGCGAGCCGATTACAGATGCCGTTATCACAGTTCCGGCGTATTTCAATGATTCCCAGCGCCAGGCGACCAAGGATGCGGGACGTATCGCCGGTCTGAATGTTTTGCGTATTGTGAATGAGCCGACGGCCGCCGCATTGGCATATGGCTTGGAAAAAGACAAAAACGGTATTGTTGCCGTTTATGACTTGGGCGGTGGTACGTTCGACGTTTCCATTTTGGAAATTGTTGACGGTGTGTTTGAGGTAAAGTCCACAAACGGCGATACTCAGCTGGGCGGTTCCGACTTTGATGCGCGCATTTTGGAATACCTGATTTCCGAATTCAAAGGCCAGACAGGAATTGATTTAAAGAACGACAAATTGGCGCTGCAGCGCTTGAAAGAAGCGGCGGAAAAGGCAAAAATTGAACTGTCGTCCAAGACGTCAACGGATATAAATCTGCCATATTTGACCGCGGATGCGACCGGACCAAAGCACTTTAATACAACATTGACCCGTGCAAAGCTGGAATCTTTGGTAGATGATTTGATTCAGCGCACGATTGAGCCTTGCAAAAAAGCGTTGGCTGATGCCGGGATTGAAAAATCTCAGATAAATGAAGTAATTTTGGTTGGTGGTCAGACACGTATGCCAAAAGTTGCCGAGGTTGTAAAAGACTTCTTTGGTCGTGAACCGCACAAGGGTGTAAACCCGGATGAGGTGGTCGCAGACGGTGCCGCGATTCAGGGTGGCGTTTTGAAGGGCGATGTAAAAGATGTTCTGCTGTTGGACGTTACACCGTTGTCGCTGGGTATTGAAACACTGGGTGGTGTGTTTACGCGCCTGATTGACCGCAATACTACAATTCCTACAAAGAAATCCCAGGTATTTTCAACCGCCGAAGACAACCAGTCGGCTGTGACAATTCGCGTGTTCCAAGGTGAGCGTGATATGGCGGCGGATAACAAGTTGCTGGGCCAGTTTAATCTGGAGGGAATTGCCCCTGCCCCGCGCGGCATGCCGCAGATTGAGGTTTCGTTTGATATTGACGCAAACGGTATCGTTCATGTATCGGCCAAAGATAAGGGAACCGGCAAGGAACAGACGATTTCTATTAAATCTGATGGTGGTCTGTCCGAGGATGATATTAAAAAGATGGTTGATGAAGCGGCTGCAAATGCTGAAGCGGACAAGAAAAAGCGTGCATTGGCAGAGGCTAAAAATACGGCCGAGGCTGCAATATTCGGTATTGAAAAATCCCTGAAAGAACACGGTGATAAAATTAGCGCCGAAGAAAAACAGGCGATTGAAGATGCCAAGACAGCATTGTCTGAAGAGCTGGCCAAAGCTGAGGCTACTGCAGAATCTTTGAAAGAAAAGACGGATGCGCTGACCGAAAAAGCAATGAAGCTGGGAGAAGCTGTTTATAAGGC